>DATAGU010000079.1:0-67518 GCA_036263495.1 Polyangia bacterium | reverse complement strand
GGGCCCCGCCGTAGAACCAGAGCGCCACGTCGAGCTTGTTCTTCTCCGACAGATCGAGCACCACCAGCCACTCGGCCCAGGTGCGCCCGAACCGGTCCCACTCGGCCTTGCCACGCTCGAGGAGCGCGCGCTCCCAGTCAGGGAAACCCTCCTCGGTCTGGCCGGCGCGGGCGGCCCACCAGGCACGGGCGAACGCCTGGGCGCGGCCACCGATCTGCTGCGCGTTCGTGGTCGTGAGGAGCTTGCGCAGGCGGTCGGACTGCAAGACGAACAGCGACCCCACGTACTCCTCCCCTGGCCTGGCCCAGGGCGCGAGCGGCCCGAGCTCGTCGTCCCCCACCTGCTCGAGCATCTGCCCCTCGGGCGAGGCGTAGGGCAGCACCTCGACCATGGCCTCGAGCAGGGTGATGCCCGCGTCGAGCGATTCGAGCTCGTCCGGATCGAACACCGGGTCCCCGGGGGCCAGCGAGAACAGCGGCAGGAAGCGCTCGTCGATGAAGCGCATCGGCTCCCCGCCGGCATAGAGGCAGGAGACCGACAGCGTGAGGAGCTCGAGGGCCGGCAGCGAGGTGAGGCCGGCCGCGGCCGGCGTCTGGTCCCCGAGCGTCCCGAGCGCCTCCACCGCGGCGTCGCGGGCGGCCGTGAGCGGGCCATACACCGCGTCGGGCATGGCGGCCACGCGCTCGGCGAGCTGCCGGCCCGGGACGCTCTCCCAGGCGCGCTTGAGCGCCGCGCCGTCGAAGGCGATGAGCGCCACCCGATCCCCCTTGTCGAGGTCCGTGCCCGCGTCATGGAAGTAAAAGCTGTCCAGCATGAGCGGCATGCCGCGCGGCGCGCCGATCACGCGCCCGCGCACCACGCCGCACGTGGCCGAGGCCGCCACCCCCGGCCCGATCCGGCTGCCATCATCGGCACCCACGAGCTCGGCCAGGCGGTGCCCCACCGAGGCGATGAGGTGCGCCTCGAGATCCTTGGGGTCGCCGACCCAGCCCAGGGTCTCCTGCCCGCCGACGAAGGCGTGCACCAGCGCCTGCGGGGCCTGGTGGTTCACGTGGACGAACGTCGCACGCTTGCCCTCGGCCGACAGGGCCGACACCAGGGCCGGCTGGATCGCCGGTCGCCCCTGTGAGTCCCAGAGCTCGATCTGCAGCAGGTTCAAGTCCTTGAGCGGGACGATGCGCAGCCAGACGTCCATGTAGCCCACCTGGCGCAGGGTCCGCTCGATCGATTCCACGTCATGCTCGCCCTGGCGCACCAGGAGCGCGGTCAAGTCAGAAGACATGAGCGTGATATATAGCGGCCATGTCGACCGAGCGGGACAACCAAATGGTGTGGGACTACCGGCCCGGCCATTACGAGGTCTGGTACACCACCTTGTCCCACCTCGCGACCCGCACGGGTTTCTGGATCCGCTACACCCTGTCGGCCCCGGTGCCGGGCCGCGGCGAGCCGTATGTTCAGCTGTGGTTCGCCCGCTTCGACCCCGCGGCCCCGGACAGCAACTTCGGCATCCACCGCCGCCACGATCTCACCGCGTTCCAGGCCTCCCCCGCCCCCTTCTCGGTCACCATCGCCGGCGCCACCCAGCGCCACGATGGCATCCGTGGAGCGATCGAGGGCGCCGGGCACGACGTGAGCTGGGATCTCTCCTGGCGCCCGGCCGAGCGCGTGCACCACCACCTGCCCGCCCTCCTCTATCGCGGCTCGCTCGGCGACACCAAGGTCCTCTCGCCCAACCTCGACGTGGCCGTCCACGGCCGCATCGTGGTGGATGGCCGCCACTACGAGTTCGGCGGCGACCCCGCGGGCCAGACCCACCTCTGGGGCCGCAAGCACGCCTACCAGTGGGCCTGGTCGCACTGCAACGCCTTTGACGGCGGGCGGCGCGCCGTGTTCGAGTCCATCAGCGCGCGGATCAAGCGCGGCGCCGTCATCCTGCCGCGCATGACCGTCTTCACCCTGTACCTCGACGGCGAGATCCTCGAGTTCAACCAGCCCTGGCGGGTGCCGCTCAACCGCTCGCACTACCAGACCGGCCTCTACCAGATCGCGGGCGTGCGGCCCGAGGTGCGCGTCGAGGCGGAGCTGCGCTGCCGCGCCGACGACACCATCCTGGCCGAGTACATCGACCCCGACGGCGACGCAGCCTTCTGCCACAACTGTTGCGCCGCCGACCTGCGGCTCAAGGTGAAGCGCCGGAGCCCGTTTGTCGGCCGCTGGCGCGACGCCGAAGATCTCACCGCCACGCGCACGGCGCACTGGGAGTGGGGCGCCCGCGCCGGCGACGCCGCCCAGGTCAAGCGCTGGCACACCCTCCTCCTCGGCTCGAACGGCGGCAACCCCGTCATGGCCTCGCCGCGCGGCCCGGCGCCGGGCGCAAGATGAGCCCGCGGGGCGCGAAGGCCCCGCACATTGAACAAGGATCGAAACGAAGCGGGCGGATCGCTCGTCGGTCCGGCTGGGCTCCTCCGGGAGGAGAGAAGCCAAGCCGTCACCCGATGCTCATGGAAGGATGGGGGGTGGGAACACTCGCCCTGCGACGGGTCGAGTAGAGGCGCGGAGCTCAGGCCGCTCCGCCGGAGGTTGGCGACCGCGTCAGACTACTCCTGCGCGGTGCCGGGTTCGGCGTGTCGCTGGCGGCTGGCTGCGCCGGGGCGACCGGCTGCGTGCTGGCCGCCGCCTGCGCCTTGGCCTTCGCCGAGCGCCGTGACGCCGACTTCTTGCCGGGGGTCGGCTCGCCCGAGGCGTTCGCCGCCTCGTTCTTGCGCCGCGTCTTGACCGCCTTGTTGGCGACCGCCGAGCGGTACTCGCGCGTCTTGGCGTAGAGCTTCGGGAGATCCTCGTTGCCCGGCGGTCGATTTCGACACCCCAAACGTCGACCTCGACATCCAAGACGTCGACCTCGACAAGGATTGGCTGGTCGAGATGAACGTCTCCAAAGTGGCCCGACCCGGAGCGGCGCGCAACGGCCGTCTCCGTGGACATCGAAGGCGCTCCGCTTCCCCCCACCCCGCCATTGCAGGCGCCCTCCTCGGCCTCCAAGACATGAAGAGCCCTTCCGCCCATCGCATCGCATCGCCCCCCGGCGGATCCGGCGACGGGAACTCCATGCCCCTGCGGATCGAAGACTACGCGCTCATCAGCGACACACAGGCCGCGGCCCTGGTCGGCCGGGACGGCTCCATCGACTGGCTGTGCTTCCCGCGCTTCGACTCCGGCGCCTGCTTCGCGGCGCTCCTCGGGACGCCCGAGCACGGCAGCTGGCGGCTCGCCCCCCGGAGTGACGTCCACGAGGTGCGGCGGCGCTATCGCCGGGGCACGCTCGTGCTCGAGACCGAGTTCACGACCGCGGACGGCGTGGTGCGCGCCATCGACTTCATGCCCCCCCGCGGCAAGGATCCCGACATCGTGCGCCTGGTCGAGGGCGTGCGCGGACGGGTGCCGATGGCGATGGAGCTCATCATCCGCTTCGATTACGGCTCCATCGTCCCCTGGGTGCAGAAGGACGACGGGGGCTTGCAGGCGATCGCCGGTCCCGACGCCCTGCGCCTGCGCGCCGGCGTCCCGACCCGCGGCAAGGACCTCACGACCGTCGCCGAGTTCGAGGTGGCCGAGGGCGAGCGCGTGCCCTTTGTCCTCACCTGGTACCCCTCCCACGAGCCGCCGCCCGAGCGCCTCGACGCCGTGCCCGAGCTCGAGGCCACGACGGATTGGTGGCAGCGCTGGGCCGAGCGGAGCACGTACGAGGGGCCGTGGGAGGAGGAGGTCATCGCCTCGCAGGTCGTCCTCAAGGCCCTCACCTATGCCCCGACCGGGGGCATCGTCGCCGCCCCGACCACGTCGCTGCCCGAGGAGCTCGGCGGGGTGCGCAACTGGGACTATCGCTACTGCTGGCTGCGCGATGCCACGTTCACGCTCTACGCGCTCATGCTCGGCGGATTCCAGGAGGAGGCCGAGGCCTGGCGCGACTGGCTCCTGCGCGCCGTGGCCGGCGACCCCTCCAAGCTGCAGATCCTGTACGGCCTCGCCGGGGAGCGCCGCATCGAGGAGAACGACCTCCCCTGGCTGCCCGGCTACGAGAACTCGCGGCCCGTGCGGGTGGGTAACGCCGCGGTCGAGCAGCTCCAGCTCGACGTGTATGGCGAGGTCATGGACGCCATGTACCAGGCGCACCGCACTGGCATCGCGCCCAAGCCGGACGCCTGGCAGCTGCAGCTCAAGCTGATGGAGTTCCTCGAGTCGAACTGGTCGCGGCCGGATCGGGGGCTCTGGGAGATCCGCGGGCCCGAGCAGCATTTCACCTACTCCAAGGTGATGGCGTGGGTGGCCTTTGACCGCGCGGTGCGGAGCATCGAGCAGCTCGGCCTCGAAGGTCCGGTCGGGCGCTGGCGGAAGTTGCGCGATCAGATCCACGCCGAGGTCTGCCAGCGGGGCTTCGACACGTCCCGCAACACCTTCACCCAGGCCTATGGCAGCCAGACGCTCGACGCGAGCTCGCTCCTCATCCCGATCGTGGGCTTCCTCCCGCCCACGGAGCCGCGCGTGGTGGGCACGGTCGCGGCCATCGAGCGCGAGCTCCTGCACGACGGCCTCGTGCGCCGCTACCCGAGCGGCGAGACGCACCACACCGGCGGCTCGGGCAACCTCGACCGACTCCCCGGCCGGGAGGGCGTGTTCCTGGCCTGCAGCTTCTGGCTCGCGGACTGCTATGCACTCATGAATCGCCGGGACGAGGCCGAGCGGCTCTTCCGGCGGCTCCTCGATCTGCGCAACGACGTGGGCCTCCTGGCCGAGGAGTACGACCCCGGGGCCGGCCGCATGCTCGGCAACTTCCCCCAGGCGTTCAGCCACCTGGCGCTCATCGGCACGGCTTACAACCTCACCCAGGGGCAGACCGGCCCCGCCGATCACCGGCCCGGCTGAACCGACCTGCGCTACGTCGCCAAGGAGAGAGAAGGAGTTGCGGAGGCAGAAGCTTCGTCAGGGGGCTACCAGCGGGCCGGTGGGGGAACGAACACGCGGTAGCCGTGGTGCCGCCGCCAGGGCCGCTGCCAGTACCCGCCGTTGTAATAAGGACGGCGCACCGGGACGTAATTGTACGAGGGCTGGTAGCCATAGCCGTTGTACGGCGCGTACTGGTACGCCTGACCGTTGTAGACGTAGGTCTGGCCGCCGGCCGGGGCGTAGTAGTTGCTCGATGGCTGCGCGCCGTCGCAGGGGGCCTCCTGGTACGTCGCACCGTCGTCGTAGACCCCCGCGTACTGGGGATCGTTCACGTACCCGCCCTCCGCGTGCGCCGCGCCCCCGAGGCCGAGCGTGAACAGACCAATGGCACCAAGCAGATGTAGCCGCATCATGGCGTCCTCCTGGGATCCTGCGGCGGCGCGGCCCCTCGGGGCCACGTCATCGCCGCTTCTGAAAGCTTGGACGCCCTCGCCGTGACTTCATTCAACCGCGCGAATGATTTTGTGCGCCGCGGGGTTATCGCACCTGGAATTGCCCGCTGCCCGACACGGTGGCGTTGTCGAGGACCGAGGCGATGTCGTCCTCGAGCTGCTGCCCGTCCACGGCCGTGACGCGGAGCCGGAAGGCGCCCGGCCCCACCCCGTTCGACACGACGAAGTAGTTGTAGTCCGCGCGCTGGATCTCCTGCCAGTTCCCGTCGCGCCTCCACTCCAGCTTCTGGACCGGGATGCGGTGGTTGCGGATCTGGATGGCGGTGTAGTACTGCGAGCTGCCGTCCTTGAAGTGGTACTGGATCGAACCGGTTACGTTACAGGATACGACGGTCCAGGTGATGTCCACGCGACCGAGCTGGAGCTCGGCGATGCGGGCAAAGGCCTCGCGGCTGAGATCCAGGTGACCCACGCCACACTCGGGGCATTTGTCGACGATCCGTACGCGCACCGCGCCGCTCGGCCCCACCACGTCGACGCACTCGCCGCACGAGGCGCTGCCGGCGTACTGGGGGGCGTCGATGGCCGCGACCAGGAGGTCATTCGGGCTCGGGTCGTAGCCGCAGTTGCCCGCGCCGGTGGCGTCATAATAGGTGGCGATGCCCTGCTGCGGCTGGCCGAGCGTCACGCCGCCGCCCGCAGGGGCGCCGCACGCCGCGCCACAGACGAAGGCCAGGGTCAGGGGAAGGAGACGGTTCAGACGGAAGCAGTAGGTCAGGCTCATGGCCGGGGATCATACACCTGCGTCCCCTCCTCGGCCGCCCGCTCCCTCGGCTCGGGCCGATCGTCCTCGATGAGGTGCTCAGGCCCGCGTCTCGCGGTCCTCGCGTGGCGCCTCCTCGGCCGGCACGTCGTCGAGGAAACCGCGCTCGAGGAGCCCGCTCATGAGCCGCTCGAGGAGCCGCAACAGGTCCTTCTGATCGCGTTCCGACAGCTCCTCGAAGAGCTCCGACATGGCCCCGAGGTTCTGCTCCCAGAACGTCGCGCAGGTGCGCGCCCCGCGGTTCGTGAGCGCCACGACCGTGGCCCGCCGGTCCGTGGGGTGCGACCGCCGCTCGACCAGCTTCTCCGCCTCGAGCGCATCGACCAGCGCCGTCACGTTGCGCGCCGTCACGCCGAGCTCGCCGGACAGCTCGCTCATGATGCGCGGGCCGCGGCAGTGGAGCACGCCGAGGAGACGGAAGCGCGGGTAGCTCAGACCCTCGCGCCCAGGATGGGAATGGGACCAGCGCAGGTACCCCGGCAAGAACCGCGCGAACGCCTGGACCAGGCGGCTCGACATCTTGCTCGTCGTCGTGGTCAGGGCGGTCGCCGGGCCAGCCGGCCTTGACTTTGCTGAACTCATTCACTATCCATCGCTTCAAGTTGCACGTGGCAAATTAATCCACTCCCCGATGGGAGTCCAGGGAACATCACGCCAGGCGGCGGCCCATGAAATGCAACGACCACGAACCTCCATTCAGTAGAGGAACCCTCATGACGGCACATCCCAGGTTCGCCGCCCCCGCGGTGGCCCCGGTCGCAATGATGTTCATCGTCCCGCTCCTCGCCGCCGGCTGCCAGTCCAAGGTCGCCGCGGAGGGGCACGCGGAGGCAGCCGCCGTCACCGAGTCGTCCCCCGTCGCCGTGGACACCGTGACCGTGGAGGAGCGGCCCATGCCCGAATACCTCCTCGTCACTGGCACCCTCCTCCCCAACCAGGAGTCCAAGGTGGCGGCCGGCGTCTCGGGCAAGGTGCTCACCACCTATGTGGAGCGCGGCACGCAGGTCAAGAAGGGCAGCGTCCTCGCCCTCCTCGACACCCGCACCGTCTCCGCCAACATCGCCGAGGCCCGCGCCACCGCCGCCGCGGCCCGCACCCAGCGCGAGCAGGCCCGGACCGACTGCGAGCGCAGCCAGGCCCTCTATGAAAAGGGCGCCATGGCCAAGGCCGAGTACGACAGGCTCCAGAGCCAGTGCCAGGCCACCCAGGCCCAAGCCGAGGCCGCCGAGGCCCGCGCCCGCGCCCTCTCCTTCAACCTCGGCGACGCCGACATCCGCGCCCCGTTCCCCGGCTCGGTCGTCGAGCGCAACATCAACGCCGGCGAGTACGTGCAGGCGTCCACCGTGGTCGCCACCGTGGCCCAGCTCGATCCCCTGCGCCTCGAGCTCTCGGTGCCCGAGAGCGCCGTGCAGGAGATGCGCCCCGGCCTGGTCGTCGAGTTCCGCCTCGCCGCCGAGGAGAACGAGCGCTTCAGCGGCACCGTGCGCTACATCGGCCCTTCGGTGCGGCGCTCGAGCCGCGACCTCCTCGTCGAGGCCGTGGTCGACAACCACGAACGCCGCCTCATCCCCGGCATGTTCGCCACCGCTCGCATCCACATCGGCGATCCCAAGCGCCCCGTGGTCCCCGCCTCCGCCGTCCGCGACGAGGGCTCGCTGCATCATCTCTTCGTCGTGCAGGGCGGCAAGCTCGAGGAGCGCCTCGTCCAGCTCGGCGAGAAGAAGGACGGCCTCGTCGCCATCCTCGACGGCGTCAAGCCCGGCGAGGCCGTGGCCAAGGCGCCCGCCTCGCTCATGGACGGCCAGCCGGTCGCGGCCCCCTCTAAAGGCGCGAGGTAATCCATGCAATGGCTCGCTGAGCTCTGCGTCAAGCGCCCCATCTTCGCCACCGTCCTCATCCTCTTCATCACCGTGGTGGGCGCGGTCGGCTACGCTCGCCTCAGCGTCGATCGCTTCCCCAAGGTCGACTTCCCCACCGTCTCGATCATCACCCGCCTCGACGGCGCCGCCCCCGAGGAGGTCGAGACCGAGGTCACCGACAAGATCGAAGAGGCCGTCAACACCATCAGCGGCATCGACGAGCTGCGCTCCATCTCGAGCGAAGGCGTGAGCCAGGTCTTCGTCACCTTCGTCCTCGAGAAGGACGTCGACGTCGCGGCCCAGGAGGTGCGCGACCGCGTCTCCGTCGCCCTCCCGAACCTCCCCAAGGGCATCGACGCCCCCGTCATCAACAAGCTCGACCCCGACGCCACCCCCATCCTGCTCGTGGCGCTCACCAGCACGCACCCCATCCGCGAGACCACCGAGCTCGCCGACCAGCGCATCCGCCAGGCGCTCGAGAGCGTCACCGGCGTCGGCCAGGTCACCCTCATCGGCGGCCGCAAGCGCGAGCTGCACGTCTACCTCGATCCCGTGCGCCTGCGCTCCGCCGGCATCAGCCCCGCCGAGGTGCAGCGCGCCATCGGCGCCCAGAACGCCACCCTGCCGAGCGGCAACCTCGAGACCGGCCCGCAGCGCCTCACCCTGCGCGTGCGCGGCCGCGTCGAGAGCGCCGAGGAGCTGGCCCAGCTCGTCGTGCGGCAGACCGACGGCCACTCCATCCGCATCGGCGACGTCGGCCGGGTCGAGGACGGCGCCGAGCAGGCCGAGACCGCCGCCAGCCGCAACGGCAGGCCCACCGTCGTCCTCTCGATCCGCAAGCAATCGGGCGAGAACACCGTCGACACCGTGGACCGGCTGCGGGCGCGCATCGACGAGCTGCAGAAGACCCTGCCCCCCGGCTACCAGCTCGAGGTGATGCGCGACAACTCCGAGTCCACCCGCACCTCGGTCGACGCCGTCAAGGAGCACCTCATCCTGGGCGCCGCCTTCGCCGCGCTCATCGTCCTCATCTTCCTCGGCAACCTGCGCAGCACCCTCATCGCCGCCTTCGCCATCCCGGTGTCCATCATCGGCACCTTCGCCCTCATGTGGGCCGAGGATTTCTCCCTCAACACCATCACCCTCCTCGCCCTCGCCCTCGCCGTCGGCATCGTCATCGACGACGCCATCGTCGTCCTCGAGAACATCTTCACCCACGTGCACGAGAAGCGCGAGTCGCCGCGGCAGGCCGCCATCCTCGCCACCAAGGAGATCGGCCTCGCCGTCCTCGCCACCACGCTCTCGCTCATCGCCGTGTTCCTGCCCGTCGCGTTCATGAGCGGCATCGTCGGCCGGTTCCTGCGCAGCTTCGGCCTCACCATGGCCTTCTCCATCGCCGTCTCGCTGCTCGTGAGCTTCACCCTCACGCCCATGCTGAGCTCGCGCTGGCTGCGCGACGCGCGCTACCACGGCACCCACAAGTCGGCCCTCGAGCGGCTCGTCGACCTCTTTTATCTGCCCCTCGAGCGGACCTACGAGCGGGCGCTGCGCTTCGTCATCCGGCACCGCTGGGTGGTCGTCGTGGCCTCCATCGCCACCCTCGCCTCCGTCGTCCCCCTCATCAAGGCCGTGCCCAAGGGCTTCCTCCCCAAGAGCGACGACGCCCAGTTCCAGATCAACGTGCGCACCCCCGAGGGCACCAGCCTCGAGGCCACCAGCCTCGTCGGCGAGCGCATCGCGCGCGAGGTGCGCAAGATGCCCGAGGTCACCCTCACCATCGTCACCATCGGCGACAACAACGAGAAGACCCCCAACCTCGCCAACATTTTCGTGAAACTCACCGAACCCGGCCAGCGCCAGGCGAGCCAGGACCAGCTGGAAGAGCGCGTGCGCCACGAGATCACGTCCAAGCAGCCGCGCGAGTACCGCATCGCCGTCACCGACGTCTCCGCGTTCTCGGGCGGCGGCTCCAACGCCCCCGTGCAGTACACCATCGCCGGCCCCGACCTCGACCGGCTCACCCACTACGCCAACGCCCTCCTCGAGAGCCTCAAGGCCATCCCCGGCGCCGTCGACGCCGACTCCAACCTCATCGTCGGCAAGCCCGAGGTCAACATGTCCGTCGATCGCGCCAAGGCCGCCGACCTCGGCGTCCAGGTCTCCGACGTGGCCGACGCCCTGCGCCTGCTCGTGGGCGGCCTCAAGGTCTCGACCTTCGAGGAGCACGGGCGGCAGTACGACATTCGCGTGCGCGCCGACGAGCACTACCGCTCGAGCATCGAGGCCCTGTCCCTCCTCACCGTCCCGTCGTCACGGCTCGGCACCGTCCCCCTGCTCGACATCGTCAAGCTCCGCCAGGAGACCGGCCCCTCGCAGATCAACCGGCTCAACCGACAGCGGCAAGTGACCGTCACCGCCAGCACCGCTCCCGGCGTCGGCTCCGGCCAGGTCCTCGCCGAGCTCGAGAAGAAGATCCAGGCCCTGCACCTCCCCCCCGGCTACAGCGCCGTCCCCGTCGGCCAATCGCGCGAGATCGGCCGCACCCTGCAGAACTTCCTCATCGCCTTCGGCCTGTCGTTCGTCTTCATGTACCTGATCCTGGCGGCGCAGTTCGAATCCTGGCTGCACCCCATCACCATCCTCCTGTCCCTGCCGCTCACCGTGCCCTTCGCCCTGGTATCGATCCTCCTCTTCAAGCAGTCGCTCGACATCTACACCATGCTCGGCCTGCTCGTGCTCTTCGGCGTGGTCAAGAAGAACGCCATCCTCCAGATCGACCACACCAACCAGCTGCGAGAGCGCGGTATGCCGCGGGACGAGGCCATCCTCATCGGCAACCGCGACCGACTGCGCCCCATCCTCATGACCACCTTCGCCTTCGTGGCCGGCATGATCCCGCTCGTCCTGTCGACCGGCATCGGCGCCGGCTTCAACCGCGCCACCGCCGGCGTGGTGGTCGGCGGTCAGACCCTGTCCCTGCTCCTCACCCTGCTCGCCACCCCCGTCGCCTACTCGCTGTTCGACGACGCCTCCGCGTGGCTCTCGCGCGTCTTCGGCCGGCGGCAAGTGGAGGACGACGACGAAGAGCAGCCCACGCCCACCGCCAGCGCCCACGTCGCCGGCGAGTAGCCTCACCCGCTCCCTTCTTCATCACAAGGGCAGTAGCTCGACCTCGCCGCGGCGGTTCACACCCGCAATGAACGGCCGCTCCTCCTGGTCGAGGAGCCGCACCATCCTCGGCAACGCACGCGCCAGCGACTCACCGATCTCGGCCCCTCACATCTTCTTGCCGGTGAAGATGAGTAGCGCCACCTTGGCGACCTGTGCGGCGATCCGCTCGGCGCTTCGGTAACGGATGCGGTCGTCCTGGGTGATCACTGCTCATGGCGCCACGGCGGAGCATCGATTCGATCAGAAGATCGTCACCAGCAAGCTCATCGAGGATGCTCGGAGGATGTCATTTGCGCTCACGAGCACACCATGCGCGCAGGCCGTGACGCTCGCGCGCCCGCAGGAGCGCCTGCCGGGCCTGCTCCGGCACCGGGAATTCGCCGTCGCTGACCAGGAGTAGATCCGCGCGTCGCCAGGCTTCCTCCTCCATCTTCCGGGCCGCCCGCGAGAGCGATGCGGCGGCATCCGTGCCGCCGTGGAAGGCGCCGATTCACGGGCGGGCTTGGTGGCCTGATGCAGCTCCGAGCGCCACCTCGCTGGGAAAAAACACCGGGGATTCGCGTATGACTGATCGTCCTCCCTGTCTTCAAGGCGCCCCATGAACGACCTACCCAGTGACGGCCAGCCCACCTCCGCCGCGGCCACGCCAGGTCCGTCCGCCCAGCCGCGGCGGCGCTCCTTTCGGCGCCTCCTTCTCTGGTGCACGCTCCTCGTGCTCGTGCTGCCCGCCCTCGGCGCGCTCTACCAGCTCCTCGGCAACACCCTCGACCGCCGGCGCTTCCCCATGCCCGGCCGGCTCGTGGACGTGGGCGCCCTGCGCCTACATCTCTACTGCACCGGGCAAGGCTCGCCCACCGTGATCCTCGAAGCGGGGGGACGCAGTCCCTTCGCGACCTGGGATCGCGTGCAGCCCGAGGTCGCCCGCTTTGCCCGGGTGTGTTCCTATGACCGCGCCGGCCTCGGCTACAGCGACGTCGACACCGCGCCAAGGACCGCTAGCCGGGTCGCGGAGCAGCTCCATACCCTGCTCGCGACCGCAGCCATCCCCGGCCCCTACGTGCTGGCCGGTCACTCCATCGGCGGCTTCTACGTGCGGGTCTTCGCGCACCGCTATCCGCGCGAGGTCGTGGGCCTCGTTTTAGTAGACTCCTCGTCCGAGGACCAGGTCGCGCGGCTGGGCGGCACGGCCGAATGGCAAGCGGATCAGGCCCAGGACAATCGGCGGCGGCGCCGCCAGGCGACCGAGATGCGCCTCGGCCTGTTCCGTCTCGAGCACGCGCTCCGCGGCGAACCCATCGACCGCGACACCTTCCTCTGGGAGCAGCCGGAGGCCCTGGAGACCGCGACGCAGGAGACCGCCGCCTTCCTCTCGGCCGGGGAAGAGGCGCGCGCTGCCGGATCACTCGGCGGCCTGCCACTCGTGGTGCTGACCTCCGGGACCCACGCCGGTTCAGGACCGAGCGTGTCGCCCGAAGAGGCACGCCGCATCTGGGTCGAGGAGCTGCAGGCCCACCTCGCGCGACTGTCGAGCCGCGGCAAGCAGGTGGTGCTCATGGATAGCGGCCACGGAGTACCCGATGAGCGGCCCGACGCCGTGGTGGGCGCGATTCGCGAGGTGTGGACGGCCGGGGCGCAGGGACCGACGGCGGGAGCCGAAGCCTCGCCCCCCGGTGCCGGCCCTCGCACGCCGTGAAGCTTCCGCAATCCTCGGCCAAGAAATGGCGCGCCCCCGAAGCTGCCGCTACACTGCGCCACGATGAAACTGCACGCGCTCTTGTCCCTGGTCCTCGTGGGTGCGGTCGCCCCGGCCTTCGCGGCACGGCACCCGGTCTTCTCCCTCGTCGACAACCGTCCCCTGGCGCACCTCGAGCGCCGCGGCGGCCTCTACATCCAGGCCGGCGGGCCGGAGATGGCCAAGTACGTCCACTTCTCGCGGCCCCTGCCGGTCTGGAAGCTCCTCCTCAAGGAGGATGACCGGCGCGTGGCGCTGGCCCAGGCCGTGGTCTCGATCGAGGTGCCGCTCACCGCGGCCGAGGCCACGTCCCAGGTGGTCCACCTCGGGCTCAAGGCGCCGGCCTCGACCGTCAAGGTGACGTCGAACGGCAAGTCCTCGGCCGCGGTGCCGCTCAAGGCGGGCTGGCAGATCGTCTCGGTGCCTTTGCCCGAAGGCGCGCTCCACGCGGGCGAGAACTCCATCCGGTTCAACTTCGCCAACTTCGGCACCTACGCCGGACAGAAGGCCGCCGCGGCGGTGGAGTTCATCCAGGTGGGCGGCACGCCGCCCACGGCCGCCGATGGCAAGTGGGCCGGCCCCGATGGGATCAACCTCGGCGCCGGCACGGCCGCGGCCTGGTACGGCTACGTGCCGGCCGGCGGCGGCTTCAGCGCGCGCGGCGACGCGGGATCCTGCAAGGTCAGCCTGCGCGTCACCCCGCACGACGGGAAGCCGCTCGAGCAGGACGTGAAGCTCGACGGCGGCGAGCTCGATCTCTCGTCCCTCGGCGGGCACTTCGCTCGCATCGAGGTGGTGGCCGGCGGCGCCGGCTGCCAGATGGCGCGGCTCCAGCGCGCCGACCTCCTCGCCGATGGCGCCGCGCCCGCGCGCGCCGCGGCCAAGCCGCCCAAGAACATCATCCTCTGGGTGAGCGACTCGACGCGCGCCGACAAGTTCCGCGTCATCAACCCGAAGACGCGGGTCATGACCCCGGCGATCGATGCCCTGGCCAAGCGCGCCACGGTGTTCCGCTACGCCTTCGTGCAGGGCAACGAGTCGCGCGTCTCGCACGCCTCGCTCTTCACCTCGCTCTACCCCTCGGTGCACGGGATGATCCCGGAGAAGGCCAAGCTCAAGCCCGAGTTCACCATCCTGCCCGAGGCCATCCGCCCCTCGGGCCGCTTCGTGGCGGCGGTGATGGGCAACGGCTACATCAGCAAGTTCTGGGGCTTTGGCGACGGCTGGGACGCCTTCCGCAACAACATCCACGAGGGCGGCGGGCTCAAGGGCGAGGACATCCTCATGTGGGGTAAGAAGGTCCTCGACCAGCACGGGCAGAAGCCCTTCTTCCTCTACCTCGGCACGATCGACAACCACGTGTCCTGGCGGCCGCACGAGCCGTGGATCTCGCAGTACGACCCCGAGCCCTACAACGGCCCCTTCGTGAAGGGCCTCCTCGACCCCCAGCTCGACAAGGTGCTGAGCGGTCAGCTCAAGCTCAGCGACCGCGACAAGACCCGCATCATGGCCACTTACGACTCGGACGTGAGCTACACCGACGCGATGGTCGGCCAGCTCATGGAGGACCTCAAGCGCCGCGGCATCCTGGATGACACGATGTTCATCCTGACCGCGGACCACGGCGAGGAGATGTGGGACCACGGCAAGATCGGCCACGGGCAGTCGCTGCACCAGGAGCTCGTTCACGTGCCGCTCGTCATCGCCTACCCGCCCTACTTCCCGGGGGGCAAGGTGGTCGAGGAGGGGGTCGACGTGCTCGACCTCCTGCCCACCATCACCGACGCGCTCGGCGTGACCACGCCGGAGGCGGCGCAGGGCGAGTCGCTCATCCCGCTCGCCCAGGGCATCGGCGCGGGCTATCCGCGGCCGGCGATCGCCTCCCAGTACGAGCTCGCGCACACGATGCAGCTCGGGCGCTACAAGATCTGGGTCGGCGGCTCGGGGGACGTGCACATGTACGACGCGGTCCATGACCTCGCCGAGGAGAAGGATCTGGTGACGAGCCGCCCGATCGAGCGGCGCGCGCTCACCGATGCGCTCGGTCTGTGGATGTCGCAGCGCAACCAGTGGAAGAAGCGTCGCTGGGGCGTGGCCTCGAACCTCTCGCCGCAGTTCGCCGCCGACTTCGAGAAGTAGGACCGCGGGCCTGCCTGGCCCGGCCCCACGGCCCCCGCTCCCTCTCCCTCCGCTCTCCCCTCCTCGTTCTCGACTCCCCGCGGCGGGTGGCTCGCGATATGCTGCCCTCAGCACGCGAGGTTTCGGTTTGTACGAGAAGAATCCCGATCACTGGCTCTATCGGCTCGACCCCGACGAGTGGCTGCGAGCGGCGGAGAACGAGCTGCGGCACGCCGAGCAGGCTCTCCTCGCCAAACAGCAGCGGCTGGGTGTGGCGAGCGCGCGGCGCGCGGCCGGCATGGCATGGAACGCGGTGCTGGCGCGCGCGAGAGACGAGACGAGCTACGGGCGGAGCTACATGGAACACCTCGAGGTGCTCGTACGCGACGAGGCCGTGCCGTCCGAGGTACGGCAGGCGGCGGAGCAGCTGGTGAAGGCGCCGCTCGTACAAACGGTGGTGACGCTCGGCCCGCGCGGCGACACATCGCTCGCGCGCGCGGCGGGGACGATCCTCGCGCACGCTCGCGAGCGGGTGGCCCCCAAGGGCTCGGCCTGAGGTGCCGTGCCCCCGAGGGGAGGTGCGCGGATCCATGCGTTCGCGGGGGCTCCAGATGGAAAACGCCGCCCGGAGGCGGTACATCTTACCTCCGTGTGGAGTCGCCGAGCCTTCCTCCGCTTCAGCTTGACCGGTGCCGCGCTGGCCGGTCCGCTCCTCCTTGGCCGCCGCGCCCGCGCGCTCGGCGACAAGGAGAAGTTCCAGATCGCCCAGGTCGTCTACACGGGCGGTCAATGGCAGCCGCGGGCCTCGGCGCTGCGCCGGCTCCTGTGGGAGATCGACAAGCGCACGTCCATCGATCCGCGGCTCGAACCGGCGGAGGTGCGCCTGCTCGACCCGGAGCTGCGCCGCTATCCCCTCCTCTATGTCGCGGGCGACGGCGAGCCGAGCCGCTTCCGCGATGACGAGGTGGAGCGGCTGCGGCGCCACCTGCAGGCCGGCGGTTTCCTCCTCGCGGACAACGCGGAGGGGCGGCCCGGCGGCGGCTTCGACCGCGCGGTGCGGCAGCTGGCGGCGCGCCTGTTCCCCGGGGAGCCGCTCGGCAAGCTGCCGGAGGACCATGTCATCTATAAGTCCTTCTATCTCCTCCAGGAGCCGGCCGGGCGGGTGATGGTGGCGAATCACCTCGAGGGGATCTTGCACGACGGCCGCGTGGTGCTCCTCTACTGTCAGAACGATCTCGGCGGCGCCTGGGCGCGCGACAACTTCGGGCGCTGGGAGTATGACGTGTTCCCGGGCGGCGACCGGCAGCGCGAGCTGGCCTTCCGTCTCGGGGTGAACCTGGCGATGTACGCCACGTGCCTCGACTACAAGACCGACCAGGTGCACGTGCCGTTCATCCTGCGGCGCCGCCGCTGGCGGGTGCCGTGACGCGGCCATGATACGGTCTGCTCATCAATGAACCCGATCAAGAGCCCGGTGCCGGCCTCGGTCACCGAGACCATCAGCGAGTGGCACATCGAGCTGCAAGCCCCGTGGGGACGGGCGGCGCTCGTGGCGGGTCTCGTGTGCGCGGCCCTGATCCTGGTCCTGGCCGTGATCGGCCTCTGGCGCGAGCGGCGCAGCGTGCGGCGCTGGACCCTCCTCGGGCTGCGCGTCGGCGCCACGGCCATGGCGCTCCTCTTGTTCCTCCAGCCGGCGGTCGTGTTTCAGGACGTGACGCGGGTGCCCAACCACGTGGCCGTGCTGGTGGACGCGAGCGAGTCGATGGGGCTCGCGGAGCAGGCCGGCGCGCCGAGCCGGCTGGCGCGTGCGTCGGCGCTCCTCGCGCGCTCGTCCGGGGTCATCGAGGGGTGGCGCAAGGAGCACCGGGTCGATTTCTATACGTTCGGCAACGAGCTGGCCCCGGCCACGGAGCAGGGGCTCGCGCATGCCTCCGGGCCCGAGGCCCGCTCGCCGAGCACGCGCCTGCGGGAGGCGCTCGCCGAGCTGCGCATGCGCTACGAGGGGCGCGATCTCGGCGGCGTGGTGGTGCTCTCGGATGGCATCGACAACGGGCGACTCGGGGCGACGAGCACGGCCGCGAAGACGCCGAAGACCGAGGCGCTCGACGCGGACTCGCAGGATTTCTTGCGCGCGCTCGGCGTGCCGGTGCACACGCTGTGGGCAGGTAGCGCGGGGCTGCGCGACGTGACGCTCGTGCGGGTGCTGGCCGATGACTTCGCCTTTGCCCGCAACGTGGTGAAGGTGGAGGTGGTGATCCGGGTCTCGGGGGCGGCCGAGGCGGGGTGGACGGGCCGCACCCTGCCGATCACGCTGAGCCGCGACGGCGCGCCGGTGGCCTCGTCGTCGATCGTCATCGACCCCGAGCAGCCGGAGCAGAAGGTGTCGTTCGAGTTCACGCCCGATCGCGTGGGCAAGTACATCTATCATGTGGCGGCGCCGGTGCTCGAGGGCGAGGCCATCTCGGACAACAACTCGCGCACCTTCCTGCTCAAGGTGATCCGCGACAAGATCCGTGCCCTGCTGGTGGCGGGGCGGCCGTCGTGGGACGAGCGCTTCTTACGGGGCCTGCTCAAGCACGATCCCAACGTCGATCTCATCTCGTTCTTCATCCTGCGCACGCCGACCGACATCGATACCGCGCCCGAGGAGATGTCGCTCATCCCCTTCCCCACCGAGGAGCTGTTCCTCGAGCAGCTGCGCTCGTTCGACGTCGTGTTCCTGCAGAACTTCAACTTCGGGCCCTACGGCATCGCGCCCTACCTCGGGGAGCTCAAGCGATACGTCGAGGAGGGCGGCGGGCTGGTCATGCTGGGCGGGGACCTCTCGTTCTCGCTCGGCGGCTACCCGCACACGCCGGTGGCGGACGTCCTGCCGGTCGAGCTCATCGATGACGCCCTGCCTGACCGTCTGGTCTCGCTCGAGACCTTCCGCCCGCAGCTCACGCCCGAGGCCAAGGGGCATCCGATCATGGCCTTGCGCCCGGGCGTGCGCGAGAACCAGCAGCTGTGGGACTCGTTGCCGCCGCTCGAGGGGTGCAACCTGGTGCTGCGGGCGCGGCCCGGCGCGACCGTGCTCTTGAACCACCCCTTCCTGCGCACGAGCGATGGTCAGCCGCTGCCCATCCTGGCTGGGTCGGACATGGGCAAGGGCCGCGCGCTGGCGCTCATGTCGGACTCGAGCTGGCGCTGGGGCTTTGGCGCCGCCGACCGGCTGGCCGAGGACGCGCGCGGTCGCGCCTACCAGCGCTTCTGGGAGAATGCCATCCGCTGGCTGATCAAGGATCCGGAGCTCGGGCTGCTCCGGGTGGAGGCGGAGCAGCCCGAATATGCGCGCGGCGAGGAGGTGCGGGCGGTGGTCCGGGTGCGCGAGGCGGATTATCGCCCGGCGCGCGGGGCCAAGGTGGCCCTCACGCTCAGCAAGAGCGGCGGCGGGCAGGTGCTCGAGCGCACGCTCACGACGGACGATCAGGGCCAGGCCACGGTGGAGCTCGGGAAGCTGCCGTCCGGTGGCTACCGGCTGACGGCCAAGCGCGCCGCGGGCGGTGGGCTGCTGGCGATGAACCAGGACGAGGACGTGTTCCTCGTGCGCGGGGCGGGCATCGAGGCCGAGCAGCCGGAGGCCAGGCCGGAGGTGCTGCGCGCGGTGGCGGAGGCGACGCAGGGCTCCTTCCGCGAGGTGGAGGCGGGCATGGCGGGGATGTCGTTCCTGCCGCCGCGGGTGGTCAAGGTGAGCCAGTTCCACGACGTGGAGCTGTGGTCGACCTGGCTGTCACTGCTGGCGGCGGTAGCGTGCTTCTCGGCCGAGTGGTGGCTACGCCGCCGCTGGGGTCTCTCGTAAGAGCTCAATGAGGGGTGCTGGGCGGCGCGGCGCCATGACTCGGCGCCCGTGTTATGAGAGGGCATGCGTGCAAATGGCGCTCCCCTTGGCTCGAATCGCTCGATGGTTCTCGTCTGGAGCTGTGCGGCCTGTCTGATCGGCGCGGGCTCGGCCCGTGCGTTACCACGCCCCCGGGAGGAAGCACCGGCCATGGGCCAGGCCGCACAGAAGGAAGCGACGCCGCCGAGCAAGGGGCGGCTGCCGCGCGACGTCAAGCCCACGGCCTACACGCTCGCGCTCGAGGTGGTGCCGGAGCGGGAGACCTTCTCGGGGACGGTGGAGATCGAGATCGCGCTCGAGCGGCCGAGGGACACGATCTGGCTGCACGGGCGCGGCCTGAAGGTGCGTGAGGCGAGCGTCGCGCCGGCGGGGAAGAAGCCTTTCGCCGCGGTCTGGGAGCAGGTGGCCGAGGACGGCATGGCGCGACTCCAGCTGCCACGCGTGATCGGGCCGGGGCGGGCGACGATCCGCATCGCCTATCAGGCCGCCTTTGACCCGCAGCAGGGCGGGCTCTATCGCGTGCGGGAGGGGGGCGAGGCCTACGCCTTCACGCAGTTCGAGCAGATCTATGCGCGCCGCACCCTCCCCTGCTTCGACGAGCCGTCCTTCAAGGCGCCGTTCACGGTGACGCTCACGGTGCCGGCCGGGCAGCGGGCGATCGCCAATCAGCCCGAGATCGAGAGGACCGCGCAGCCGGGTGGGCTTGAGCGAGTGCGCTTCTCCCGCACGCCGCCGCTGCCCACGTACCTCCTCGCCTTGGCCGTCGGGCCGCTCGATGTGGTCGAGGCGCCGGCGATTCCGCCAGGGCCACCGGGGCCTGGCGGCAAGGGCGTGCGCAGCCGCGCGGTGCCGCTCCGCGGCGTGACGACGCGGGGCAAGGGGCCGCGCCTCGCCTATGCCCTCGCCCACACCCCCGAGCTCCTGCAGGCGCTCGAGGCCTATTTCGGCACCGAGTACCCCTACGACAAGCTCGACCTCATCGCCATCCCCGACTTTCCCATCGGGGCCATGGAGAACGCCGGGGCCATCACCTTCCTCGAAGAGCTCCTGCTCCTCGACGAGCGCACCGCGCCGGCCAACCAGAAGCGGCAGTTCACGGGCATCACCACGCACGAGCTCGCGCACCAGTGGTTCGGCGATCTCGTGACCATGGCCTGGTGGGATGACATCTGGCTCAACGAGTCCTTCGCCACCTGGATGGCGACGCGCATCGCCGACCGCGTGCACCCCGAGGTAGAGGAAGGGGCCGCGCGCCTGTGGGCGTCGCACTTGGCCATGAACATCGATAGCCTGGTCGCGGCGCGCCGCGTCCGCCAGCCGATCGAGTCGTACCATGACATCGAGAACGCCCTCGACGAGATCACCTACGAGAAGGGGGGCCGGGTGCTGACGATGTTCGAGCACTGGCTCGGCGAAGACGCGTTCCAGCGCGGCGTGCGCCAATATCTGGCGTCGCATCGGCAGGGCAACGCCACGGCCGAGGACTTTCTCGCCGCGCTGTCGGAGGCCGCGGGGCGCGATGTGGCCGCGACGATGCAGACCTTCCTATCCCAGACGGGCGTGCCGCTCGTGACCGCGGAGCTGGTGTGCGATCCGGCCTCGTCCAAGGACGCGGCATCCTCCGCGAAAGGCGCGCGTCTCCTCCTCCGGCAGTCCCGCTATCTCCCCGTGGGCTCGACGGCCGAGCGGGATCGCCTGTGGCAGGTGCCGGTCTGTGCCCGCTACGAGAGCGGTGGCCAGGTGCGCGAGGCCTGCACGCTCCTTGCGGGCCCCAAGGGAGAGGGCTCGCTCGCGCTCGAGGGCGGTTGTCCCCGCTGGGTGTTCCCCAACAGCAACGCCGCGGGCTACTACCGCTGGTCGCTCCCCGCGCGCGACCTCGAACGCCTGCGCCAGGCCGGCTACGAGCGGCTGTCGGTGCTGGAGCGGATGTCCCTGGCCGACAACCTGCGCGCCGCCTTCATGTCCGGGGCGCTCACGACCGCCGAGACGCTCATGGCCATGGCGCCGCTCGCACGCGACGAGCACCCGCGGGTCGCCTCCATCCCGATCGGGTTCCTCGACTTCCTCCACGACCGGCTCGTCGAGACGCCCCTGCGCGAGGCCGTGGCGACCTATGGCCGTGAGCTCTACCGCCCCCTCTACAAGCAGCTCGGCTGGGGCGAGCCCGTGCCCAAGGCCGAGACGACGCCCGCCGCCGAGCGGGCTCGGCTCCTGCGCCGTGAGGTCATCTCCTTCCTTCGGGGGACGGTGCACGATCCCGAGGTGCAGCGCGAGGCGGCGCGACGGGGGCGCAGCTACCTGGGGTATGGCGGTGACGGCGCGATCCACGCCGAGGCGGTGGACGCCAACCTGGTCGATCCGGCGCTGGAAGCGGCGGCGGCAGAAGGCGACCGCGCGCTCTACGACGCGATGCTCGAACGTCTCTTCCGCAGCGACGATGCGCTCCTGCGGGGCCGCCTCTTGCAGGCGGCCGGCGCGGTCACCGACCCGGCGCTGGCGGAGCGGAGCCGCGCGCTGACGCTGGAGCCGCGCCTGTTCCAGCGGGAGCGCATGATCGCGATCGATGCTCAGCTCGCGATGCCGGAGACCCAGGGGCCGGCCTGGGAGTGGCTCAAGAGCCATCTCCAGGCCGTCATCCCGCTCTTGCCCGAGACCTACGTCACCCTCCTGCCCCTATCCGCATCCTCTTTCTGTGACGCGGCTCATGCCGAGGAGGCGCAGGCCGTGTTCGGGCCGGGCATCGATCGGCTGCCAGGAGGGCCACGCAACCTGGCCGAGGCGCTCGAGCGCATCCGCCTGTGCACGGCCCTGCGGGCGACTCAAGGCGAAAGCGCCCGGCGCTTCTTCACCGCGCGCCGGCCGCGCTGATCATCGCATCAGGGCGATCAGGAGATCGCGGCGGCGGCGATTGGATCTGCGCCCAGGCGCTCGAGGGCGCGCCTCGCCTCGCCCGGACGGTTGGTGATGATGCCATCCACCCCGAGCGCCGCGAGCCATGCGATCTCGCGGGCATCATCGACCGTCCACACGTTCACGGCATAACCCGCCCGGTGCCACTGCCGCAGCGCCTGCGCGGTCACGAGGTCTACCTCCGGATGGAGAGCCACCGGCTTGAGCAGGGCCGCGGGCCAGGCCGCGCGCAGCGGGTAGGCGAGCTGATGGTGGAACAGATACGCGCTCGCCGTCCGAGGCGATATGCGGCGGAAACGTCCGAGCAGGAAGGGATCGAACGAGGATACGATGAAACGCTCGGCCCGCGGAGCGCGCTGCAGGATCTCGGCGACCGCCACGGCCAGTCCCTCGTCCCGCACGGCGGCGAGGTGCTCCAGGCCTCGGCGCTCGGGCGCCTTGAGCTCGACGTTGACCAAGAGCTCGGGGCCGATCTCTTCGAGCGCCTCGGCGAGCGTGGGGATGCGGGCCCCGCCTCCGAGGTCGATCTCGCGCAGCGCAGCGAGCGGCAGGCTGCGAATCGCGCCGGGACGCCCCCCCAGGCGCCACAGGTCGTCGTCGTGGAACACCACCACCTCGCCGCTCCCGCAGCGCATCACATCGAGCTCCACGCCATCGGCGCCGAGCTCACGCGCGCGGCGAAAGGCGAGCAGGCTGTTCTCGGGCGCCTCGGCCGAAGCCCCGCGGTGAGCGATCACCAAGGGCATCTCGCGGCGCCCCCAGCGAGGAAGAGGCTGCCGTGTACTCACCAGACGCCTCCCAAGAGGCCTGCGAAATCAGCGGGCATAATCCGTCGCCCGCGTCTCGCGAATGACGCACACCCGGATCTGTCCCGGATACGCCAGTGAATCCTCGATGCGGCGCGCGATGTCCCGTGAGAGGAGCACCACCTGCTCGTCCGTGATCTGGGAGTTCTCGACCAGGACCCGCACCTCTTTCCCCATCTGCAGCGCGTAGGCCCGCTCGACGCCAGGGAAACCGGCGCACAGCTTCTCGAGCTCCTCGAGGCGGCTGATGTACGACTGGAGCAGCTCGCGCCGCGCGCCGGGGCGCTGCGAGGAGAGTACGTTGGCGGCGTCGACGATGTGATCGAGGATCGATTGCGCCGGCTCTTCCCCGTGGTGGCTCGCGATGGCCTGGACCACGCGCGGCGCCTCGCCGAGCTTCTTGCAGAGTGCCGCCCCTACGGCGGCGTGGGAGCCCTCGACCTCGTGGTCCACCGCCTTGCCGATGTCGTGGAGCAGCCCCGCGCGCCGCGCCAGCTTGATGTTTTGTCCCAGCTCCGCGGCCATGGCCCCGGCCAGGAAGCCCACCTCGATGGAGTGCTGCAGGAGGTTCTGCGCGTGCGAGGAGCGGAACTTGAGCTGACCGAGCATGCGCACGAGCTCGGGGTGGATCTTGCCCAGCCCGAGGTCGAAGATCGCCTGCTCCCCGGCCTCCTTGCACTGCTGCTCCACCTCCGACTCGCACTTCTGCACCACCTCCTCGATGCGCGTCGGGTGGATGCGGCCGTCGGCGATGAGGCGGGTGAGCGCCAGCCGGGCCACCTCGCGCCGCACCGGATGGAAGCAGGAGATGATCACCGCCTCGGGGGTGTCGTCGATGATGAGGTCGATGCCGGTGGCCGCCTCGAGGGCACGGATGTTGCGGCCCTCGCGGCCGATGATCCGCCCCTTGAGATCGTCCGAGGGCAGCGGTACCACCGCCACGGTGCGCTCGGTCACGTACTCGCTCGCGTAGCGCTGGATGGCCGTGGCGATGATGCTCTTCGAGCGCGCCTCGGCCTCGGCCTGGGTGGCGGCCTCGATGCGCTGCAGCTCGCCGGCCGCGGCCTTGCGGGCCGATTCGATGACCTCGGCCTGCAGCTGCTCGCGCGCCTGATCTGCCGTCAGCCCCGCCGTCTTCTCCAGCTGGGCATGCGCCGCGGCGAGCACCTCCTCGGCCTTCTTCGCGTTGGCCTCGGCGGACTGCTCGCGCCCCGTGAGCCAGCGATCCTTCTTGCTGAGGTCCTCGTCGCGGCGGCCGAGCTCGGCGGCGCGCTGCGCCAGCTGGTTCTCCTTGCGCATCACTTCGACGCGCATCTTCTCGAGCTCGGCGCGCTTCTCGGCGAGCTCCCGCTCCGCCGCCTCCTGGGCGCGCAGCGCCACCTCCTTGGCCTCGAGCTCGGCGGTGCGACGGATCTGCTCCGCCTCGGTGCGCGCCGCTTCGAGGAGTTTCTGGTATTCGGCCTCCGCTTCGGCCAACGCTAGAGCCGAAGTCGGGGCCGAGGGAAGAGGACTGGCTTCTTCGCGCTGGCGTCCCCGGAGCAGCCCGGGCGCCAGGGCCCCCACGACGAGGGCGAGAACGAGAGCCAGGACAAAACCGATGGCGAGCCCCAGGGTCACGGGGTCTCCTCCTTGGTGTGCCTGCGGGACAGCGGCGGAATGGGACGCGCCGCGGAGAGGGTGAGTTCCTGATGAATCACGAGATCGACACGCCTGTCATGCGGCTCGGCCGGAACCCGATCGAGGAGCTGGAAGGGATGGCATAGCCCGCAGCTGAGCGCCCCGGGGGTCTGTGACAAGAGCACGTCATAGTAGCCCCCGCCAAAGCCGAGCCGGAGGCCGGAGGCGTCAAAGGCCAGGCCCGGGACCACCAGGAGGTCGATCCGCGCGGGCGGGAGTACCGGTGCCGACGCGTCCGGCTCGCGGATGCCATGGCGCGAAGGCCGGAGTTCCTCGGGCGTGGCCAGGTGCAACAGGAGCTGGCTGGGCCCCGTCACCCGGGGATATGCCACCGCCACGCCGCACCCCCGCAACGCCGCATCCAGCGACGCCGTATCCACCTCGCCCGGCAGCGCGGCATAGAGGAGCGCATACGCGAGCGGATGCTTGACCGGATGGGCGGCAAGATAGGCCATCAGGAGCGTCGCCGCCCGCTCACCGGCGCGGCGCGCCTCCTCGGGCGTGACCGCACGACGGCGAGCGCGCAGGGTCGCCCGCAGCGCCTCCTTCTCTTTTCGCAACACATCCGACACGGCCAGATTCACGATCTCTCCGGCCGCCGGCATGACTGATCTTGCGAACCGCCCGCAGCGCCCACCCTGCAACCCCATGCAGGAATCCCGTGCAGGCGCCCCAGCGATTTACGACCTCCGGTACATACCTCCCACTGCGCGACCTCTATCGACACCGGACCCGGGCCGGAAGGTGATTCGCAACATCTATGTCCACATTTGCCGGCGGCAAATGATCAAGGTTCATCCTGCACCTGTGCCGGTGCGATCTGCTCGAGCACCGCGAGAAGACGACGCGCCTGCTCGCGTAGCCGGACCCGCAGTTCGGCGCGGCGGCGGCGCTCATCCAGGAGATCATGAGCCAGCTGCAGTGCCGCCATGATGGCGAGCCTGTGGGTCGCCACCTGCCGGGACGCTCGCTTCACGCTGCTCAAGCGCTCCTCCACCAGTCCGGCGATGCGCTGCACATACTCCTCCCCCGCATCACTACGGAGGTGATAGCGCTGTCCGGCAATGGTCACCGCAAAGGAACGTTTCACAGATCTTGGCCCCGGCGTTGCGAAAGCGAGTGTACCGGGGGCCCACATCCAGTCAAGCTTCCTTGGGCCCGGAAAGAGCCGAAGAAAGGCGGTTTGCCGCCCACTTGCCACGTTTTCCCGTCGCTCTGCGGTCGCCAAGCTCCCCGCTGGGGGTTCTGCGTATTGCCGGCGGAAGCGCCGCGGAGACTTGACGGCCCAGGGCGGGCGGGGCATACATGGCGAACCTCGCACGCCGAGCCCGTAGCTCAGCCGGTAGAGCAGCGGCCTTTTAAGCCGTTGGCCCTGGGTTCGAATCCCAGCGGGCTCACCCTTTTCTGCTTTTAATTTAGCCTACTTCCCCACCAGCCCCCGACCTGTTTCCACGCTTTTACCAGGCCGCATCGGCATCGAGCAGCCGTATCGCGTCCTCCAGGACCCGCGGTGCAAGGTGCACGTACTTGAGCGTGGTCGTGAGCGAGGCATGCCCTGCCAGTCCGGGATGAACTATGGACGGGGCCGTGACATCGCGCTCTCGAGTGCGCGGCGGTGCCTACCAATCGGGTCACGACGTCGACATCACGGGCAACAATGGCACCATCCTGCATACTTACGGAGCGATTCCGCCGCTCCGGCCCGGCATCAGGGCGCCAGCCGGGTCCCCACGGTCGCACACCATCGCCCTTGGACCCTGCCTGCCATCGCCCCCGATGCGGACAGTCCCCTTTGTGAGCCGTGCGGCCGGATTAGCCGAGCTCTGAGATGAGGCGCTCCCGGCATGAGTCCAGGTCCGCCGGGGTCACTTGGATCGGCTGGCCCACCACTGCCTCCACGGTGGAGAAGGGTAGTGGCACCCCTGCCTGGTCCCAGCGCGGCAGGTGAGCACACGCGAATAGCGGAACGAGATCGGCACGATCGGCCGGCCCGACTCGATCGACATGTAGAGGACGCCATTCTTGAGTTTCCCGGCCGGTCCAGCCGGCCCATCCGGGCACACGAAGGTGCTCCAGCCCTCGCAGAGGGCGGCAACGACTTGGGCCGCGGCAGCACGCCCTCCATGACCGGCCGATCCGTAGGCGATCCGCCAGCCGAGACGCTCCCCGAGCACAGACCAAGGCCGCACGTGCCACGCGGGATGGCACAACGAGGCGTAGGGCTTGCGATCTTGCATCATGTAGAGGAAGCCCGCCGGCACGTGGCGATGCCAGTAGCATAGGATGCGGGCACCGGAGACGTCCTCGGTCCGCGAGACGCGCAGCTGGGTGGTGCGCTGGAGCAGCTCCAGGCTCATGTGGATGCCGGAGGCCGTCATGTAGCCGTAGCTGTTGACGAGCGGCACAAGTAATGGTGGCACGCCGAGGAGGCCGTGGCCGCGGTCCATGGGAGGCCGGGCGCTCGCGTTGGAGCCCATGCTTCTTTTATATCGGATTCCTGGGCCTCGGCGCCCTCAGCGCACGCTCAACAGTTCAACGTCGAAGATGAGCGTGGCATTGGGCGGGACGATCTTCTTGTAGCCGCGCGCGCCGTAGGCCAGCTCGGGCGGAATGATGAGCTTTCGCCGGCCGCCTACGCGCATGGTCGCCATACCCTCTTCATACCCTCGGATCACCTGCCCCTTGCCCCAGACGAATGAGTAGGGGCGGTGGCCGCGAGAGCTATCGAACTGCTTTCCGTTGCGGAACCAGCCCGTGTAATGAACCGTGATCCGCTTCCCGGGCGCCGGGGTCGCCGCCCCCTTGCCGACATGCAGCTCCACGTAACGGAGCCCGCTCGGCAAGATATAGACGTTGCCCTCGCGTCGCACCGCCGCCTCCGGCGAAGCGGGCGCGACCGAGGCGGGCTGGGCTGGCCCCGGGGCCACGCCAGCATCTCCAGCGCTCTCTGATCTCACGGCCGCGCCACCCCCATCCAGCGTCGCCGCAGCGCCGGCATCGGGGGCCTCCTCTCCGCGGGCCGGCCTGACCAATAAAAGGAGGGCCGCACTCAAGAGCGAGCTGAAGCCAAGAAAGAGGATCCATCGGGAGCGCATCATCCTGTCCTCCAGGACACCAGTTCTACCCGACCTGGCCGGCGGGATCAGCTCCGCTTGACCCTGTAACTCGACCGCGGTCAGGTGCTCGTCATTCCGCCGCAGCAAACGAGGTGGTAGTGATTGACGTCAAGCAGCGCCGCCCTCCAACAGCCGTCGTGTCCGCCGCAGCTCCTCAGCCAGCATTTTCTCGTCGGGCAGCGCCATCCGATACTCGGCCGCTAGCACCTTGTTCGGCAACCCTTCGAGCGCATAGCGCGCCACAGTCGCATCTCGTTCCGTGCAGAGGATGAGGCCGATAGGGGGGTTTTCGTCGGGCAGCACCCAGTGCTCACGTGCATAGTTGAGGTAGAGGTGCATCTGGCCCGCGTCGGCGTGCGTGAACTTACCGAGCTTGAGGTCGATCACTACGAGGCAGCGCAGGCGGCGGTGGAAAAACAACAAATCGACGCGGTACCACTCGTCGCCGACGCGTAGTCGCCGCTGGCGTCCGATGAACGAGAAGTCACCGCCGAGCTCAAGCAGAAAGGACTCGATCTTCTCGACGAGCACTGACTCCAGATCACTCTCGGAGTACTCGTCCTTGAGGCCGAGGAACTCGAGCACGAACGGATCCTTGATCTCGTCTTCGACACGCACCTCCTCGCCGGTTCGGGCGATGGATCCCTTGGTGAGAAGCGCGGCCTTGTTTTTCGAGAGGAGGGCTCGCTCATAGAAGCGTGTCGAGATCTGGCGGTCGAGCTGGCGCACGCTCCACCCGCCTCGCAGCGCCTCTGCCTCGTAGAAGGTCCGTGCGTCGGGATCCTCGACGGAGAGGAGCTTCACGTAGTGCGACCAGGGCAGTGGGAAACGCGGGGCCGCTCCAACAGATGCAGTAGCCGAAGATTTCGCAGACGCTGTCTGCGATTTTCGTGACGTCGACTTCGGACCCTTTGGAGCAGAATTCGCAGACGCTGTCTGCGGGTTTGGCCAGGCGAGGTAAAACCGCCTCATCTGTTCCAGGTTCCTGACGGAGAAGCCACGACCGAGGCGGCGGGTCAGGTCGTGGGAGAGCCGCTGCAAGAGTTCCTCGCCGTAGCCAGCGCGCACCGTCCCGCTCTGCTCGTGCTCGATCATGCGGCGCCCCATGAGCCAGTAGGTCGCCGTCATGGCGGCGTTGGCGGAGCGTGCCGCATAGCGCCGGGCCTCATCGACGAGTCGCACGACGTCGGCCAGCATGGTGTTGTAGGTCGGCGCGGGAGGTAGCACTCGGCTCAAGCGCACCGCCGGCCGTGCCGAGCGACTCTTAGCCGGGGTGCGGTTTTTCTTAGGTCTGCGAGGACGTACCATGGCGGGCAGAGACTGCGCCGCAAGCAAACATTCGTCAAACATGCCGCAGCCGGTCCCGGGACTTCCTCCTGAAGACCTCGCCATCCTGGTCGACCGTAAGAACTGAACGGTAGTTTCTTTTCCCCAGCGACCCCCCCGGCTTGGATCAGTCCTTCGACCCGGCGTCGAATCTCATCCCGGATGCGCGCACGCGCTCGGAGGACTGTCCCTTGGGATCTGACAATGGCTTGGCAGCCAGAATCCACGGCCAGAGCTCTGGCTCGGCGAGCGCCCGATCCCATGAGTTGTGTTCCACGCCCGCATACTCCGTGTAGCGCACCTCGCCGCCGCCCGCGCGCAGCGCAGCGGCCATGCCGCGAGATTCGCTCACCGGTACGAGCGGATCGTCGGCGCCGTGGAACAGCCACACTGGCACCTTGCCGACACGCAGGGCCACCGCGGCATGGCGCACCGATTCTCCTCCCTCGAGCCCAGGCACGGGCACATCGGGCAGATCACGCCCCGGGCCCGGCCGCCCCGTGCCGATGAGGCGCGTACTGGTGAAGCCACAGATCGGCACCAGCGCCGCGAACATCCCCGGCGCCCGAAGCGCGAGATACCAGGTGCCAAATCCTCCCATCGACATCCCCGCCAGATACACGCGCCGCCGATCCCCTCCATATTCTGTCAGCGCCTCCTCGAGCGCCGCCAGCGCCAGCTCGGCCACCTCATCGGCCCAGATGGCGTGCGGCGGACACTGCGGCAGCACCACGACACCGGGAAACACCTCCGGACGGGCGCGCAGGAGCGGCCCGAGCCCGACAGTGGTCTGGAGCGCCCCGTCATCACCCCGCTCGCCCGAACCATGGAGAAACAACATCACCGGCCAGCCATCGCCAGGCGGCTCGCCCGCGGGAAGAAACACCTGATAACGCCGAAGCCTCCCGCGACGATGAAGCGTCCGCGCAACGAAACCGCCTGCACCCCGGATCATCTCACCCATCACGAAACCTCACCTTCGATGACATCGTCCCATCCTCTGCCTTGGCTCGGCTCAACGCCGCACGGGCGCGACCCAGCCGTCGGAGAGCGTGCGCAGAAACGCCACCACTGCGGCCTCTTCATCGGCGGTGAGGCCGAGGTTCCCAAGCTCATCCGTATTGACGTTCATGCCCACCTCAGGCAAGGGCCAACAGCTCATGCCGGGTCTGTCGTTCTCCCCCGTGCACGCCGGCAGCACGTCGCGCGTGTTGTAGAAGTGGACGACCTCCTCGAGGCTCTTGAAACAGCCGTTGTGCATGTAGGCCTTGACCGTGCGCGGCGTGGGCCGCAGGTCCACATTGCGCAGCGTCGGCACCTTGAACTTGCCCAGGTTCTGGCGGGCATAAGGCCGCCCCTGCTCAGTGGTGGCGAGGTAGCCGCCCAGCCCGAGATCGGCCCAGGCAGCGCCGAGCGGATTCACATCGCGCTCGGCATAGTAAGGATGGTCGGCGTTCCGTGGCACGCCCAGGTTGTCGTACGTGAAATCGGTGAACAGCGGAGGCTCCCCATGGGGCCCCGGCTGACTCGGGTGGCAGTTGGCGCACTTGGCCTTGCCGCCAAAGAGCTCGAGCCCACGCCGCTCCTCGGGCGTGAGCTTGGCCTTGCCTGCGAGAACCGCGTCGTACTTCGAGCTGAACCGGTTCACCTCGCGAGACCCCTCGAAGGCGGCGATGGCGCGGCCGATCTGACGGTAGGCACGCTCGGTATCGGCCAAGGCCTCCGCGCCCAACACCTGACGGAAAAGAGGGGCATACGGCGCGGTCGCCACCCGCCCCACCAGCTCGGCGACGCTCGGTAGCGCCTGTTCCAAGGGATCGAGGAAGGGAACGAGCGCCTGATCCGCCGCCGGGTGGCCGAGGAGCGCACCAGTGGCATGGCCGTCCCAGAAGTGGCCCCCCAGGAAGCTCCCCTTCTCCTCCGGATCAGGCCCCAGCGGCAGCGCCTGCGTGGAGTAGGCGACACTCGGTGACTTGCGCCGGCCGAAGCGGCGCCGCACCGACCCTTCGTAGACGGCGCCATGCCGATTGATCTCCTCGTCGGCGCCAGTCCAGCCCACGCTCGCCTCATGACAGCTGGCGCACGACTGATTGCGCTCGCGGGAAAGGTTCTTGTCGAAGAACAGCGCCTTGCCGAGCTGCTCGATAGGAGTCAACGGCGCCGCCACCGCCGCACCGCCGCTGCCCAAGCCGAGGACGATGCCGGTGATCAGGACCGCAGGCACCTGATGGGATCTCATCATCGCGGATCTCTTCGCACGTGGGTCCCTGAGAGTCGCACGAGAGGATGACCCGTTGACAGATCCTCCATTGTCAGCCGAAGACTGAGCGTCAGGCACGGTGCCCCGAGCCCCGCCCACCAGCAGGGCCCAGGGAAACGCAGGCCGATGTTCTGTCCCGGAAATCTGGCCGCGCAACGCAGACCAACCGACCACGCGAGGCTCGACATGTCCCGACTCGACCCCCACTCGCACGCCGATCCCGACCAGGGCCGCACCCGCCACCTCCGCTGGCAGCTCCGCGTCGACTTCCCGAGCCGCACCATCGAAGGCGACGTCACCCTCGAGCTCGACGCATCGGCGCCCGGTGGCCCCTTCGACCTCGACACCAAGGGCCTCACCCTCCACGCCGTCGAGACCGCCGACGGCACCCCGCTCCACCACCAGCTCGGCGACGAGGATCCCATCCTTGGCCGACGCCTGCGCATCGAGCTGCCTGCCGGCGCCCGCGCCGTGCGCATCCGGTACAGGACCTCGCCCGACGCCGTCGGCCTGCAGTGGCTCGAACCCGCCCAGACCGAGGGCAAACACCACCCCTTCCTGTTCAGCCAGTGCCAGGCCATCCACGCGCGCACCATGGTCCCGGTCCAGGACACCCCGCGGCTGCGCATCACCTACCACGCCGAGGTCACCGTCCCTGCGCCGCTCTCCGCCGTCATGTCCGCCGGCCCCGCCGGATCGCCCTCCGCAGAGGGCGACACCCGCACCTTCGTCTTCGACATGCCCCAGCCCATCCCGCCCTACCTCATCGCCCTCGCCGTCGGCGAGCTCGAGAGCCGCGACCTCGTCGCGCGCGCGCGCGTATGGGCCGAGCCCGCCACCATCGAGCGCGCCGCCTGGGAGTTCGCCGGCATCGAAGACACCATCGCCGTGGCCGAGAAGCTCTTCGGACCGTACGACTGGGAGCGCTACGACATGATCGTCCTGCCGCCCTCGTTCCCCTACGGCGGCATGGAGAACCCCCGCATGACCTTCCTCACCCCCACCCTCCTCGCCGGCGACCGCTCGCTCGTCGACGTGGTGGCGCACGAGCTCGCGCACTCGTGGACCGGCAACCTCGTCACCAACGCCACCATGGAGCACTTCTGGCTCAACGAGGGCTTCACCGTCTGGGCCGAGCGCCGCATCCTCGAGGCGCTCCACGGCACCGAGGCCGCCGTGTTCGGCTGGGCCGTCGGCCAGAAGGCCCTCGAAGAGTCGCTCGCACGCTTCGGCCCGGGCTCCCCGCTCACCCGCTTGCGCACCGAGCTCGCCGGCATCGACCCCGACGACGCCTTCTCGTCCGTGCCCTACGAGAAAGGCGCGCGCCTCCTCGCCCTCATCGAGCGCACCGCCGGGCGCGATCGCTTCGACCGCTTCGTCCGCGACTACATGGCGCGCTTCCGCTTCACCTCCATCACCTCCGAGGAGTTCCTCGCCTTCCTCGACGAGGAGCTGCCCGGCATCAGCCAGGCCGTCCACATCGACCAGTGGCTCCATCAGCCCGGCATGCCGCCAGACGCCCCCGTCTTCCGCTCCGCGGCGCTCGACGCCCTCGTCACCCTCGCCCAGGGGTGGCCCTCCGGCGCCCGCCCCACGCCCGAGATGCTCGCGCGCTGGTCCCCGGTCGAGACCCTCGTCTACCTCCAGAACCTGCCGCGCCCCCTCGACGCCGGCTCGCTCGCCTGGCTCGACCAGCAGCTCCACCTCACCGGCCGCGGCAACTACGAGATCCTCGTCGAGTGGCTCGACATCGCCGCCACCTCCGACTACGAGCCCGTGTTCCCCCGCATCCGCGAGGTGCTGACCCGCGTCGGCCGCATGAAGTACCTGCGCCCCCTCTACAACGCCCTCGGCAAGAACGAGCGCACGCGCCGCCTCGCCCGCGACATCTTCGCCGCCGCCGCGCCCACCTACCACAACCTCTCACGCCGCGTCGTCGCCTCGGTCATCGACAAGTATCCTTCATAAAAGCCCCCTCACCCGAGACCCACGAGCCCCAGACATGAGCACATCTTCTCCGCCGCCCGCCGACGCCCCGGCCGCCCCGGCCACCGCCGTCCACGAAGACGATCTGCGCCTGCCCGACAACGCCTTTCGCCCCCTCGAGCCCGGCGAACGCTACCAGCCCATCATCGCCGACACGCCCGAAGGCGCCGCCGTGCCCGAAGTCACCCTGCGCTCCGTCGTCCAGGGGTTCCTCTGGTCCATCGTCTTCTCCGCCGCCGCCACCTACATCGTCCTCAAGCTCGGCCAGGGCATCGAGTCGGCCATCCCCATCTCCATCCTCTCCGTCGGCTTCTCCGTGCTCGCCGCCAAGGTCCTCAAGGCCCGCGCCTCGAGCCTCCTCGAGAACGTCAACGTCCTCGCCATCGGCGCCACCTCCGGCATCATCGCCGGCGGCTCGGTCTTCACCATGCCCGCCATCTACATCCTCGGGCTCGAGGGCCGCTCCTCTTTCCTCCAGATCTTCATCGTGCCGCTCCTCGGCGCCTTCCTCGGCGTGTTCTTCCTCGCCCCCTTCCGCCGCTACTTCGTGCGCGACCTCCACGGCAAGCTGCCCTACCCCGAGGCCCGCGCCACCACCGAGATCCTCGTCGCCGGCAAGCGCGGCGGCAAGAGCGCCGTCGTCCTCTCCTACTCGGCCCTCTCGGCCGCCCTCTTCGACTTCGCCGGCTCGTCCATGAAGGTCTGGACCGAGAACTTCTCCACCGCCGAGATCGGCCTGCTCCAGGCGTTCTCGAACCGCTACAAGGCCGTCTTCACCATGAACACGTCGGCCGCCGTGCTCGGCCTCGGCTACATCATGGGCCTCGACTACGCCTCCATCATCCTCGGCGGCTCCATGGTCTCGTTCTTCGTCCTCGTGCCGCTCGTCGCCTGGGTGGGCCAGCACGTCCCCGGCGCCATCTCCGCCGGCGTCGGCCCCCTCGCCACCCTGCCCGCCGACGAGATCTTCTTCAACTACGTCCGCCCCATCGGCATCGGCGGCATCTTCGCCGCCGGCCTCATCTCCATCTTCAAGATGTCGCCCGTCATCCTGCAGGCCACGCGGCAGGCCCTGAGCGAGGTCCTGCGCCTCGTCCGCGGCACCGCCCAGACCGAGACCCAGCAGCGCACCGAGCGCGCCCTCCCCATGTCGTTCGTCCTCGGCGGCATCGTGGTCACGGCCCTCGTCATCTTCCTCTACTTCCGCCTCTCCGTGCTCGCCACCGAGGACCGCGCGACCCTCCTCGCCCTCCTCGCCACCGGCCTCACCCTCCTCATCTCCTTCCTCTTCGCCGCCGTCTCCGCGTGGGCCATCGCCATGATCTCCGTCACGCCCATCTCCGGCATGACCCTCACCACGCTCATCGTCACCGCCGTCGTCCTCTCGTCCCTCGGCATGTCCGGCCAGAGCGGCATGCTGCAGACCCTCCTCATCGGCGGCGTGGTGTGCACCGCCCTGTCGATGAGCGGGTCGCTCGTCACCCAGTACAAGATCGGCTACTGGCTCGGCGCCACCCCGCGGCGCATCGAGCTCGGCAACCTCGTCGGCTCGGTCCTGGCCTCGGCCGCGACCACCGCGGTCATCCTGCTCATGGCCAAGGTCTACGGCTTCGCCCCCGGCCCCGGCCACCCGACCCCGCTCCCCGCCCCGCAGCCCAACGCCATGGCCGCGGTCCTGCGCGGCATCATGGGCACCACCGGCGCGCCGTGGTTCCTCTATGGCATCGGCGCCGTGTTCGCCGTCGTCAACGAGATGTGCGGCGTGTCCGGCCTGGCCTTCGCGCTCGGCATGTACCTCCCGATGGAGCTCAACTCGCCGCTCGTCCTCGGCGCCGCCATCGCCTGGCTGCTCGGGCGCTCCACCTCCGACGCGGCGCTCGCCAAGGCCCGGCAGGAAAAGGGCACCCTCATCGCCTCCGGCTTCATCGCCGGTGGCGCCCTCGTCGGCGTGCTCGCCGCCCTCCTCAAATTCATCGAGGACTCGACCGGCGCGCACCTCATCCCGGACCTGCAGAAGGTCTCGGCGCTCGGCCTCGGCGCCTGGCTCAAGACCTGGAGCAACTGGCTCGGCCTCGCCGCCTTCATGGCGCTCGGCGCTGGCGTGTACGGCGACGCGCGGCGCGAGAAGATCCCGTCCTAGCCCGCCTCGCCGGCCCGTTCTGCGATAACTTGGTGTGCATACCGGCCCCGCGCCCACAGGCGGGCGCACCGGGGGAGGGAGAATGCACGCCGCCATGCCACCCCACCTTGCACGTACCACCCTCAGGGGCAGCGCAGCCCTGCTCGGGCTCTCGATGCTGCTCGTGGCAGCGCCCGCCTCGGCGGGCAAATCGCCTCCGCCCGCGCCTTCGGCCGTCCCGACCATGCCCCCCGCGCCCTGGGATCGCGAGTTCTTCACCGCGCAGCCCGCGGCCCTCCAGGCGGCGCTCGCCCAGCTCCCGCCCCCCAAAGACACCTCGGTGCGGATCCTCTTCGAGGAGCAGCACGTAGACCTCGCCCCCGACGGACGCAAGACCCTGCGCGTCCGGCGGGTGTACCAGATCCTCACCCCGGCGGGGCTCGATCAGCGCGGGCGGATCGAGGCCCCCTGGTCCCCCTGGTTCGAGGACACGCCCGAGATCCGCGCCCGCGTCGTCAACCCCGATGGGCGCACCTACCTCCTCGACCCGAACACCATCGAGCGACGCGCCGCCCGCGAGACCTCGCCGGATCTCTACAGCGACCGCCAGCTCCTCCGCGCGCCGCTGCCCGGCCTGGGAATGGGCTCGCTCGTAGAGGAGGAGGTCCTCACGCGCGATGCCCACCCGCTCTTCACCGCCGGGACCACCCTGCGGGTGCTGTTCGGCGCCTCCGTGCCGATCCAGCGCTTCCGCCTCGTCGTCGAGGCCGCGCGCGCCCTGCCGCTCCATCACCTCATCCGCCGCCTCCCCGGCCTGGTGCCGCGCCGCGAGGAGAAGGACGGCCGGGTCCGCCTCACCTTCGAGACAGGCCCGCTGCCGGCGCTCGAGTCGCCCCCCTCGGGCCTGCCCAGCGACGTCGCGCCGGCCCCCTACGTCGGCATCGCCACCGGCCGCTCCTGGCACGACGTGGCCGCCGAATACCACCGCATCGTCGAGGAGCAGCTCGCCAAGAGCGACGTCCAGGCGCTCGCCGCGCAGGCCATGGCCGGGACGCCAGGGCGCGAGGCCCTCGCCGCGCGCGTCCTCGCGCTCGTGCACCGCGAGGTGCGCTACACCGGCGTGGAGTTCGCCGAAGCGTCGATCGTGCCGCGGCCGACCGGCGAGACCCTGGCCCGCAAGTACGGCGACTGCAAGGATCAGGCGCTCCTCACCGTGGCGCTCTTGCGCGCCGCCGGGCTCAAGGCCCGCGTCGCCCTCCTGCGCGTCAGCATCCGCCTCGACACCGAAGAAGCGCTGCCCGGTCTCGGAGGCTTCGACCACGCCATCGTCTATGTGGACGGCCCCCGCCCGCTGTGGATCGACCCCACCGACGAGTATGCCCGAGCCGGCGAGCTGCCCGGACCCGATCAAGGGCGACTCGCGCTCATCGCCGCCCCCGAGACCACGGGCCTCGTGCGCACCCCCGAGGCGCGCGCCGAAGACAACCGCTGGACCGAGACGCGCGAGTTCCAGCTGGCCGAGCTCGGCCCGGCGCGCGTCACCGAGGTGACCGAGTTCTACGGCGCCCTCGAGCGTTTCTTCCGCCGGCGCTACGCCGACATCGACCAGCAGGCGCTCACCCGCCAGCTCACGGCGTACGTCGAGAAGGAGTACGCCGCCCGCCGGCTCCTGCGGGTCGACACCGGGGATCCACAGGACCTGTCGCGCCCCTTCCGCCTCGTCATCGAGGCCGGTGAGGCCGCACGCGGCACCACCGCGGACAACGACGCCGCGGTCGCCTTCTTCCCCGCCGCCCTGCTACGGATGCTGCCAGGCGAGCTCGACGGCTCGGAGGAGTCGCCCCCCGCCTCCGGCAAGGAGCGCAGCGAGGACTACGTCTTCGCCCTGCCCTTCATCATGGAGCACCGCTACCGCATCGTGCCCGCGCCCGGCCTGGTCCCCGGCGTACTCCCCGAACCGACCGTGATCCGACTCGGCCCGGCCCAGCTCTCCTACGAATTCACGCGCGCCGAGGACGGCGTCGTCACCGGCACCGTGCGCTTCCACAGTGGGCCCAACCGGTATCGCCCCGCGGAGATGAAGGCCCTGCGGACCGCCGTCGCCGAACTCCGCAAGGGCCAGGCTGTGCTCATCCGGTTCGAGCACCAGGCCGCGGGCCACCTCGCCGCCGGACGGGTCCGCGAGGCCCTGGCCGAATACCGCCGCCTGGCCGCGCTCCACCCGCGCGAGCCGCTCCACGCCGCGCAGCTCGCGCTCGCGCTGCTCCAGGTCGGACTCGGCGCCGCGGCGCGGCGCGAGGCCCGGCGCGCCGTCATGCTCGACGAGCGCTCGGTCGTGGCCCACAGAATCCTCGGCTGGACGCTCGAGCACGATGAAGCCGGCCGCCACTACCACCAGGGCTTCGACCGTCCTGGCGCCATCGCGGCCTACCGGAAGGCCCTGTCGCTCGAGGGCGCCACCCCCGAGATCCGCCGCAACCTGGCGGTCCTCCTCGAGTTCTCGGATCAAGGAGAGCGCTACGGCCAGGGCGCGGACCTCGCCGGGGCGCTCAAGGAGTATCGCACCCTGCCCGAGGGAGAGGTGCGCAAGGCCCTGCGCACCAATGCGCTGTGGGACCTCTTCTGGCTGGGACGCTACCCCGAGCTCGCCACCGAGGCGCGCGCCCTGCCATCCAGCCTCGTGCACGATCAGCTGCTCATCGCCGCCGTGGCGCTCGACAAAGGGGCGACCGCCGCCCTGCGCGAAGCCGAGCAGCGACAGCCGGACCTCGCGGAGCGGGCCCGCCCCCTCACCGGCGCCTTCGTGACGCTCCTGCGCGGACGCCACTACGGCCGGGCGGCCGACCTGCTCGTCGCCATCGGCAACACCACCGGCCAGGGGACGCAGGCCCCCATCCTGGGGATCCTGCGCAAGCTCCGGCCCTACGAAGAGCTGCCCCGGTCCGGGACCGATCCCCGTTCGTTCCTCCAGCAGTTCCTCATCGCGCTCGTGACCCGTCACGACCTGGCCGCGGTGCGGCCCTTCTTGACCGAGGAGCTGGCCGGCACCCTCACGGGCCGAGACCTCGCGGCGCTCTTTCGGCTGTCCGTCACCGACGCCACATCCTTCGAGCTGCCGCCCCGGGTGCTCGCCGACATCGTGGTGGCCAGCGTGGACTTCGCCCTGGACGGGGACGACCGCTCGGGCTACCGCGTCCGGGGCCGATCGGTCATCGAGCAGTCCGGCAAGGGCGAGCTCACGTTGTTCCTGCAGCGGCGGCCCGCTGGCTATCGCATCGCCGGCGATGGGGATGAGCTCTTCGGGGTCGGCGAGGCCGCGCTCGCGCGCCTGCAGGCCGGGGATCCGGCGGGGGCCCGGCGCTGGCTTCAATGGGCACGCGAGCAGCTCCCGCCCAGCGCCGAGGACGCCGCGGTGCCGTACCGGGCGGTCCTGGCCAGCCTCTGGCCCTCGGGTCTGCCCGAGGACGTCGCCCGCCTGCGACTCATCGCCGCCGTCCTGGCATCGAGCAGCCCGCGTCCCGAGCGCGCCCTGCCCCTGCTCCGCGCCGGCCGTGACCTGTTACCCTCGGGGGGCCCGCGTACGGACCTCGAGACCCTCATCGGCGCGGCCGAGCTGCGCGCCGGACAGGCCCAGGAGGCGCTGGCGACCGTCGAGCCGCTGCTGGCCACGCGATCGGATCGCGCCGGGCTATTCCTCCTCAAGACCGGCGCCTTGCGCGAGCTCCATCGGGACGAGGAGGTGCGGCGCCTCGCAGAGCAGCGACAGCGGCAGTTCCCCGGGGATCGCACGGCCTTGGAAGCCCTGTGGCAGCTCGCCCGCGAGCGGCAGGATCTCGAGGCCTACAAGCGGCTCATGCGCGGCCTCATCGACAACGGCAAGGCCGAGGGCGTGCATTACAACGAGCTCGCCTGGTCCGAGCTCGTGAGCGGCCATGGCGATGCCGCGGCCCTCGGTCTGGCCGAGCGCGCGGTCGCCCTGACCAAGCGCAAGGACGCCAGCGCGCTCCACACCCTGGCGGCGCTCACGGCCGTCAACGGCAAGCCCTTGGCGGCCTACCAGATCCTCCTCGAGAGGATGGCCCTCAACGACCAGGCGGAGCCGGATTTCAATGACTGGTACGTCCTCGGCCTCATCGCCGAAGGCGCCGGTGAGAAGGACGAGGCCATCGCCGCCTATCGCCGCGCCGTGAGCCATCGCGACGACTCTTCCTGGAGCTCGTCCGCACTGGCGCAGACACGCCTCAAGGCCCTGTCGGCCCCCTGAAAGGGTCCTCTCTGCCAGAATCCCCTTAGAAATCGGTTACTCCCCCTCAGAAAGAGGGAACTCCCTGCCCGAAAGTGGGTCCTCCCTGCCCGAAAGTGGGTCCTCCCCGCCCGAACGTGGGGTCCTCCCTGCCCGAAAGCGGGTCCTCCCCGCTCGAAAGTGGGTCCTCCCCGCCCGAACGTGGGTCCTCCCCGCCCGAACGTGAGTCCTCCCCCTCAGAAAGTGGGTCCTCCCGGGCTCTGAGGGCGACCCCGCGAGCCCCCGAGAGCAGCCTCTACAGCGCTGGGAGCGGCCTCTGCAGTTCTGCGAACGACCGCAGCTGCTCGCCACTGTGGAGCACGCGCATGTCTTGGACAGACTGGCCTGCGTACTACGTTGAATGCGTGCGCGGCCGGAAGCGTGGCGTGTCCCGTGAATCACCCAGAGAGATGAGGTCGTCTCATGGGCGTCCCCGGCAAGGGCCCTGGGTCCGAACCCTGCTCTCGGCGCTCGGATGGGCCCTGGGCTACCTGGTCCTGTCCGCGGTAGGCCTGCGCTGGGCACCCCTGGGAGGCGCCGCTTCTCCGATGTACCCGGCCGCGGGTGTGGCGTTGGCCGGGCTCGTGCTCGGCGGCCTCCGGCTATGGCCCGCGGTCTTCCTCGGCAGGATGGCGGCGTTCCTCGTCGATTCCTCTTCCTTGCCGCTGTGGGTCCAGGTCGCCATCGCGGGGGGCAACACGCTCGCGGCGGTGGCGGGAGCGATGGCGCTCGAACGTGTCGGGCTCAACCCATCGCTGCCGCGGCTGCGCGACATGCTGGCCCTCATCGCGGCCGCCCTCGGCGCCTCGGCCTTGGCGGCCACCGCCGGAGCCAGCGCGCTGACCGGCACGCTCGGGCACGGCCTGGGACGGGCCGGCGTGACCTGGCTCCACTGGTGGACGAGCGATGTCATTGGCATCTTGCTCGTCACGCCCCTCGTGCTGAGCTGGGCGCGGGGCGAGCCCGAGGGCCGGGGCCTGGGATGGTGGCTCCACCTGACGCTGAGCGCGGGGGTGGCCATCGCCATGGCCTGGCTCGTCTTCGGACCCACCGCGTCGCCGCTGCTGCGGTCCTGGTTGATCTTCCCCGCGCTGATCTGGGCGGCCCTCGCGTCCGGCGTGCGGGGCGCATCGGCCGCCCTGGCGCCGGTCATGGTCCTCTCGATCTGGGGCACCGCGCGGGGATATGGGCCCTTCGCGACGACGATAGGCGCCACCGAGGCCTTGCGGCTGGTCCTGCTCCAGCAGTTCGTCGGCGCCGCCGCCGTGACCACGCTCGTCCTCGCCGTCGTCGCTGACGAGAGACGCCACAGCGAGGTCCTGCGCCAGAACGAGGAGTGGCTCCGGCGGGCCTGCCGCGCCGGACGGATCGGTCTCTGGGAATGGAACACCACCACGGGAGCCGCCTTCTGGAGCCCGGAAGCCTATGAGCTCTTCGGTCACGAGAGGGGCTGCACAGTCGATTACGACCGCTGGATGGAGAGCGTCCACCCCGAGGACCGTGAGTCCGCCGCGAGAGCCGCCCACCAGGCCCTCGACCAGGCGCGGTCCGATCCCGACAAGGCTCACTACAAGGACGAGTACCGCATCCTCCACGGCGACGGCGCCACCCTGTGGGTGGAGGCGAGCGGCGCCTTCGAGAGAAAAGAGGGCCACCTCGTGGTGCTCGGGGTCGTCCGTGACATCACCGATCGCAGGCTCGCCGAAGTCGCGCTCCACGCGAGCGAGGAACGGTTTCATATCGTCGCCCGCGCCGCCAACGATGCCATCTGGGACTGGGACCTCGCCACCAACACCATCTGGTGGAACGACGGCGTACAGACCCTGTTCGGTTATGCCCCCGCCGAGGTCCACCCCGACGCCAGCTGGTGGTATGACCACATCCACCCCGGGGACCGCGAGCGCGTCGTCGCCGGGATCCACGCCGTCATCGAGAGCCGCGAGGCGTTCTGGCGCGATGAGTACCGCTATCGGCGCGCCGATGGCGCCTATTCGGAGATCTGGGACCGCGGTTACGTGATCCGTGACGCCGCGGGCCAGGCCGTCCGAATGCTCGGGGCCATGCAGGACGTGACCGGGCGGCGGCGCGCCGATGAAGCCTTGCGCGCGAGCGAAGAGCGATTCCGCGGCACGTTCGACAACGCCGCGGTCGGCATCGCCCACGTGGCCTCGGACGGCCGCTGGCTGCTCATGAACGCCAAGCTGTGCGAGATCACCGGGTACTCCCGCGAGGAGCTGCTCGCGCGCACGTTCCAGGACATCACCCACCCCGACGATCTGCGCGCCGATCTCGAGCAGGCCCGCCGGCTGCTCGCCCGCGAGCTGCCGATGTACTCGCTCGAGAAGCGATACATCCGCAAGGACGGCGGCATCGTCTGGGTCCACCTGACCATCTCCCTCGTGCGCAAGCCATCCGGCGAGCCCGACTACTTCATCTCGGTCATCGCCGACATCACCGCCCGCAAGCAGGCCGAGGCCGCGCTGCGCGAGAGCGAGGCCCGCTTCCGCGCCCTGGCCGACAACATCTCCCAGCTCGCCTGGATGACCGACGAGAGCGGCTGGATCTTCTGGTACAACCGGCGCTGGTTCGAGTACACGGGCACGACGCTCGAGGAGATGGCGGGCTGGGGCTGGCAGAAGGTCCACCACCCGGACCACGTCGGGCGCGTCACCGAGAAGTTCCGCTACCACATCGCCCACGGCGGGCCGTGGGAGGACACCTTCCCGCTGCGGGGCAAGGATGGCGAGTACCGCTGGTTCCTGTCTCGCGCGCTGCCCATCCGGGACGACGCCGGCCGGATCGTGCGCTGGTTCGGGACCAACACGGACATCACCGCGCAGCGAGAGGCCGAAGAGACGCTCCGGCGGGCCCTCCAGCTCCGCGATGAGTTCCTCTCCGTCGCCTCGCATGAGCTGCGAACGCCGCTCACCGCGCTCGGTCTCCAGCTCGAGGGGCTGCAGAAGCTCCTCACGCGGGGGGAGGACGCCGATGGACAGCGCCTGGCCAAGAGGGTCGACATGGCGATCCGGCAGAGCCGGCGCCTCGGCACGCTCGTGGAGGGCCTGCTCCATGTCTCGCGCCTGGCCTTTGGGCAGTTGCAGATCGAGCTCCAGACGTTCGATCTGCGGGAGCTCATCCGAGAGACCGTCGATCGTTTCGGCGAGGTCGCGTCCCGGGCCCAATGCGAGATCCGGCTCCAGCTCGGGGACGAGGTGGTCGGCACCTGGGATCGCTCTCGCCTCGACCAGGTCCTCATGAACCTGCTCAGCAACGCCATCAAATACGGCCCCGGGAGCCCCGTGGAGGTGGGCCTGGAAGCGAACGATCGATGGGTCGCGATCACGGTCCGCGACCGCGGCATCGGCGTCCCGGAGGCGGATCAGGAGAGGATCTTCGGTCGCTTCGAGCGGGCCGTGTCGGTCCGACATTATGGCGGCCTCGGGCTCGGGCTCTACATCGCGCGCCAGATCGTCGAGGCTCATGGCGGCAGCATCGACGTACGGAGCGCAGCCGGCGCCGGCGCCACGTTCGTCGTCCGGCTCCCCCGGGTGACCCGCCCGAACCTCGCGGCGGTGAAGGCCTTCCCCGAGGTGGACGCGCGGAGCTGAATCGCGTGCGAGGGGACGTCTCAGGAGATGTATCGGGGACGTGACCGGCGGCGCGGTCAGTGGACCGACAGCGTCGGCTGGTGATCGATGCCCGGGAACGGGAGGGTCGGATCCGGCCCGCGCCGCGGCAGCGCCACCAGCACGTCGGACCGGACAAAGGGACCGCAGAAGGCGTTGGCGAACGAGTTGAGCGCCTTCCTCCGCTTGAGCAGGTCATCGAAGTGCCGCACCGCCCCCGAGCCCGCCGGATCCGTCACGTCGATGCCGGTCAAGAAGCCCGACAGGTTGGTGGCCACGCCAAAGCCCGACACCGCCCGCACGTGCGTGAAGTTCGCCGACGAGATCGCGTTGCTGGTCTCCCGGCCGTGGCAGCCGTTGCACGTGTTGAGCGAGAAGTGATGTCGGACGTCGCTCGCCGTGAACGCCCCGAAGGGCAGGATCCCGGCCGCGTTCCAGAAGTCGAAGTGGTTCGGCGCCGCGCCCCCGCGGAACGGCCCGCCCGACCCCAGCGGATAGCTCAAGGGGACGCTGTGCGCATCGACGACGATGCTCGAGAGGTTGGCGTTGATCCAGGTCGCGAGGTCCGCTTCCCGGGCCCCGCCCCCCACGCCGTTGTAGGTGCCATCCGGCGTGTTGATCACCGCCGCGGGCAGGAGCTGCGGCGGCAACGTGAAGGACCCTCCGAACGGCAGGCGGATCCGGATCGGCAACAGGTGGAACTCGCGCAGCTCCCACGGCGACGCCAGCTTGAACTCGTTGGTGCGGATCTGGTTGATGGCGCTCCCGTTGGGCTTCGCCGGGGCGGCCCCGGCCTTGGTGAACTCGTCGGTCAGGGCATCGAGCGCCGCGTTGTACGCGGGGCTGCCGAGCGCGAGCGTACCGAGCGCCCTCCACCTCTGCGCCCAGTCCCGCAGCGCGAAGCAGGAGCTCCGAGGGACGCCGTACTCGAGGATGATCAGGAACGGTTGCGTGATGCTGGCCGTGCAGGTCCTGGGATCCATCCACTGGAACACGAAGCGGCCCTCGGCCCCACCGCTCGCGCCGTACCCCACGTTCTTCGCCAGATCGATGCGGTTCACGATCGCCAGGAGCTTCATGGGCGACCGATCCAGATCCAGCTTCCCGTCGGGCAGCTGGGGCCAGCTGTTGATGATGTCGCTCATGTTGGGCCGCGCCGGGACCGTGAACCCATTGACGGTCTGGTTGACGAGCCACCGGTTCAGCCAGTTCAGGACGAACACCGAGGGATCGATCGGACCGGCCATCTGCCGCATGAGGTAGCCAAAGGTCCACTTGCCATTCGGCGTGCCCACGCCCGTGCACGGATTGAACGTGCGCCCCGGATCCTCCACCACGCCGAGGTCGGTGATCATCAGCGACCTGGCCTCGTCGACGAGCCAGGGGAAGCCGAACGGGACCGCGAACCCGCCGAGCGCCTTGTCGACGAGGAGCTCCCGCTTGTCGACCAGGACGCGCCCCTCGAACACCGGGATCGACGTCGCCTGGGCCCGGGCAAGCCGTACGAGCAGGGCCTTGCGGTGCTCCATCACGCTCTCGAAGTCGAGCCCGGTGAGCGCCGAGTAGATCCCGTCGCCGGCCTGCTCATCGCCCTTCTCGCCATCGTCCCGGAAGATCAGCTCGTTCCCGTCGGGGCGCAGCACCACCTCACGCCCGAGCCGCTCGTCCTTCTCGAACTCGACGAGCAACACGGTCTCCCTCCCATCCGGACCGGGCCTCACCGCCAGCTGCCGCACCCGGGGCGGGACCCGGGAGAAGTCATTCCGCGAGGCCTCGTCCTCCGGCAGGGCGGACACCGACGGCACCTCCGACAACGCCGCGGCGTCCCTACCGGCGCTCGCGGTGACGTTCCCGGATACGATCGGAGACGAGGTGACACCCGTCGTCTCCTGCGTGCCGCACGCCAGCGCGAACGCGCATCCCATCGAGAGCAGCTCCAGACGGCGACTTCGGCTGCCGAAACGGCGTGCGCGGCACGGGGTCCGCGCATCGAGCGACGCAATCTTGCCCATGGTACCTCCTGTGGCCTGTGGCCTGCGGGTGGACGCCTCGGATGCCATCCGAGGCGCAGAACTGCGAGTCCTCGATCCGATTAGCATCGCCCGTACCAAGCCCCTGCAGGAGTCGGCGGGCAGGCCTCGCCCCTCTCTAGCCCACCCGGCCATGAGACCTACCTTCCCCCGGGTGATATCCAACGACGGGAAGGTACGCGATCGCACCGCCGCCGCGATCCTCGAAGCGATCATCGACAGCATGCCCGACGGCGTCTACGTCTGCGACGAGAACCACATCACCAAGATCAACCTCGCCGGCGCCCGCCTCCTCGGCTTCGACAGCCCAGCGGAGGCCCTGCGATCCGTCGCCGAGCTCAGCACCCTCATCGAGACCCGCTACGCCGACACCCTCGAGAAGATCCCGGCCGAAGAGGAGCCCATCGTCCTCGCGCTGCACGGCACGCCGATCGAGCGCGAGGTGCTCCACCGCAACCTCAAGACCGGCCAGGACGTCTACGTCCGGTGCCACGCCGCCCCCATCTTCCACGAGGGGCGCATCATCGGCGCCGTGGCCATCAACACGGACATCACCGAGCGCAAGCGCGCCGAGCGGGAGCGCGCAGCCCTCCTCGAGCGGGAGCGGCAGGCCCGGATCGAGGCCGAGCGCTCACTCGCGCTCGTGGACACCTTCCTCGCCGCGTCGCCCGTCGGGGTCGCCTACCTCGATCGCGACCTCCGCTACACCCGCATCAACGATGCCCTCGCCACGCTCAACGGCCGACCGGCGCGCGAGCACATCGGACGCACCGTCGCCGAGGTCCTCCCCGACGCGGCGCCGTTCATCGAGCCCTTGCTGCGGGGGGTCATCGAGCGCTGCGAACCCATCTCCGGCATGGAGGTCACCCTGGCGCACCCCGTGGTGCCCGATCGGGAGGTCACCATCCTCGCCAATTACTACCCGGTCGTGAGCGGCGGCGAGGTCCAGGGCATCGGCGGCGTGATCATCGACATCACCGACCGCAAGAAGGGCGAGCAGGAGCGCGAGCGGCTCCTCGGCGCCGTCGATCGCGAGCGCATGCTCCTCGACGCGGTGCTGCGACAGGTCCCGGCCGGCGTCATCATCGCCGAGGCGAACAGCGAGCGGATCCTCCTCAGCAACGAGGCCGCGACCCGGATCTGGCGCGGGCCCGAGGCCGGCGACACGGTGACCCACTATCGGCCCGGGCGTCTCTACCACCCCGACGGCAAGCCCTACGCGCCCGAGGAGCTGCCGCTCAACCGCGCGCTCAGCCGCGGCGAGTACGTGAGCCCTCAAGAGATCCTCATCCACCGCCAGGACGACAGCTGGGGTTACACCATGTCCTCCGCCGCTCCGGTGTGCGACGCCGAAGGGCGCCCCATCGCCGCCGTGGTGGCCTTCATGGACATCACCGAGCGCAAGCAGGTCGAGGACACGCTCGGGCAGGCGCTCGACTATCGCGACCAGATCATCGGCATCCTCGGCCACGACCTCCGCAACCCGCTCGCCTCCATCACCCTGAGCTCGGCGCTCCTCCTCAAGAAGGAGGGCGTGCCCGACGGCGTGCGCAAGACCGCGCTGCGCATCCACAGCGCCGCCGAGCGCATGGGGGGCATGATCCGCGACCTCCTCGACTTCAGTCAGGCCCGGTTCCAGCACGGCCTGCCCATCAAGCCGGCCGCCGCGGACCTCCACGACATCTGCCGCCGGGCCATCGAGGAGCTAGAGATCGCCCACCCGGATCATGCCATCGAGCTGCACCTCACCGGAGACGGGCGCGGCCACTGGGACGCCGACCGCCTCGCCCAGGTCGTGTCGAACCTCGTGGGCAACGCGCTGCGCTACGGTGACCCGGCGCACCCCGTGCGGGCCGATATCATGGACGCCGGCGCGGAGGTCACCCTCCGGATCAACAACCAGGGGGTCCCCATCCGGCCCGACGTGCTGCCCACCATCTTCGAGCCCTTCCAGCGTGGCACCGACGGCAGCGGCGACGCCCCCCGGCAAGAGGGCCTCGGCCTCGGGCTCTACATCGTCCGCGAGATCGTGCTCGCCCACGGCGGCACCATCCACGTCGAGTCCACGGCCGAGGCAGGGACCACCTTCACCGTCCGCCTGCCGCGACATGGCGCCGGATCGTAGCCGACCCTTGACGGTGCCACTCCCGCATGGTCAGCTCCATCACCCCGAAAGAGAATCCAGGCCACCGCAGGGTCGAAGTCCTCCTCCTCCTGATTGAGATGCGCGATGACTCACGATCCGGCCGATGAGGTAGGACATGAGCGACCCCCACCACCTGCAGCATGAGATCACGAGGCGCCGGACCTTCGCGATCATCTCGCACCCCGACGCCGGCAAGACCACGCTCACGGAGAAGCTCCTCCTCTACGGAGGCGCCATCCACCTCGCCGGCTCGGTGAAGCAGCGCCGCGGCGGCCGCCAGACCACGAGCGACTGGATGGAGATCGAGCGGCAGCGCGGCATCTCCATCACCACGAGCGTCCTCCAGTTCGAGTACCAGGGCTGCCGCCTCAACCTCCTCGACACCCCCGGGCACAACGACTTCAGCGAGGACACCTACCGCACCCTCGCCGCCGCGGACTCGGCCGTCATGCTCATCGACAGCGTCAAGGGCGTCGAGCCGCAGACCATCAAGCTCTTCGAGGTGTGCCGCCTGCGGCGGATCCCCATCGTCACCTTCATCAACAAGATGGACCGCCTCGGGCGCGAGCCCCTCGAGCTCCTCGACGAGATCGAGCGCGTCCTCCAGATCCCGACGAGCCCCGTCAACTGGCCCATCGGCGCCGGGCCGAGCTTCCAGGGCATCTATGACCGCTGGTCGCAGAAGCTCTGGCGCTTCGAGCGTGAGGCGGGCGGCACGCAGCGCGCCACCACCGAGCTCACGAGCCTCGACGATCCCCTGTGGACCGAGATCATCGGCACGCGCGCGCGCGAACAGCTCGCCGAAGAGCTGGCGCTCCTCGACGCCGCCGGCAACGAGTTCCAGAAGGAGCGCTTCCGCAGCGGGGACATCACGCCCGTGTTCTTCGGCAGCGCGGTCAGCAACTTCGGCGTGGAGACGTTCCTCGACCAGTTCGTCGGGCTCGCGCCTTCGCCGCGCGCCCGGCCCACGACCGAAGGGAGCGTGGAGGCCGTGACGCCTCACTTCTCGGCCTTCGTCTTCAAGATCCAGGCGAACATGGATCCGCAGCACCGGGATCGCGTGGCGTTCGCCCGCGTCTGCTCGGGCCGCTTCGCCCGCGGCATGGAGGTGCGGCACGTCCGCACCGGCAAGACCCTCACCCTGAACCGCACGCTGCACTTCCTCGGCCAGGAGCGCACGCTCCTCGAGGAGGCGCACGCCGGCGACATCATCGGCATCTGGGATCCCGGGATCCTCCGGATCGGGGACACGCTCTCCGAGCGCGGCACCTGGGAGTTCGAGAACATCCCCCGCTTCTCCCCCGAACACTTCGTGCGGGTCCGCCTGACCGACCCGCTCAAGCGCAAGCAGCTCAAGAAGGGTTTGGAGCAGCTCTCCGAGGAAGGCGCCGTCCAGCTCTTCTTCGATCGCATGCGGCTCGAGCGCGACCCCATCCTCGGCGCCATCGGCGCGCTGCAGTTCGAAGTCACCCAGCACCGCTTGAAGAGCGAGTACGGCGTCTCCGTGGAGTTCGATCGGCTGCCCTACCAGATCGCCCGCTGGGTCGAGCCCGAGCCCGACGCCCCCTTCGATCCCGCGCGCTTCGAGCGCTCGGGGCGGAGCACGTGCGTGGTCGACATCGAAGGCCGCCCGCTCGTCCTCTTCGACACCAACTGGGCGCTCCGGATGGCGCAGGACGACAATCCGCGCCTGCGCTTCATCGCCGCCATGCAGCCCGGCCGCAGCGCCCGCTCCGCGGCCTGAAGTAGCCCAGCGGCTCCACCAGGAGCCCCCTCAAGCCACTCGGGCGCAAACTTTTCTGCGTGCCGCGCGTGAAACCATGGTTTTGCGCGCGCCGCACGCTCATCGGACGCGGTCCGTGATCGCGCCCCTCCCCCTTACTCACCGACGAGAAAGCGGGTTTGATCCAGGCGTCCGGAAGGGAGGCGGCATAGCGCTTGCGATAGGGGCGATGGCGTAAGGCGCCGGCGTCCCCTGACCGGGAAGCGGCGCCGGTAAAACAGCGACCAGCCAACAAGGATCGTCCCATGAAGCCTCTCAAGATCGCCATCTCGTTCGTGTTCCTGATCCCGCTCGCCCTCGCGCTCGCCTTCAACTACTGCGGCGGCACCGAGGAGGACGTGGTGCCCTCCGCCGTGACCCGCCGGCTCGGGGCAAGCGCCACCGCGCGCCCTGAGGCCGGCAGTGACATCGCCTTCACCGTCTTCGAGGACGACATCGGCAAGCGCGGCCTCCAGGAGACGCGCATGCTGTTCGTCTCGGCGCGCAGCTATCGCGCCTACTTCGGCCACGATGCCCCGGGCGTCGACTTCGCCCGCCAGTGGGTGATCTTCTACAGCGCCGGCACCAGGCCCTCGGATGGCTACCAGGCTCGCGTCGACGCCATGCGGTATCTGAAGAGCCAGCCGACCCTCGAGGTGACGACCGTGCTCAAATCCCCGGGGGCCGGGTGCTCCGTCTCGCGCGGACAGAGCCGCCCCGCCGTGCTCGTGCGCTTCGACGTTCCGGCGCCGCGGCCGCGCACCGTGGTCTACCTGCAGGAGGACGCCCTGCACACCTGCTGTAGCCCCCAGGAGTGCCCTGCGGGCTCTGCCTGGTCGATCACGAGCTGCAAGTGCGAGCCGGCCCAGGCCCTCTGCCAGAGCGACACGGACTGCCGCATGGAGAGCGATTACTGCGCCGGCTGCGATTGCCGCGCCATGGCCCCCGGGCAGACCCTGGCGGCCTGCCCGGGCCCGGGCGTGAACTGCCTGATGAACCCCTGCCAGGGGCGGCAGGCCATGTGCCGCGCCGGCCAGTGCCAGATGATGCCGGCGGGCCACTGCCAGAGCGACGCGGACTGCCGCATGGAGAGCGATTACTGCACGGGTTGCGACTGCCGGGCCATGGCCCAGGGTGAGGCCATGCCGGCCTGCGCCGGCCCCGGCGTGCGCTGCATCGCCAACCCCTGCCAGGGCCGCCAGGTCGCCTGCCGCGCGGGTCAGTGCCAGATGATGCCGCCGGCGCGCTGCCAGAGCGACGCGGACTGCCACATGGAGCGGGACTACTGCGCGGGCTGCGATTGCCGCGCGATGGCCGAGGGTGAGACGCTGCCGGCCTGCACCGGTCCCGCCACCCAGTGCCTCATGGATCCCTGCCTGAACCAGCGCGCCGTCTGCCGCGAAGGCCAGTGCGCGATGGCGGGGATGGAAGCCCAGTAGCATCGGAGACCAGGCTGCCCAGCGCTCGACTCGAGCGATAGGAACCGTCTCCCGAGCATGACCAGCGCCGCCCTCGCCGGCCTCCCCCTCCCCTCCCCCTCCCCCTCCATCCCCGCCTGGATCAGCACTTCGAGTGAATCACGGGCTCACCGACCGCCGGTAGATGGGTTACACGGCGATGATCACTCCCCGAGAAAACATAAAGCCGGACACCGTTCTTTCGGCGCCCGGCTCGGGGGGGGATGGCTCCGGCGACAGGACTCGAACCTGTGGCCCGGTGATTAACAGTCACCTGCTCTACCTGCTGAGCTACGCCGGAACGAGATGCGGGAAGCATTTATGTTGATGCCCTTCTTCGTGTCAAGGAAAACCTGGGCCGCGCCCTCTCCCCCTGATCGACCGTGCCGCAGCTCCCAAGGTCAGCAAGGTCAAAAAATTCTTCGAATGGAAATACGCTTCCGTCACCTGACCAGGGCAAGGTCTTCGGCGGATTCGCAGCGGCGTGCCGTCGGCAGTTCCGCACAGCCTTACGCTTGCTCCCTCAGCAACCCTACGACACGTCAGAAACCCTTTGTTCGGGCGGGTTTAGCCACAGGCACGTTGTCTTGATCAGGCCGAGGCACAAGAGGGCATGGGCCTTGAATCTCCTCGGGGGTGGAAACCAGGAGAGAGACCCAGCATGCCCATGTACCTCTGGCTCGTGTATGTGTTGCGCCTGGCGGTCGGGATCCAGGCGATCCAGGCGAACTACGCGCCGGTCGATGAAGACCGGGCGATCGCCTATGCGACGGCGGCCGCCTACCATGGCCTCCGCCTCGGCGTCGATCCCTTCGAGCTCGTGGCCGTGGCGCGGAACGAAAGCGATTTTCAGCCGACGCTGCGCGGCCCCGACGGCAAGGACTGTGGCTTGACCCAGACCCGGATCACGATCTCGCGCTACAGCTGCAAGCAGCTGCGTTCGAGCTACTGGATCGCCTTTGCCGAGGCGGCCCGGGAGCTGTCCGAATACCGTGACTCGTGCGTGGGCCGGCCGGACTTCGATCGCTGCCGCATCAACAAGTACAACTCTGGCGTGCACTACGCCCGCACCGGCGTGCACGGGCGCTACTACCTGCGCATCCAGTGCTTTGCAGAGGCGGCGCGCGAGGGCATCCCGTTGGGGCGGGAGTGCCGCCTCGTCCAGTCGCAGAAACAGATCCGCCGCCTGCTCGCGGCGCGGCGTCCCAACCCCTCGGTGGCGGCCCTCACCGCTGGCCCAGCAAGCAAGCTGTGAGCGAGTGGCTCGGGCGGCCTGCCTTAGAAGTCGACGTACGTCGTGTAGACCCGCGAGGGCGGCTGCACGGCACGCGTCCAGGCCATGTAGGCACGCCGCCCGGCCACCGCGACATCGATGTACTCCCGCAGCCGGTTGAGCTCCTGCGCGGGTATCGACCGCGGATAAAAGCCACTCCCCGGGCAGGCCTCGGCATCGACGGTGATCGCGGGCGTGAAGGACGTCAGGGCCGAGGAGAGCGTATGCGCATAGCGGATCACCCCCACCGGCCCGGTGCTGTCGTACCAGATGGTGTGCAGCCGCGCCTGCCCATCGAGCGAGCCGGTGGCATAGAAGGCCGTCGCACCCGGGGCACTGAACACGAGATCCCTGCCCTCGTCGTTCGGTAACCGGCGCACGCGCAGCGAGACGGTCCGGTCAGCCAGGGAGCGCACGATCCATTGCCCTCCGTCGCTCGTCCGGCCCAGGCCGAGACAAGACCGCTGGTCATACTCCGGCGCGCTGGCAAATGGGCCCCCCGGTAGCGGCTGGCCGTCATAGGCGAGCGTGGTGCCATCGAAGCGGATGATCTGGTATTCGAGGCTCTGATCCCTGGGGCTCACGGCGAAATGAGCCCCCGCGGCGTCGGCATAGCCGGCGTAGCCCTGCGAACTGTCGAGGGTGCGCACCGAGCCGAGCGGCGCTCCCTCCTGGCTGTACTTGAAGATGCCCACCAGGCTCGTCAGGTAGACGGCCTTGCCCGCGTCGTCGATCGCCAGCCAGGGCTTGTCTTCACAGTCGATGTCGGTCACCAGCGTCGCCCAGGTCTCTCCGAAGTCCGTGGAGCGGGCGAGCTGGCACGTCGGCAGGGAACCGGTGGTGGCGATGTCGAACTGCAGGCGCACCAACCAGAAGGTCCCATCCGCCGCCACCCGCACCACGGGATCGGAGGTGACGTCGAAGATCGGCCCGGGGGGATCCGAGACCCTGAAGGTCGCTCCGCGATCGTGCGAGACCGCCACCGCCACCCGGCGATAGGAGCGCGCGAAGGTGTCGAAGTCATACCCCGTCGCGCTCAAGAGGTGGCGGTTCACGTAGGCGATCACCACATGGTCCCCATAGGCGGCGATGCTCGCCTCGTTGGCGTGGTTGTACGGCGCGTCCGGGTTGATGGGCGGCAGGAGGGGCAATTCGGTCAGGGGACCGGCCACCGGGACCCTGTCTTCCGGGTCACCGCAGGCGCTACAGGCGATCAGCAGCAGGAAGAGGGAGTGTTTCAGAGGCGGCATGACCGGAGCGTACCCTTCGCTGGAGCCAGCGGACAATGCGTGAAGGCCTGGAGGCCGGCAGGTCGAGTACCCGTGGCGGAACGACCCTGTGCTATCATCCCGGCCCGCAATGGCCAACTATCTCAAGCTGCGTGATTTCGTCAGTCATCGGGTGACGTTCGAATACGACACGGGGGCCAAGGTGGTCGGGTACCTGGCGGCCTGCAAGCCCCCGACCGGGCCGGTCCAGGTGGTGATCCTCTCGCGCGCCGACATCCTCGACGCCAATGGCCGCGTGATCGAGCACCATGACGAGATGTCGCTCGTGCCCAACTTGATGGTGTCGTACCGGCTCACCGAGGGTCCCTCGGCCGCCGCCTAGCCGGCCCACGGCTCGCCTGCCGCCGGCCGCCGGCCCTGGTGGTGACGGCTCCTGGCCAGGCATGCCCACTGAAGAGATCCGTCCGTGAGTGACGCCGCTGCCACGTACCTTCACCTCTTCGCCCACGTGGCCCTGCGGCCCGAGGCGCAGCTCGACCTCGGGCAAGCGGCCCTGCTCATCGCCGAACCCGAGTACGCCGGGCTCGACGTGGCCCATTACATCGCCATGCTCGACCGGCTCGGCGAGGAGGCCAGGCGTCGTCTCGCGACCGGTGAGGCGCCGCCCGCGCACTGCCTGGGCGAGCTGCTCTACGAGGTGGTCGGCTTCGAGGGCAACGAGTCGGACTACTACGACCCGCGCAATAGCTTCCTGAATGAAGTGCTCGACCGGCGCACCGGGATCCCGGTGACGCTGGCGGTGGTCTATCTCGAAGTGGCGCGGCGCGCCGGCGTGACGGCCCACGGCATCGGCTTCCCCGGGCACTTCCTCGTGCAGGTGTCGGAGCCCGACGGCCCCGTCATCGTCGACCCGTTCACCGGCGCGCTCCTCGACCGCAACGATCTGCGGCAGCTCCGGCATCGGGTCGAGGGCGAGGAGCGGGATCCCGAGGCGTGGCAGCTCGAGGCCGTGGCCAAACGGCAGATCCTGGTCCGGATGCTGAGCAACCTGCAGGCGATCTACCGTTCGCGGGGCGACCGGGGGCGGCTCCGGCGCACGCTCGAACAGCTCTCGGTGCTGGCGCCCCAGGACGAGGCCGTGTGCAACGCGCTGCGGGCGCTCGGCGGCTCACCCTACGTCGCGTCCACGCCGAACAGCGGTCCGCAGCACCTCAACTGATTTAACCGGAACACCAAGCTGTTTGCCTGCTGCGGCGCAGCGAGCGACGGCATCCAGCTATGGTGTTCCGGTTTAACGGTTCTCGTGGCGATAGGACGGGGCGTGCGCGGCCCCGGACCGCCGCGCACGCGACCCTTGCGGCCTACTCTCCGCTCTGCTCGATGATGCGGAACTCGACGCGGCGGTTGTGGGCGCGGTTGGCGGGGGACAGGTTGGGCACGAGGGGCCGGCTGGCGCCGAAGCCCGTCGCGGTCAGGCGCATGGGCGAGATGCCCTCCTTGATGAGGTAGGTGCGCACGGCCTCGGCGCGCGCCTTGGACAGGCGCAGGTTGCGCGCGGCCGAGCCGCGGTTGTCCGTGTGCCCCTCGATCGACACCTTGCGGATCTGTGGGTTCTTGGTCAGCACGTCGACCACCTCGTCGAGGAGCTGCTGCCCATCGGGCAGGATGATCGCGTTGTTGGTGCCGAAGTGGATGGTGCCGCGGATGACGATGGCCTCGCGGGTGATGGTGACGTGGGTCTGCTGGGGACGCCGCCTGAGCGTCACCTCGAGGTTCTGATCGCGCATCGGCTCGACGGTGATGCTGCGCTCCTTGGCGAGGAACTCCGGCGCCTCGATGGTGAGCGCATAGTCGCCGGCCGGGAGCGAGACGAGGGCGCCGTCCGCCGCCGCGGTGGCGTCGCGCGTCGCGGGGCCGACCGCGTGCACGCTCAGGTTGGGGACGGCGGCGCCGTGCTCGTCCACCGCACGCACGCGCACCTTGCTCTCCTTGGGCCGGGGCGCGAGCAGGAGATCGACCGTCGTATCGCGGCCGTCCTGCACCATGGCGGTGGTCGGGATGGTGTCGTAGTCCTCGTGCGTGGCCTCGAGGTGGACCTCGCCCGGCGCGAGCGGATAGCTGACGAAGGTGCCATCCTCGCCCGTGAGCTGGGGCGAGAGGGCCAGGCCCACGTACCGGACCGCGGCGCCGGGGATGGGCTTGTTGGTGATGGCATCGCGCACGGTGCCGCGGATGTAGCCCTGGACGATCCGCGGCGCGACCGGCGCGGGCGGGGCCGGCTCGATGATTGTGCGCGTGACGATCCGCGTCTTGGTGCGGTTCGGGCCATACGCGTACGCGATGCCGAGGATGACGTTGTAGGCCGGCACCGGCGGGCCATAACGGAAGCCCGGAGACGCGATGCCGATGTCGACGCCGGCATCGAGGACGAGCCCGGCCGCGGGGCGCAGGCGCAGGCCCACGGTGGCGTACTGGATGAGCGCGGCGTTGATCTGGCTCTGCGGGATGCCGGCGCTGGCCAGGGCGTCGGCGACCGTGCTGTCCCCGGTGCCGTGGGCGCGCTCGACGTGGTACTCGCCGAACGGCGCCACGCCGACGATGCCGCCGCGCCGGGTATGGGGGCGGAACGGCAGCTCGAGGCCAAAGGCGAAGCGGGCGCGAGAGATACCGAGCCCGAAGGCGAAGGTCTCGACCACGCGCGAGCGGATGCAGGCGTCGATGGTGTCGGACTCGCTGCACTGCCCGCCCGGCAGGAGGCGCAGCGAGCGATCGAGGAAGTAGCCGCCGTTGAAGTGCAGCCGGATCGGGACCCGCGGCGCGTAGGCTCGGATGTCGAGGGTGGCCAGGCCGTCGAAGCTGACGGTGGAGGCGGCGAAGTTGGCGAGCACTCCGCTCACCGAATTGAAGAAGCGCGCGCCGACGTGGCCGCCGAGCGACAGGCCGCGCGCCACGCGCCACGCGCCTTTGGCGCCAAAGCCGACGTCGCCGAGCGAGAGGATGACCTGGGGATCCAGGCGGCCGGCCTCACGGCGCAGGTTCTCGTTCGAGGCGTTGAAGATCGCGAGGTAGAGCTCGATGTGGCGGAGGAACGTGACGTCGGGCAGCGTGAGGGCGGCCGTGAGATCGCCGAGGATGCGGCTGTTCTTGTCGTGGGTCGTGGCGCTGCTGTCGCCGATGAGGAAGTTCGTCTGGCGAAACCCCTGGAGGTGGAAGCCGACGCGGAAGTGGAGCGGCGCGCCGACCTCGGCGGTCTGCATACGGAACAGGCCGACCGGGCCGGTGACCGTGGGCGCGGCCACGTGCGACTCCCATTCGTCATCGCTCTCGCGCTCGTCGTCCGCCGGCTCGTCCGCCGGGGCTACGCTCTCGGGGGCGCGTGCGGCCGGCGCGGGTGCCTTCGCCTCCTCTCCCGGACCGGCGCCGGGATGAGCCGCCGGGCTGGCCGGGGGGGAGGCAGATCCAGAGGGGCTCCCCTGCGCCCGGGCCATCGTCCAGGCAGCGGGGAGCGCCAGGCTGGCCAGACCCAGGAGCGTGGTGAACGCACGGAGGTAGAGGCGAAGATGAAGGCGCATGTGGGCGACATTCTATGCGGGAGGGCGAGCGGGCGCGAATTCATCTGCCGAACGAGCGCCTTCCTCCTTCTTGTCCGACGGCAAGAAGAGCTCGGCGTCAGGGTGCCATGTTGATCGCGCGCGGGCTCGATGCCACGATCCGGGGCGCGCCCATGCCCGATGCCCAGGGCAAGGAGGGGCCTCATGTCCACACCCACGTCCACGCCCCCATCCGACCATTCCATCCATTCCGTGCTCAAGGAGACACGCACGTTCGCTCCGCCACCCGAGTTCAGCGCGCGGGCGCGCCTCGGGTCGCTCGATGACTACCGCCAGCTGCACCAGCGGGCGATCGATGATCCCGAGCATTTCTGGGCGGAGGTGGCGCGGGAGCTCACCTGGTCGCGCCCCTTCACCGAGGTGCGGCGCGGCGACTTCCCCCATTGCCAGTGGTTCGTCGATGGGGAGCTGAACGTCAGCGTCAATTGCCTGGATCGGCACCTCGGGACCTGGCGGCGCAACAAGGCGGCGCTCATCTGGCAAGGCGAGCCGCTCGGCGACCGCCGCGTCCTCACCTACCACGAGCTGTCCGTGGAGGTGGCGCGGGCGGCCCACGCGCTCCGTCAGCTGGGGGTCCAGAAGGGCGATCGCGTGGGCCTCTACCTGCCGATGATCCCCGAGCTGGCCATCGCCATGCTGGCCTGCGCGCGCATCGGCGCCATCCACTCGGTGGTGTTCGCCGGGTTCTCGGCCGAGGCGCTGCGCGACCGGCTCGACGACGCCGGGGCCGTGTGCCTCATCACCGCCGACGGCGGCTGGCGGCGCGGACGCTTCCTGCCGCTCCGTCAGGCCGCGCGCGCCGCGTTCGCGGAGGCGAAGACCGTGAAGCACCTCGTGGTGGTGCGGCGCGGCACGAGGTCCCAGGGTGAGGTCCCCCCGACCGAGGCCACACTCGAAGCCCCGGGCAAGAACGAGCACGACTGGCACGATCTCGTGTCGGGCCAGCCGCTCGAATGCCCGCCCACGCCCGTCCCCGCCGAGCACCCGCTGTTCATCCTCTACACCTCCGGGACCACGGGCAAACCCAAGGGGGTGGTGCACTCCACGGGCGGCTACCTCGTGGGCGCCACCTACACGACCAAGATGGTGTTCGACCTGCGGGACGAGGACACCTACTTCTGCACGGCCGACGTGGGCTGGGTGACGGGGCACTCGTACCTCGTCTACGGCCCGCTCGCGAACGGCGCCACGGCGGTGATGTACGAGGGCGCGCCCGACTGGCCCGAGCCCGACCGGCTGTGGCGCATCATCGATGAGCTCGGGGTGACGATCCTGTACACGGCGCCGACGGCTATCCGGGCCTTCATGCGCTGGGGCGAGAAGTGGCCGGCGCGCCACTCGCTCGCCTCGTTGCGCCTGCTCGGCAGCGTGGGCGAGCCCATCAACCCCGAGGCGTGGATGTGGTACCACCGGATCATCGGCAAGGAGCGCTGCCCCATCGTCGACACCTGGTGGCAGACCGAGACCGGGTCGATCATGATGTCGCCCCTGCCCGGGGCGACGCCCACCAAGCCCGGCTCCTGCACCCTGCCGCTCCCCGGCATCCAGACCGAGGTGGTGCATCGCGACGGCACCCCCTGCAAGGCGGACGAAGGCGGGCTGCTCGTCATCCAAACGCCCTGGCCGTCGATGCTGCGCACCGTTTGGGGCGACGACGCGCGGTTCGTGTCGACCTACTTCTCGCAGGTGCCGGGCGCGTACTTCACGGGCGACGGCGCGCGCCGCGACCCCGACGGGTACTTCTGGGTGATGGGCCGCGTGGACGACGTGCTCAACGTGGCCGGCCACCGCCTCGGCACCGCGGAGGTGGAGAGCGCGATCGTGTCGCACCCCTCGGTGGCGGAGGCGGCCGTGGTGGGCCGGCCGGATCCTCTCAAGGGCCAGGTGGTGGTGGCCTTCGTCACGCTGCGCGGCGGCCGGAAGCCCGAGGCGAACGACGCCGAGATGCTCAAGGCGCACGTGGTCAAGGAGATCGGCGCGATCGCGCGGCCCGAGGAGATCCGGTTCACCGATGCGCTACCCAAGACCCGCTCGGGCAAGATCATGCGCCGCCTGCTCAAGGAGCTCGCCGCCACCGGCACGGTGAAGGGGGACGTCACCACCCTCGAGGACATGGGCGTCATCAGCAAGCTCGCGGCCCAGCGGCAGGACGAGGAGTAGCTCGCCTCATCGTCCCACCAAGAGATTCACCACGCGCAGGAAACCTGCCGGAGAGGACCTCAGATCCTACGGAGGGAACCCCTCACGCCGCGCGATCGCGCATCGGAAGAACCCAGCACCGTCGGTCCCCAGAGCGCCGTGCTCTCAGGGTGGCAGGCGAAGCCGCCGTGCTCGTCCTGCGCGCTTGTGCCGTACGCCGGGTACACCAGTGAGCGCCCCTTAACCGCCAGCTCCAACGCCGGCCCAGCACGCGGCTCGGAGAGAGTGCGTCGTCATCGCGAGCGCTTCCCCGCCTACATCGACGCCGACGACTTCACCCTGAACGTGTAGCGCTGAAGGATCAGAATCAGGGTCCGGCCAGACGGGCCACGGCGGTACGGATGTCCCGTTCCTCATCCGGCGCGGTCTCGTGGGCCACCGGGTATTCGCGCAGCGTGGCCTCGAGACCGAGCTGTCGCAGGCGGGTCATGGTGTCGCGGACGCGCTGCACGGGGAACACGGGATCCTGACTCCCGTGGAAGGCGAGTACCGGTGGGCGCGGCTGCCCGGCGGGCCAGGTGGTCGGGATGAGCGTCGGTGCGAGCGTCCCGCTGATGGGGACGGCGCCGCGCACGAGGTCCGGGTGGAGGACCGCGAGCGCGTAGGCCAGCATCGCCCCCTGTGAGAAGCCGAGCACGATGGGCAGTCCCTCGGTCGGGCGCTCCGAGCGCTTGACGAGGGCCCGCAGCACGCCCGCCACCCGCTCGACGGCGGCCGGTACTCCCGACGCGCCCGCGGCGGGGTTGAAATCGAACCAGCGATAGCCGCCACCCACCGGCTGGCCATGCGGGAGGACGAGCCGTGCCTTCTTGGGGTAGCTGCCCAGGAGATCGTAGAAGCCCGTGGGATCGCCATCCAGGGGGTGGAGCGCCACGATCGCCGGTAGACGCTCCTCGGGCAGGGCGCCCCCGAGAGTGCGCTCGATGACGTGGACACCGGCGATCTCGTCCGAGATGTCGGCCGGGGCCATGCTGGATGTGGAGCTGCTGGCGCTTCCGGGGGCCGGGTCGGCGGGCGCGGGCTTGGCGGGGCCTGACGCCGGGGCGCTCTCGGTGGGAGGCGAAGCCGCGGGGGAGCGCTTGCATCCCGGGGCGCCCAGGGCCAGCCCGAGCCATACGATACACATCGCCGGGCGGGGCCAGTAGGAGAGATAGCGCATGGGCCCAGAGTAACAGCGCGAATATGACCGGCAATCAGTCCACGCGTGGCCTCGCATGGCCTCGTTTGGACTCGCGCGCTTGTCGATCATGAGGAGCGCCTGCTCGCGTTCGCCGCAGTAGTATCGACGGGCTTCTCTGGTACGTTCGTGATCGACTCGGATCCAAAGAAGTCTCGCGTTGGAACGTCGTCGTGAAAGCGGCAACCGTCAGTTCACGTTGACCTACCCGGAGGTTTTCATGCGTACGCGTGTGCTCGCTATGGCCATGCTATTGTCAGTTGGCGCCTGCAAATCGCGGGACAGTGCGCCTACACGAGCGGCCTCCACTGAGCCTGACAAGCTGCCGGTTTCAATTCCCGTTCCTGCGGTTCCCCAGACTTCGAAGTGGGAGTTGGACCCGGAAAACTCTTCGGCGGAGTTCATTTGTAAGCATGTGTTCAGCAAGGTGCGCGGTATGTTTGCGAAGCCTTCGGGAACCGTCGTGCTGGATGAAGCCACGCCAGCCAATTCCAAAATCAATGCAACAATTGACGTCAACTTGATCACGACGGGCGTAGAGGAGCGTGACACGCACCTCAAGAGTCCGGACTTCTTCGATGCGGCCAAGTACCCTGCTATCACTTTCGTCTCAACGGGTGTGAGTCGGTCGAGCGCCACGTCGTATTCGGTGATGGGCAACTTGACGATGCACGGCGTGACCCAGCCGGTGACTTTAGCGGTTACGGCCTCGCCCCCGTTCAACCATGCCGGGGGCATACGCCGTGGCATCGAAGCGACCACGTCAGTCAATCGGAAGGATTTCGGGCTTCGTTGGGAGTTCCCGGGCGAGGGTGCCGGTGTCGTCGTGGGAGACAATATTCAAATCACCATCAATGCTGAGCTGGTGCTTCAGCCCGAACCGAGCAAAGGCGGGTGAGGGAGTCAGTGGCGCAAGCAGGCATGTCGCTCTGAGGTGAGGGCCGAACGAGGGGAGCTGGTGAGGGCCGAGGGAGGGGGCCCGAGCTGATGGGGGCCGAGGGGGCCCGAGCTGATGAGGTTGAAGGGGGCGAGGGGCCTGGCCGATGCTCCTCTCAGGGCCCGAGCGCTCACGCACCGGACTCCGCAGGCGCCGGCTCCAGCCAGATCGCCGCCACCGGAAACACCGCCACCACCGGCTCCCCGCGCTCGCTCGCCCGCATCGCCTGGATGCGCTGCTCCTCCAGCGCCAGGAGCCGGGCCCGATCAAAGGCATCGGGCCGGGCGCGCTTGGGACGCGGCTGACGGATCATCCGCACGAGCGCGGCCAGCCGCTCGGCATCGAGCTCCACCTCCACCGCCCCATCGGCGCTGCCGGCGAACGCGCGCAGCGCCGTCCCCACCTCGCGCGGCGGCACCATCTGCGGCACCAGGCGCCGCAAACAATACACCTGCAGGAGGAACCCCTCGCGCAGCGCGCCGAGCCCCGCCGCCTCACAAAAGGCGCGATACCCCGCCGCCTCCACGAGCACCAGCCCCGCCCCGTCTCCGTCCCAGGGCGCCCGCTCACCGCCCTCCCCCTCCCCTTCGTCCACGGCCCCCACCAGGCGGCGCATCACGGACACCAGCGATCGATCATTGAGCCCGAGCCGCCGCACCGACTCGGCCTGGGGCCCGGACAGGCCGAGCCCCGCATCGCGCCCCACGTAGCCGAGGCTCCCATCGGGCAACCGGTAGACCCGCGCCTCCGTGGTCTGCAGCACCGGCTCCGCCTGCCCCGCCACCTCGGCCAGCGACCGCCGCTTCCAGCCCGGCTCCACCGTGGCGCCGACCGTGTGCTCGACGAACGATTGGAGGTCCGCCTCGTTCACGGCCCCGCGCTCGATCGCGCGCAGCGCCGCCGCGCGCAGGCGGAACTCCGCGTCCGTCTGTTTCCAGCGCTCGTAGCCCTCCTGGATGAGCCGGTCCAGCCGCTCCTCCTCGACGCGCGACAGCGGCCCGAAGCCCTCGCCGCTCATGAGCGTCGCCAGCTCCTCGAGCGGGATGAGCGACATCGTGCGGCTGTAATGCAGCTCCAGGCGATCGCGGTCCATGTCGCGCACGATCTGCCCGAGCCGCGCCCGGCAGCGCGCCAGGATCCGCTCCTCGCGGCTGTCCTTCACCACCAGCGTGTCGACGATCACCGTCTGCACGCTGCCGAAGCGGTGCACCCGCCCGACCCGCTGCTCCATCTCCATCGGGTTCCAGGGGATGTCGAAGTGCACCAGGCGGCGCGCGATCTGGAGGTTGATCCCCTCGCCTCCCGAGCGCGACGACACCAGCACCCGCGCCCCATCGGCCCGCTGGAAGCGCGCGATCGCCGCCCGCCGCACCGCCGCATCCTGCCCTCCCACGATGAGCGCCACCTGCCCCGCGCCGAGCAGCGCCTCGAGCCGCGCCTGCAGCGTGTAGACCGTCTCGATCGGCTGCGCGAACAGGACGAACTTCTCGTCCGGCGCCTCCTCCAGCGCCTGCAGCACCGGCGCGAGCTTGCGCGCCAGCACGTCCCTCGCGATGAGCTCGATCCCCGCGCCGAGCACGCGGCCGAGGAGCGCGACTTCGAGGCGGAACTCTTCGGTCCCGCCTTCGCCCACATCGGGCAGCTGGCGGCACAGGTAGGCCTCCAGCTCCGCCACGCTCTCCTCCGCCGGCCGCCCCCGATACGGCCGCAGCGCCGCGATCGCCCCGCGCAGCGCCGGGTCCGTCGCGCTGCGCAGCCCGGCGCGGAGCGCGAGACGCGTGAGATACGCCAGCCCCGCCTGCGGGCTGGAGGCGCACCACTGGAGCGCTTGCGCGCGACGCCAGCCCGCCGCCCGGCTGTCCCCGGCCAGCGACAGGAGCGCGTGGACCTGGAGCAGCCAGTCGCGGTACGCCTGGCCACAGTCGATGCGCGTCGGCGAGCGCACGTCCCGCCGGGGAAACAGCGGCTGCCCATCCCAGTCGCGGATGTCCTCCTTGATCCGATAGATCACCCGTCCCTTCAGCACCTCCTCGCCGTCCCGCTCCGCCCGCAGGAGCTGCAGGAGGTTCTTGAACTTGCCCGCGTGCCCCTGGTGCGGCGTGCCCGACAAGAGGATGAGCCGCCCCTCGGGCGTGAGCCGCTCCTCGACCAGCCGACGCACGAGGCGCATGCGCTGCTGCGGGTCCTTGCCGTCCGAGGACCAGTCGCTCAGGTGGTGCGCCTCGTCGATCACCAGCACGTCCCAGGGCCCGGACGCGGCCACGGTCTCGAAGTGGTTCTTGCCCCCCGCCACCTGGAACACCGCCCGCTGCATCGACGCCACCACCAGCGGGTCCGAACGCCCGGGCTCGAGCCGGGCGTCGGGGCGCTCCGCGGTCCAGCGCCGCGGCTCCAGCCCGAGGCGCTCGAGCTCCTCGACCACGTTCTCCACCAGCGCCGCCTCGGTCAGGTACAGCACGCGCGGCGACGCCCCCGAGCGCGCCTCGATGAGGCGGCGGATGATGAGCCCGGCCTCGATCGTCTTGCCGAGCCCCACCTCGTCGGCCACGAGCACGCGGCGCAGGTTCGGGTCCGCGAGCACGTGCTCGACGAGCGAAGCCTGATGCGCCAGCGGCTCGACCGTATCGGCGTCGAGCAGGCGGTAGCGGTCCTCGACCAGCAGCCACAGCGCCTCGAGCCGCGCCACCGCGCGCCGCGTCCCCTGCGCCCAGCCCTGCCCCTCCGGCGCCCGCGGCGAGAGCAGCGTCGCGAGCGGCGTCGGCAGCCGCCGCACGTCCAGCGCCGCCTCGTTGATCACCGACGGCGGCCGGCTGGCCTCGTCGAGCCCGGCGAACACGCGGTCGGGCAGCGACGCGGCGTTGTAGCTGCGGTAGCCGAAGTTCGTGACGCCGTAGATGGCGTACGGGCCGGCGCCCTTGCTGGGATGGATCAGGACCTCGGTCTGGCGGGCCATGAACAGCTCCGTCCGCCCGGCCCGGGGGCGCGGGCATGGATGTCTTCAGAAGAAGATCTGGGGATGGAAGGATGCTTCAGGGAGGGGGCTCAGGCCATGAACGGCGCGATCACGTTCCGCCACGCCGCCACCTCTTTCAGGACCGCCTCCTGCTGCGCGGCGTCGGCGCGGCGCGCCTGCATGAGCTCGTCCGCCGTGAGCCGCCGCAGCGCATCGGTCACCGGGTCATGGTGCTCGGCCAGATACCCCTCGCGCAGCTCCATCACCAGCGCCTGATAGTGCTGATCGAGGAGCCGCTCCGCGTGCTCCCGCGCCCGCTCGCTCGCCTCGGTGCCGCCCTGCTCGAACGCCTCCAGGATGCGCCGCTTGGCGCCCCGGTCGCGGTTGGCGCCGGCGCGGATCGCCACCTGGCAGGCCCCCTCCATCACGCTGCCGATCTTGCTCCCCAGCGCCTGCCGCACCCCGGCCGTCAGCTTCTCCAGGCGGTCCCCCGTCCAGGCGATGCAGGCACGCGCCTTCTGCTGCAGGATCTGCCGCTGCACCGCGATCTCCGCGTCGCCGACGATGTGCTCATCGAGCTCCTGGGCCCGCTCGCACAGCGCCTCCACCAGCTTGAGGTCCCGCTCCGCGCCCTTCCGGATCGATCCACGGATCCCCTCCACGATGCGCGGCTCCCAGTCGAGCGCGATCGTGTCCACGAACTTCATGGTCAGAGCCTCGGGATAGTTGATGTTGCGCCGGCCCCACACGCCGCCGCGGCGGAGCGCGGCGTTGAGCGACGGATACGGCAGCCCCTCGCCATGACGTCTGAGGAGCGACAGCTTCTTGAGCGCCCCGGTCTCCGCCTCCCGGCACAGGAGCCTGATCTGCGCCGGCAGCGTGTTCTGGAGGTGCGCCAGCAGCTCCCCGTGCGAGGCCTTCATCTGCTCGCGGAGCCCCTGCGCCACGTGTTCCAGCTCGCCGCGAAAGGATTCCCACTGGGTCACCGCCTTTCCCCTACCCGACTGGTAGGTGGTGGCGATGGACCGGAGATGCGCGTCCATGAGCGCGCACATCTCGCGCTCGGCCGTGGCGATGGCCTGCGTCCGGTGCTCCGTGGCGCGCCGCGCCAGCACCTCGAGCTGACCGCGGAACACCGGCACGTTCGTGGCCTCCCGGTCGCGGAGGAAGGCATCCTCCTCGAACCCCTCGATGAGCGCCATGTAATCGGGCGCCGACACGCAGATCACGTCCATCGCCCGGCACAGCGCATCGATGCGCGCCACGCGGCGGCCCCGCTGCTCCTCGCCGAGCTCCTCGAAGGCCGGAGACCGGAGCAGCGCATCCCGCACCTGCGTACGGATCTTCTCCGCCATCTGACCCGCCAGATCCTGGAACAGCCGGTGTTTGTCCGGCGGCCGCTCCCCGCTCGCCCGTGCCGCCTTGGCCGCCTCCTGGTAGCGCGTCTTGGCCACGTCGTCGAGGTGCGTCACCGCGATCATGACGTGCACCGGCGTCGGCGTGTCGCCCTCCATGAGGAGGCGCGTGATCACCTGCGTGCGCTCGAGCAGCCGCGCCACCGCGTCGGTGAGACCGCTGTTGCGCATCACCACCACCAGCGCGTCCCCGCCGTCGGCCACGAACTGCTCGGCCACGAGCGCCCCCGGGTCGCCCTGCACCCCGATGCCCGGCAGATCCACCAGCGTGAACGTGCGCGCGAAGTCCGAGTGGAGCCCCACGGTGAGCTCGCGCACGAGCGGCGCCAGATGGCCCGTGGCACGGCTCCGCAGCGCCCGCTCGAAGCCCCCCGCCCCGCCCGCCGACGACGCCGTGATCGTCTCGGTGGTCGAGAGCTTGCGCCGCACCTCCTCGATGTTGGCCTGAAACGCGACCAGCGCCTCGGGCTTGCGCACCGGCTCGCCGAGGATGGCGCGCAGCCCGTCCACCAGCACCGCGTTGGGCGGCCGGGCCGGCCCGCTGCCGGCCTCATGCGGCTGCACCCCGCCCAGCATCGACCACGCCTGGTCGAGCATGTACTGGAAGCGCTCCTCGGCCTCCTGCCGCGCCTCCGTATCACTCTCCATCCCCTCCCCGCCCTCCCCGCTCCGCGGCCCGAGGAGCTCGACCTCGAGCCCCCGCGCCAAGGCCCGCGTCTCCCCCGCCTCCGCACCCTCGGTCTTGGGCTCGGGATCCGCCGCGGCCAGCGTCAGCTCGCCTTTGCGCGCCAGGCCCTTCTCAAGGATGAGGCGCATCCCCCGCACCTGCGCGCGCCCGTGATACGCCACCTCGAGCCGGTCCTCCTCCGCGTACCGCACCTGCGTGGCCTGCGCCGTGAGCGGCCCGATCCCCCCCGAGGGCAGCGCGCTCCGGCCGAGCAGCGCATTGATGAGCGAGCTCTTGCCCACCTGGGACTCCCCCACGAAGCCGATGGCGAGCCGGGTCTTGCGCTCGAGCGCGTGCCCCACCACCGCCGCCGCCTGATCGAGCGACACGATGTCGCCCTTGATGTAGTCGGTCAGCCAGGGGCGCAGCCGCTCCTGGTAGAGCTCCATGAGCTGACGCGCTCGAGCTTCGATATCCGTCGAGACGATCACCGGCGTGATCACGGGCGTGGGCCTCCTATCCTGCGGGGGCGTTGGGTTTCTGGGGACTGGAACCACCGCAGGGGCTACGGCCACGGGGGCCGCGGTCCTACGCGTGGATCTACGACTCGCAGTTCTGGTTTTGCGTCTCACGTTCACCTGGAGCAGGCCGTCCGGCCTGAAAATATCTGTTCCTCATGCAGCGCTCGGCCCCCTCTGGCAAGACCCCGGGGCCTCTTTTCGGGTGGGCGGGCGCTGTACGAGTGCATACGGGGCGGAAGTATGACGCGCGCTTGCTCGGCGCGCCAATCGACCGCCGAAGAGCGTGGGGCGGGGCCGAAGTGCCTGTCAGGACAAGAAGTTTTCGGTCAGCGCGCGGCGTTCGGCGACGATGTCACGCGAGCAGGGTCTGCAGGAACCGTTCGTGACCCGGATATGACAGAGCCCCAAGCCGCCAGCCGTCGGTACGGAGGGACGAACCGAGCGAGCCCTCACTTCGGAAGGGCCTCTACCTCAAACGTCGACGCCAGTACGCCGGGCGCCGCTTGGCATGGGCGACAGCAATCACCTCGACGTCTTCACCCACGACCACATACACCACGCGATAGGGAAAGCGCCGCACTTTCGCAGACCGAATGTCTGGCTCAACGACAGCGGGAATCGTTCAGGTGACTCCGCGATCTGGCTGAACGCGACGTCCAGGGCTTCGAGGAAGCGGCGTCCGCGGCCCGGATAGTCCTTCTCGTAGTAGCGAAAGACAGCGGCGACCTCTCGCGCCGCAGCGGGTCGGAACCGAATCACTTCAGCAGGTCTCGCTTGATCTCGCTCCAGGGGATGCCCGGCGTGCCGCTGCGCGCTTCATCTGCACGCCTCTCGATCTCGCCCTTGTCTTCGATCGAGATACCGGGGGGCGGCTCCAGGCTATCGAGAAGCTGGGCAGCGAGCTCCTCACGCTCATCTTCCGGAAGGCGCATCGCGGTCACATGCAGTATCAGGGCTGGGCCCGCGCCACGGCGGCCGCGGGCCTCATGAGCGTCACCCTGGACACGCGCGAGGGGACGGTGGCCGAAGATTTCGACGCATTGGTGGAGTACCTCCG
>DATAGU010000078.1:0-13519 GCA_036263495.1 Polyangia bacterium | reverse complement strand
CCCGTCACAGCCGACCAGGCAGGGAGCCACCAGCAGCGTCACAAAGAGTATGCGTCGTGTCATGTTCGGCTCTCCTTCTCAGGGCTACCTGTGGGTGCTCGCCCAGACCGACAGGATCGGGCCGGTGGTCGTGAGCAGGGTCTTGTCCACCGTCAGGACGATGGCGAGGGTGTTGAAGCTGGCGAAGAAGTCCGCGCCGGTGCCGAAGTTCATGCCGAGGTAGTTGACGGCGGCGTTCTGCTGGATGGGGCCGAGGGGACGGCACCCCGCCCCGTCGGCGGCCGGGATGAACTGCTCGATGTCGTGGTAGTACGTCTCGAAGTCGAACAGCCCCTGCAGGTTGAAGAAGAACGGATCGTCGCGCAGCCCGGCGTACACGCGCAGCTTGCCGTCGCGCGACGTGAGGCCCGCGGCGCTGCTGGGATCGCCGGTCACGTACTCTAGCGCGCGGCCGGTGTTCACGTTCACCAGCCACAGCTGCATCTTCTGCGGCGTGCCGGCGTCGAAGGTGGCGATGATGCGGAAGCGCGCGCGCGCGTCGAGGCCCGTGGCGCCCGCCTGGATCGAGGCGTTGTCGCTCGGCCGGCTGTTGATGTTGATGACGTACTTGAGCGCGTTCGAGAAGCGGGCGGGGTTGACCGGCCCACCATCCACGAAGGCCTTGCCCGCGTTGGGGACGGCCGTGAGCGCCAGATTCACGGTCTTCGCGTCCGGGGACATCCAGGTATAGATGTCGTTGAGGTCGCCCTCGGGCGAGTTGATGGAGTTCGGCCCATCCCGGTGATCGGCCGCCCGTGCCGGCACCACCGGCGCCACCACGGCGGCCAGCAAGAGTGCTGCCCATGTCTTCCGCATCGCTTTCCTCCTTGATGGGGCAGGGGATTCCCTGGCCCTCGTGAAGCGAGCCTACACATTTTGAAGGTCAACGGAAATCTTGTCGGCCAGACGCGCCGTCCGGTACCCTTCCTGACGCCCGCAGCGCCCTGCGATGCAGCTCGCTTGACTATTCCTGGGAACCCAGTTACCGGTTTTGAAAGTCACTTTCAAAAAAGCCCTCCACAGAAGACTCTGTGGCGCCTCCGCATCTGGAGGAGAGGAGCTGATTGCCGTGCCCAAGACGATCCTCCGCCCCATGAACCTCCGTACGCTCGCCCCCTGGCTGCTCGTGGGGGGGGTGCTCCTTGGCAGTTGCAAGAAGTCCGGCCCGCCGCCGGATCAGCCGCCCGGGCAGCCGGTGCTGGCGGCCCGGCTGACGAACTCCCAGTTCAACGTGGCCGACGCCATGCTGGCGGCCATCCAGATGCAGATCTCGGGTGAGCCCTTCGCACAGCTGCTCGGCTACGACCTGGCCGGCTTCGTCCGCACGCTCGCGATCCCGGATCAATACACCGATCCGGCGACCAACCAGCGGCGCACCGACACGCTCGGATATTCGCTCGCCATCGAGACGTACGAGTACTCGAAGCAGCCCATGAACAACCTCAGCTTCGAGGCGGGCGCGGGGCTGTCGCTCATGTTCGGGCCGCTCCTCAACCCCACGGGGCAGACGGGCGATCCGGCCTACAACCTCCTCGCGAACCGGTTCCAGCAATTCGCGGCCGCATCGCAGTCTGGCGGGCCGCTCGGCACCAACCTCATCGTCTCGCCGGCGCCGAGCGACAACCCCTTCAACTACTACGGCTGGCCCGGGCTGCAGCCGGTCTTCGCCGAGTTCGCCCGCTTCGATCCGACGATCGACGCCGCACCGGGCTTCGATCCGCTGTGCACCTTCGGCGGCTCTCCCGGCGCGCTCGGTTATGGGGGCAACCCCAACGCGCCGCCGAAGGTGTCCAACTACGAGTGTGATTACAACACGCTGAACCTGCCGCGGCGCGACGCGCAGGTGGCCAAGCGGATCGAGCCGGAGGCGCTCGGCTACTCGGCCTGGAAGCAGGGGCTGTGGAGCATCACCTACTGGCAGACGATGCAGGACACCTCCGCCAACCCCATCGTCGACGTCGCCCCCGCTGACCGGCCGAACGTCGGCCAGCCCGGCAACACCGTGGTGGGCAAGTACGCCGACCCGAACACCGGACAGCTCGTCGATGGTGACCCGGGCGTGTACCTCGGGGACATCCCGCTCGAAGGCTGGCAGGGCCTGCTCATGATGGAGGAGATCGACAACAAGGCGGCGCTCCTCCTCGGCTCCCTCCTCAGCCCCGACGGCACGAGGCTGCAGGGCGCCCCGTCCCTGCAGGCCGCCATCAATTACTCGTACGACTCCCCGCTCCTCTACTTCCCTGCCGCGGTCAGCGTGACCGAGACGCCCACGACCACGGATCCTGCGCTCGTCAACAAGTACTTCCCCCAGCCGACCTCGTTCACGGTGGCCGACGGCACGAGCCAGCTGCGCTCGCTCAATGGCCTGCTCGGCGGGTACTCGGAGGCCTTCGCCATGACCGATCGGAACAACGCCGACGTGGGCGGCTCGGTGCCGTTCGACGTGACGTTCGACGGCGATCCATTCCCGCGGGACAACGGGCGCCCCGACGGGGAGAGCACCCTGCATGACCGCGCGCTCGGCATCCTGAAGATCGCGCTCGTCAACCTCGATCGGCTCCACTTCGATCCCACCGCCAAGGTCCTGGTGGACAGCGTGAGCGTCGCCGGCGGCACTCCCACCCGGGGCAGCCGCGTGAGCACCGTGGATCTCGCCACCTCGATCACCGCGCTGCGCACGGCGTATCGCTCGCTCAACAGCTCGCTCCAGCTCTACTCGAACGACACGCCCGACACCCACGGCGCCCCGGGCGCGCTCGCGTCCGTGCCCCTGACCGGCGCGTCCTACACCGGCACGCTTGAGGATCACCTCACCGAGCTCATCCGGGCGCAGGCCGAGTTCCTCTCGAACAAGCTCATCTCGCCTACCGGCGTGGTGGCCAACGGCTACGATCTCAGGACCAACGCGGCGGATGCCAGCCCGAGCACGCTCGTGGCCGAGGCGGCGGCGATCTTCGGCCTCCTCGACGCCTACCTCGCCACGAGTGACCAGAAGTACCGCACCCGGGCGCTCGACGTGTACGCCGACCTGGAGGCGCGCTTCTGGATCAAGGACGCTCGCATCTACCGCACCACCGCCGGCGTCGACAACCTGATGAAGTACACGCCCCTCGGCTTCGGCCTCCTGCACGGGGCGCTCCGCCAGTACTACAAGCTCGTCGCCAGCGCCCCGAGCCGGAAGGACGAAGGCGACGAACTCCTGCGGCGGCTCACCCGGATGAACAAGATCGTGCTCAACGGCTGGGACGACCGCAACAAGGACGACATCGTGCAGTATCCCTTCGAGTGCCTCGAAGGCCGGCTCCAGATGGGCGAGCGCGCGCTCACCGGCGAGTTCGGCGCGCAGGCCGACCGGGGGGATCGCGATCGCGACTGCGTGCCCGAGATCTCCACCGTGCACCTGCCCGCGGCGCTCGGAGCGGAGCTTGAGATCCAGCTACAGCGGCAGTAGCCGGCGCCGGGGACGCTAGCGCTTGCGTCCCCGGAGCGATCGGTGGGTCCTCGGCGGCCTGACCGGCGCGGTGGTGCTGAGCCGCTGGCTCCTCCGCGCCCAGGTCGCCGACGATTACGACTCCTTCGGCTTCCTCCTCGGCATCTCGCAGAAGTACGATCTCGCCCGCTTCCAGCCGCAGTTCCCGGGCTACCCCGTTTACGTCGCCCTCGGGGCCGCGCTCCACCGGCTCGGGCTGTCGGCGTTGCCGGCCGCCGAGGCCATCTCCGCCGTGGCCTCCGGGGTGGGCGGTGCCGGTCTGGCGATATGCGCGCGGAGTCTGGCCGGCGCCCGCGCGGGGATCACGGTCCTCGCGCTCCACCTCGTCGCCTGGTTGCCCTGGCTCCTCGGCGGCGGCGCCTTGAGCGAGCCCCTCGGGATGGCGTTCGCGATCGCCGCCTTTGCGCTGCTCGCGCTCGAGGTGCCGCGATTCGGCGCGAGCGGCCTCTGTGCCGGTCTCCTCCTCGGCACGCGCGCCTCGTACTGGCCGCTGGTCGTGTCACTCTTCGCGCTGGCGCTGGTCATGCCGTTGCCTGGGCTGGCGTCTGGACCTACGTCCGGGCCGGCGCGCGGGCCGAGTCGATATCGAGTGTTCCTCGGCGCCGCGAGCGGCGTCCTTGTCTGGGCCGTGCCCTTCCTGGCCGTCGTGGGTGTGCGCAACGTCATCGAGCTCGGCACGACCCATGTCTCGGGGCACTTCAACCAGTGGGGCGGCACGGTGGTGACGCGGCCGGATCTCCTCGAGCGCCTGCACGCGTTCGCCCGGGGCCTGTGCTTCGACGGCGTGGCGCCATCGCCGTGGGCGCTCGCGGGCGGCGCGCTGGCAGTGGCGGCGGCATGGCTCGTGCGCCGCAGGCAGAAGGCGTTGGGCGACCCCTTCGACGTCAGGCCGGTCCTCGTCGCGCTCGTACCCTACGGGCTATGGGCCTTCCTGGCCCAGAACATCGTGGAGCAGCCGCGCCACCTCCTGCCGCTGGTCGAAGGCGAGCTGCTCCTCCTCGGGTGCTTCCTTGCGCCGCACCGGCTCCTGGCCACTGCGCTCTGCTTGATCATGGCCTGCGCCAGCGCGCCCCTCGCGTACGAGCGCCACCGCGTACCACCGGCCGCCGCCCAGGCGGCCGCCTGGGTGATGCAGCATGAACGGCCGGAGCGGACCTTCATCGCCGCCGGTCGCTCCTCCCGCTTCTTCGAGGCGCTGGCCGAGCCGTTCCCGGTCCGCCAGCACGTCATGCTCGGCGACGTCATCGGCTCTCTGGTCCGCTCGGATCGGCTGCCCGAGGTGATCCTCGTCACCTCCGAGATCGATCTCCACTCGGGCCGCGGCCCAGGGAGCCCGCTCCCGAACCACTGGGGCATCGAGCCTGGGCCGAGCTTCTGTCGCGACGCGCGGATCGATCGAGCGCAGCCCTGCCTCGGTCTCTCTCGGCTCGTCTGGAGTTTTCGCTAACAGCCCCGGGAGGGGCGCACCACCTCCGAGAGCACGACCTACGTCAGCCGTCGCGGTGCACGGTCTCCGGCGAGAACGCCGGCACACAGACGGCGATGTACTCGGCGCCCTCGGCCTCGGGCGTGCTGTAGCGGACCCACTCGCCGCGGTGCGTGATCACCGCCTGCCCGGCCCGTACGTCGAGCGCGCCGCCCTCGAACTCCACCCGTAGGAGACCGCGCAGCACCACCGTGAACTCGTCGAACTCCGGACGCTGGCCGGGCTCCTGCCAGCCGCCCGGGCTCCGCATGTGCGCCACGCTGGCGGCGCTCGTGCCGGAGTTCTTGCGGCCGATGTATTCGTCGATGAGCTTGGGCTTGTTACCGGTCGCCTCGATGCGGCTCGGCTTCTCGATGAGCGTGGGCATGGGGCCAAGGTATCGCCGCCCGGCCGCCCTGTCAGCCACCCTATCGGCCTACATCTTCTCCAGGAGCTCGAGCACCCGCACGTTGTCCCGCACCGCCGACCAGAAGCGCTCGCGCCCGAGCACGTCCGGGATCCGGGCGCCGCGCCGTTCGATCCGCCGCGCCGCCTCGAGCAGCGACTCGCGGGCCGCCTCCAGGTCCCCGGTCGCGCGGCGGACCTCCGCCACCGCGAGGAGGAGCTTCACGTCCATGAAGCCCATCCCGCCCAGCTTCGCGAGCACCGCGAGCCCGCCTTCCGCCGCCCCCTTCGCCTCGTCCGTCCGCCCCTGGGCGAGCAGGACGCGACTCAGCAGGGCGGAGGCCAGCAAGCCGCCCGCTGGTACGATCTCCGCCAGGGCGCAGGCGTGGCGTGCCGCCTCCTCCGCCGCCCCGAGGTCACCGCGCTCGGCCAGCACGCTCGCCCGCGCCGCGGCGCCCAGCACCCCCCAGAACGGCGTCGGATGCCGGCGCAACACCAGGTCGGCCAGCGCCAGCGCCTCGTCGAGGTGCGGCTCGCCCATCTCCGCCAGCATCATCGCCAGCTGCCCTTGCATGGCCCCCGCCAGGGCCGCTTCCCCGAGCGCTTCGGTCGCCGCCAGCGCTGCGCGGCACATGGCCGGCGCCTGCTCCTCGCCGAGGAGACCCCGCATCCAGCCGACATACCCCTGCGACGAGCTCGCGTAGCGCCGATCCCCCACCGAAGCAAAGTGCTCCGCCGCCTGCGCCGCCGACCGCCGCGCCAGCCACGGATCCCCATCGAAGACGAGGTGGTACCAGAACCCCATCGACCGCAGCAGCCCGCGTTGCCGCACCTCGCTCGCCTCGAGCGCCTCGCAGAGCTCGGTGGCCCGCACGAGCAGGCGCTGCGACGGCTCCCGCAGGCCCATCAGGCAGATCTGGAGGATCACGAGCGGCGACTGCTCGGCGAAGACGCCCTCCGCGCCGGGCAGCGGGGCCGTCTCGACGAACAGGCGCACCTGATCGTCGAGCACCCCGGGTTCGAACATCCCTCCCAGCACGACCACGACCGTCGTCGCCTGGTACCAGCCCGCGCTGCCCCGCGGCAAGAGCGCTTGCCCTGCCTTGCCGGCCGCGTAGGCCGCCTGGAAGTTCCAGTTCCACAGCTGCGCCTGCGCCTCCACCGCGCGCAACCGGCCGAGCACCTCACCCGACGCCCCGCAAGCCACCCCCCGCTCCACGCAGACCAGCGCCCCCGCCACCTCGCTCGCCCGCACCGCCTGCACCGCGGCCTGGGCAAAGAAGTCGGCCGCCCGCTCGTACTCACCGCCCAGCCGATAGTGCTCCGCCAGCACCACCGGGTCCCTCTCGCCCGCGCGCTCGAGATAGCCCCCCACGAGCCGATGCCCCACCTGCCGGTCCTCTTCGGACAGCAGCCCATACGCCGCATCCCGCACGAGCGCGTGTCGGAACGCATACTCCGTCTCACCCGGGAACCGGCTCGTCTTCTGGGGGACGATCACTTCGGACTCCACCAGCGTCCTCAGCCAGCGATCGACAGGGGCGACAGGAACGACAGGGGCGACGGGGCTGTGGGCGACGCGGGCGACATGGGCGACTCCTATGCTCTGGGCGAGGTGGGTGTGTCCGACGCCTCCCTCTTCTGGGCCCCCAAAGAGCCTTGTCAAGGCCCCCCTCCAGAACGTCTCCCCCATCAAGCTGGCCACCTCCAGGAGACGCCGCCCCTCGGGGGCGAGCCGTGCGAGCCGCGCCTGCAGCATCGCCAGCACCGTCTCCGGCAGCTGCCCTCCCGCGCCTTCCGCCGCCCCTCGGATGAGCTCCTCCAGGAACAGCGCATTGCCGCCCGCCTGCTCGACGATCCGGCCCACCGCCTCGTCCGTCGCCCGCTCGCCGAGCATCTCCCGCACCAGCCGCTCGCTCGCCCGCCGGCTGAGCCCGGACATCCAGACCTCCTGCACCGGATGCTCCGCCCAGAGCCGGGGAAACACCTCCTTGACCTCGGGGCGTGCCAGCGCCAGAACCAGGAACCGCTCCTCCGCCAGCTCGCGCAGCGCCACCCCCGCCAGACGAACCGTCGCCGCGTCGCTCCAGTGCAGATCCTCGAGCACGAGCAGCACCGGATGGACCCGGCACAGCGAGCGCAGGAGCTGCACCCACGCGGCCGTCACCTGATCGTTCATGAGCCGCGGCTCCTGCCGCGCGGCTCGCAGCTGCGGGCTCTCGTGCTCGCCGAGGGGCGCCCCGCACATCACCCCCAAAAACTCCACGACCCGCTGCCGCTCGGCCTGCTCCACGAGCCGCCCGACCCGCATCGCGAAGCGGGACCATGGGTCTTCTCCCCGCGCTTCTCCGAGGCCGCACCAGTCCCGCAGCGCCTGCCCGAGGACGCCATACGCCGCGCCCCCGCGCAACGGATCCCCTCGGCCGAGCAGGATCTCCGTCGCCTCTTCCCGCTGCTCGACCCGCTGCAGGAACTCCTGGCGCAGCCGCGACTTGCCCATCCCCGACGGCGCGATCACCAGCACCCCGCGCGCCGCCGACTCCTCGATGGAGACCCGCAGCTGCGTCTCGAGCAGCTCGAGCTCCAGATTCCGGCCCACGTAGGGCGTCTGCCGGCCGAGCAGGAGCCGCCTCTCCTCCGCCCCGGTTCGCTCCCGCTCCAGCGCCAGACCCCCGTCCACCCGGCGCACATGAAAGCGCGTATCGAGCAGTCCCGCCGTCAGCTCGTCGAGCCAGATCGGCGGCGGGTCGGTCTGCACCCGGTCTCCCGCCCGCTGCAAGAAGGCCATCGCCTGCTGCAGCGCCGCCCCGGCCTCCATCCCGGACCCAAGGCCCGGCCCGGTCGCCACCGCCATCGACCAGGAGGTCCAGATCCCCTGCTCCTGGCGCAGCTCGAGCGCCAGCCGCGCGGCCTGCATCGCCTGATCCGTCGCCGTTCCACCGGCCTCCGGCCACGTGACCATCACCCCTCCGGCCGGGAGCGTCTGCACACGCGCCCCCTGCGGCGAGACGAGCGGGGCGAGCGCCGTGAGCGCCGCGATCCGGGCCACCGCGGCGTCCTCCTCCTTCCCAGTGGCGCCGGGCAGGCGAGGCAGGGCCAGGATCACGCATGAGAGACGCCGATCCGATTCGCCGAGACGCACCTGCGGCACCGGCGCTGGGACCCGGGCCTGCTCCTCCGACGACAGCACCACCCGGCCGAGCGCCGTCACCAGCTCGCCGCCGTTCGCCAGCCGCGCCGAGGACCGCCGGGTCAGCATCCGCGACAGCAGCTCTTCGAGGCATACGGGTAGATCCTCCCGCACCTGGCGCAAGAGCGGCGCCTCTTCGGACAGGAGCTGGGTCAGCCGCCCTGTGTCATGGAGCCCCGCGATAGGAGGCCTCCCGGTCAGGCACTCGAAGAGCACGCAGCCGAGCGCATAGATGTCCGTGCTCGCGGCCGGCAGCTCCTCGCCCCACGCCTGCTCCGGCGCCAGATAGCGCAGCGTGGCCATGAGCTCCCCCGAGCTCGAGATCGTCCGCGAGGCCAGGTTGACGGACGTGATCCCGTACCCGAGCAGCACCGCGCCCACTCCCTGCTCGGGGAGCAGGATCTTGCTCGGCCGTAGCTCTCCGTGCACCACGCCCTGTCCGTGTCCCGCCGCGAGCGCGCTCGCCACCTGCCGGGCGAGCCCCAGCGTCTCCCCCACGGTGAGAGGCTGCCGTGCCAGACGATGCGCCAGATCCTCCCCGGGGTGCCACTCCGTGGCCAGGTACGCTTGCCCCGGCGCCGTCTGACCATGCGCCACGTAGCCCGCGATCCCCTCGTGCCGCAGGCCCCGCAGCGCCTCGGCTTGGCGCAGGAAACGCTCGAGCTCCCGCGGGCGCTGCTCGAGGTGCAGCACCTTGAGCGCCACGAGCCCGCCGGTCTCCCGGTCGCGTGCCTGGCAGGTGCCGCTCGCCCCGCCGAGCCGCACGAGGTGCTCGATCTCGAACCGGCCACCAATCGCCTGTCCCGGCACTATCAAGGGCCTCATGACGCTCGTTTGCCTGTCCCGTGGCGGGATGGACTGATGATAGCAGTGAGCGCGTCGGTGTCGTGGGCGGTGTTCAGGAACCGAGCAGGGCCGAACCAGGTGACCTTCAAGGAGGCGAAGGAAATGCTCGGCGGTCGAGGGGAAACGGATTCCAGGGGCAAGGGCTGGAATTCAGCGCATCTCCACCTTCCCGGCGACCAGCTTTCCCTTCCCCAGGGACCGATTCCGCACCATCATGGCCGCCTTCGTTGATCCCTTGAGCCGCATCACACAACGATCGCCATCCCCCAGAGCCTCCGCCGCATCCACCCAGCGCCCCGGGCATTCCTCCCGAATCGTCTGGAGTGCCTGCCCATCGCGCGTGTGCGCTACACAATACGCTCTGTTACCGCGCCCCTGGGATGAGGGAAAACTCGGCCTTGTTGAGACCGGTTATTTGATGGATGGCAGAGGGGCGCCCATCGGCCGGTGAGGCGGTGGGGATCCAGCTGGTCGAGGGGGATGGGAGTGTCGTAGAGGGGAGCGATGAAAGGCAGGAGCGGCACATCGCCCCCCAGACAAGGTGAGAGGGACGCCCCGAGTTTGGCCGCTCGGCGTCCCTCTCGGCTCCTGAGCAAAGGTGTCTCAAGACCCAGGAGCGAGACAGATTGTGCCGCTTGTCGGCTGGAGTGTCGAGCGGTGGTTACGGCAGATGCCCACGGTGGAAGAGGCACGGCCGGCGACGTGCCCTCTGTGCAAGGCGCCGAGCCGTCCCGTGGGCGCGGGGCTGGGTCTGCACGGGCATGGAGTCCGCCCGCGACAGGTATGGGGACCGCTGTCGCCGGAGGCGGAACCCGAAATCCATGAGGTCCCCGTGCGGCGCTACCAGTGCCAGTCCTGCGGCCAGACGATCACCGTCGCCCCCGAGGCCATGGCCCGGCGGTATCTGTACATGGTAACGACGATCGCGGCGGCGCTGTGGCGGTGGGGTCAAAGGCGGGAGCCAGCGCGTCGGGTCCGGCAGCAGCTGTGTCCGTTGCGGGTGCAGGGAGAGGCGCGGCCCGGGCGGTGGGCTTCGCTGTTTCGGTGGACAGTGCAGTGCGAACGATTCTGTCCGCAGGTGGCTCTGTCGCTGCGACGGGCCATCAATCCTGCCGCCTCCGTGCGTGAGCAGGCCGCGCAGGTGTCGATGGTGCTGGCGGCCTTTGACGACGGTCCATTCTCCGTCGACGGCGCAAAGGAGGCTGCGGCCTGCCGAGGCGCCATCCGGGGGCTCGCCATGTGATGGCCATCGCAGCGGGGGGCGACGCGCAAACGAGCCCACCCGTCAGAGCGCCTCCCCGGTTTTGCGCCGCAGTGCGAGGGTCAATCCATCAACGTCCCCGACCCGGGACAGGAGGTGGAGATGGACCCCACATTGCCCACGCCCAAGGATCGCGCCGAGGCGGTCGCGGTCTTCCGCGCCCAAATCATCGGCCCGGCGCTGGCGCGCCCGCTCTCCCGCGGCGAGCTGGCAGCACTACTGCGCGATCTGGCCCAAAAGGAGTACGTGCCGCCCGGCGCAAAACGTCGCCGCACCTTCGGCGCCTCCACGCTGGAGCGATGGTACTACGCCTATCGCCGAGGCGGACTTTCGGCGCTCAGGTCGCGTCCCCGCAAGGATCGAGGCCGCGGTCAGAAGCTCCCCCCCGAGCCGATGCGAGTTTCCCCGCGAGCACCCAAGCGCTGGCCGGAGCGGTGGGGCAGAGTCCCCCTGATCAGCAACTTTTTAGGGCTGATCGGTCGCATCCTGCCGGACACGTATTCTTTTTTCTTTGGGCCGAGTCCACGCGCGTGGACTGACTCATGGTCATCAAGCGGTGACGGTCGGCCGCGCATGGTCTCAGAACGGCGGCTCTGAATCGTCCCAATCTCGGAGCGAAGGATCCACGGCCGTACTCGGATCGTCGCGCGCTGCCGCTTCATGCAGGGACTGCTCACGTACCGTACCGTCGAAGGATGGTAGCCATCTTCTTTCCCTTGGCGAGTTCGTCGATCAGCTTGTCGAGGTATCCCACGCAGAAGCCCGAGAGATTGCTTGAACGCATCATCGAGGCATCCTCCAACCCCGGCGATCTCATCCTCGACTGTTTCGTGGGCGCCGGTACGACAGCGGCGGTAGCGGAGCGGCTGGGGCGGCGCTGGATTGCCGCCGACCGTGGACGCCTGGCCGTACACACCACATGCAAGCGCCTGCATACGTTGGGCGAGGCGCGCCCCTTCGTGGTGCAGGTCCTCGGCGAGCGAGACCGGCGCTTATGGTCCGTGGCTGGGGTGGCCGTGGACAGTGACCCCGAGGCGCGCATGCTCGCCCACCGTCGGTTAGTGCTCGAATGTTATGGGGCCAAGGCGCAGTATTTTGATGGCGAGCCGCTGCTACATGGGCGCAAGGTAGGACGCCTCATCCATATCAGCGAGGCGATACGGCCGTTTGATCGGGACACGTTGGGGCCGGTCCTGGCCGCTGCTGCGCGCACCCTCGACAAGGTGCACGTGGCACGGCTGGACGTCTTGGCCTGGGACTTCGCGTTTCCGCTCGATGCGGAGGTGCGCCGGCTCGCCTCTACGGCAGGGGTCGATCTTCATCTGCGCCGGATTCCGGCTGAATTGCTCGATCTCGATGCCGTCGATCGGCCCCGCATCACCGAGGACGATTTCGCGCCCCTGCGTGAGCTGTCGCTGCGGATGACCCAGCATGGGCAACGGGTGTCGGTGACACTCACCGATTTCGTGATGCCGCCGGTGGCCATCCCCCGAGGTGCGGGGGCCCAGGTAGGGGCCGTGACCCACTGGTGGCAATGGATTGACTATTGGGCCGTCGATTGGGAGCACAGAGAAGGGACGTTCTGCAATGCGTGGCGCGCGTTTCGCCGGCCGGGAAGCCCGGATCTGCCCCTGCAGGCTGAGCACGAGTATCCCCAGCCTCGCCGACTTGCTGCAGATCATGTTTCACATCGGCGAGGGTGCGCTTGTCGCGCTTCGTTTTGCGGGCGCGGTGCTCGGCCGCCTTCTGGCACTCGGATCGCTTCTCTCCCTCAGGCGGCGGGCAATATTGCCAGCGGCTGATCTCATAGTCGTTTCTTAGACCGAGTTCCTTGCCGCACTCGATACACCGACGGGACCCGAAGTTTACCGCATTGTAAGTGGGGATTATTACCCGCATGAACACGTCTTTATAGTCCGCTGGGAGCGCGCTCGCCGAGAACTCACGAAACATCTGCGCTACCCGCGTTGCGTGAGTCACGAGTGCCTCCACCCCTCTGGCCGACCGCTCGAGCATGATCTTCGTCGGCATGCCACAACAATAGCAGCAGCGGGACGTCGACTCCACGCCTTCGACTGACGCAATACGAATTAACTCTTTTAACCCTAATTCAAGTTCGTTGGTCGACTCCACGCCAGACGCAATGCAAACGATTGCCTCGAAGCTTAATGGGATCGGCTCGATCTTTCCGTCGGGAGTGCGTTTCGCAAATTTTTCATTGAGGACAGCAATCGAATTAGCGAACGCTTCGTCAACCCATGCCGGCCGCGCAGGCAGCGCTTTTGCCACAATCGCGTTTGGGCAGGTGTCGGGTGCGGCGAGGAACTTCAACTGTTCCTCGGTGAGCCAGGGCGGATCGTTAGGCTTAACGGTGGGGTACATGGACGCAGCATGCTCGCGCGCCGCGGCCAACGCCTCGTCCTGGTTACGCTTGACCTCTTCTCGGTCGGTTCGTGGGGGGCGGCGTGGACGGCCGCGGGGGGGCATAGCGCGCTCTGTTCTGCGCCCTGTCGAGTGGAAAGCCGCCGGGCCGGGCGGCGACAGAGCGCCAACGCCGCCCACCGCCGAGTGATCAGCCCAGCAGTTGCCCGGTTAATCGTCAGCTTACCACGACGCGCAGGCCACTCCGCACACTTGCTGGCCTTGCCGGCGGCGGCCCCACTCACTCCAAGCTGCTCTCCGCGCGCTGGCCGGCGGGCTGTACGATGTCGGCCATCTGCCGCTCGACCGGCTTCACGCAGGTCTGGGGCATGCCGATGTGTCGCGCGGCCACTGAGGCCACCATGAGCTGGGGTCATACCTAGGACTTGGCGCACTGCGACA
>DATAGU010000077.1:0-53327 GCA_036263495.1 Polyangia bacterium | reverse complement strand
CAACGTGCCGCGTTGCCCTTGCAACGTGCCGCGTCGTTCCCGCCCCGCAACGGATTGCGTCACCCCTGCAACGTGTTGCGTCGTTCCCGCAACGGATTGCGTCGTTCCCGCAACGGATTGCGTCACCCCTGCAACGTGTTGCGTCGTTCCCGCAACGGATTGCGTCGCTCCCGCAACGTGCTGCGTCACCCCCGCAACGGATTGCGTCACCCCTGCAACATGTTGCGTCGTTCCCGCAACGTGTTGCGTCACCCCGCAACGTGTTGCGTCACCCCCGCAACGGATTGCGCGTTCCCGCAACGTGTTGCGTCATCCCCGCAACGGATTGCGTCACCCCCGCAACGTGCGGAATCGCTTTTGTCTTTCTACTTTCCTCCAGACGCCTCTCCCTACCGAGCCGGCCTGGGAACGGCCACCACCAGGATCACGCGTCCCACATCATCTCACCAGGAGATCCCGATAGCGCTCGGCCCATTCTCGCGCCTGCCTTGGGCCCGGCAGGGCCAGGAAGCGCTCGCACGCCGCCATGTCCGGGATCTCCGCCGCGCGCCGCTCGACGAGCCCCCATCCAGTCTCCGCCGCCTGCCAGGCCGCCTCATGATCGCCGGCCTCATGAAACGCCTCGGTCCCCGCCACATACAGCCGGACATCCATCCATCCGGTCCCGCCCAGACGGGCGAGCACCTCGAGGCCCTCAACCGCCGCCGCCTGCGCCTCCTGGATCCGCCCTTGCTGCAGCAGGATCCGGATCAACACAGGCGAAGCGATCGACAGCCCGAGCGGTATGACCCTGCAGATGTCGAGCGCCTCACGGATCACCGTCTCCGCAGCCACGAGGTCCCCCTCGGCCGCATGGACCCGGGCCAGGACGACATACCCCATCGAAGTCCAGATATCGGGTGCGACGCTGCGCGCCAGCGCCGCCTCGGCCAGCCCCCGTGCCTCGTCCCGGTCCCGGCGCTCCCCCGTCTCGATCAGGGCCATCCCGACGAGCACCCGCGCCATGAGGAAGAGCATGGGCTCCCGAAGCCGATCCAAGCGGGCGAGCGTGCCCCGGAACTCCGAGCGAAGGGCCGCGAATTCGCCCAGGTTGGCCTGGGCCACGTGGCGATAGATCTCGGAGACATAGCGATGGCGCTGATCGCCGGCCCCGGAGAGATACTCGATCGCCTCCTCGAGGTGGCAGCGATGGGCCCAGACATCACCCTCGATGTGGAGGTCATACCAGGCGATCACCATGTACAGCAGGCCACGGGCATACGCCTCGCTCTCATCCAGGCGCGCCCCCACCTCCCGCATGCGTCGCAGGCAGAGGCCCGTCTGCTCCCGTAGCCCCATGTTCCCGGTCATGAACACGACCGCGAGGCTGGCCTCCATGAAAGCGGCCCCCGTACCGGGCTCGGGCGCGACCCGCAGCAGGGCCCCGATCTGCTCGTTCATCACCTCGAATCGACCGAGGAAACCGGCCGCGAGGATCAGCGCCCCCATGCTGCGATACCACCCCACGCTGCCCTCGGGCAGGAGGCCCGCGGCTTCGCCGGCCAGCTCCAAGGCCTCGCCGTATTGGCGGGACCAGATGCACGCCCAGCCCTGCAGACCACGCAGCTGACCCCGGAGCGGCCCGCTCACACCGCACGCGATGGCTCGCTCGGCCATGCGCACCGCCCCCTCGTGATCCTGACCATCGAGCGCGCGCAGCGCCGCGCGGGCATGATAGACCGCCGCCCGGTCGAGGGCGCCTCCCCGCTCGTAATGCTCGGCCAGGGCGAGCGGGTCATCCTGCCCCACCCGCTCGAGGAACTGCCCGGCCCGGAGGTGCCCCTGCCGCCGGTCCTCCTCACTCAGCAGGCTGTAGGCGGCATCGCGCAGGAGACCGTGACGGAAGCCGAACTGCGCCTCCCCCACGAACCGGCTCGGCACCTGCTGCGCAATGACCTCGGATTCCAGCAGGATCTCCAGCCACCGATCGATCTCGTGCACCGCGCGCAGCTCGTGGCCGAGCAGCTCGAGCACACCACTGCGCCAGAACGTCTCCCCGAACACGCTGGCCGCTCGCAGGAGCCGGCGGGCCCCGGCGTCGAACCGCAGGAAGCGCGCCTGCAGCATACTCAGGAGGGTCTCCGGCAGCTCATCCCCATTCCCCTCCGCCACCGCCCGGATGAGCTCCTCGAGATAGAGGGCGTTGCCCCCGGCCTGCGTCGTGATGCGCTCCACCACCTCGCGCGGTACCCCCGCCCCGAGGGCCTCCTGGATGAGCCGCTCACTGGCTCGCCGCCCGAGCTCCCCGCAGCGCAGCGTCTGCACCTCTCGCTCCTCCCAGAGCCGCGGGAACAGCTGCTGGATCTCCGGCCGGGCGAGCGCCAGCACGAAGAATGGGTGGTGGGCGAGCTCCCGCAGCGCGATGTCCACCAGGCGCACCGTGGCCATGTCCCCCCAGTGCAGGTCCTCCAGGATCAGCAACACCGGCCGCTGCGCGCACTCGGCCCGCAGCCAGGTGACAAAGGCCGCCGTCACCTGATCGCTCATCATCCGCGGGTCCTGCCGCGCCGCCCGCAGCCGGGGGCTCTGCTCGTCGAGCACGGCGAGCCCGCATAGCTCCCCGAGGAACTCCGCCACCCACGGCCCGTCCTTCCCTCCGATGTGCCGTCCCACCGCCGCTGCCAGCTGCCCGCGCCGCTGCCCCGCCTCCGCCGTCTCCTCCACCCCGGACCACCGCCGCAGCGCCTCCCCCAGCGGGCCATAGGCCGTGCCGGCGTGCATGGGGTCGCCGTACCCTACGAGCACCGTGCAGCCCTGCCCCTCCACTTGCAGCCGCCGCAGGAACTCACATCGCAACCGCGACTTGCCCACCCCTGGCGCGGCGATCACCAGCACCGCTCGCGAGATCGCCTCCTCGACGCAAGTCTCATACGACAGGCTGAGGAATTGCAGCTCCCTCTCACGGCCCACGTAGGGCATGGGCTTGCCGAGGAGCGACCGGGACGGATCATGCGCGGGCGTCGTGCTCTGATCCTCGAGCGCATAGCTCCCCGCCTCCAGCCGCCGCACCGTGAATCGACCGTCGAGGAGCTGGGCCGTGAGCGCATCCACCCACACCCAGACACGGCCCCCCTCCTGCCCGACCAGACGCAGCGCCCGTTCCACCACCTCGCCCACGGGCAACCGCCCTCTCATCATGCCCCGCCCCGTGGCGACCACGACCATGGACTCGGGTTGCTCCGCCTTGAGCAGCAAGGCCACCCGTGCCGCCTGCGCCGCCTGATCCTTCGCCGTCTGCCCCACCAACATCAGCGTGGCCACGATCGCCCCGTTGAGCAGGTGCTCCACCCGCGCGCCGAGCGGTTCGAGGAGCTTCTCGAGAGCCGCGCAGCGCTCTCTCAGGGTGCCGCTGTCATCCACCGTGACCGCGGCGGCGTCCCTCGGCTCCGGGGGCAACATCAGCACCACGCTCACCAGGTGCTGTTCGGCCACGAGCGCAGGCGCCGCCGCCGCCGCTTCCTTGGACACCGCGGGGGCATCCACGGCCAGGTCGAGCGTCGCGAGCGCCTCGCAGAGCGCCGCACCATCCGCGTAGCGCTCCTCGGGCTTCTTGGCGAGCATCCGCGCGAGCAGGCCTTCGAGCGCCTCCGGCCGCGCCGGCCAAGACGCCCCGAGCGCCGGCACCTCCTCGTGCAGAATGCGCATGAGCGTCACTGCCGCGTACTCACTGGCGAACGGTGGCGCCCCGGTGAGGCACTCGTAGAGCACGCACCCGAGCGAAAAGACGTCGGTGCTCGGCAGCACCTTCCGCTCGCCCCGGGCCTGCTCGGGGGACATGTACCGCAGCGAGCCCAGCAGCTCTCCGGTCTTCGTCAGCCCCCTCGCGGCCAGGCCGGCCCGGGCGATGCCAAAGTCGAGCAGCGTCACCCACTCCACCTGACCGTTCCGGAGCAGGAGATTGCTCGGCTTGATATCGCGGTGGACGATGCCCCTCTGGTGCACCACGGCCAGGGTCGAGGCCACGCACCTTACCAGGGTCAGACTCTCGCCGAGCGTCACCGGCTGCCGACTGAGGCGCTCGCCCAGGTGCTCGCCTTGCAGCCACTCCATGGCCAGGAAGATCTCTCCCTCGGGCGCGAGCCCGTGCCCCACATACACGGCGATCCCTGGGTGGCGCAGCGCCGACAGCACCTGCGCCTCGCGCAGGAGGCGCTCGGTGCCCTGTTCGCCTCTTTCGGGGCGTCGCATCTTGAGCGCGACCAGCTGCCCCGTCTGGAGATCCCGGGCGCGAAAGACCAGGCCCATCCCCCCTCTCGCTGCGAGACCCTCGATCTCGAAGCGCCCACCGAGCAGCGTGCCTGGGTTCAACATAGGAGTGTCATGAGTCTGTCCCACTGCGGGGGCCTCCACCCTTCCCCTGCGCCTCACCCCCCATCGACAACCCCCTATTAAGATCGGCGACGCTCCGGGACGAGATGGATCTTCGTCCAATTGACGAGCAGCCCGGCCTGTGGCAGGCCTGGGTCAGGCATCGGGACCGCATCCTAGGGACCGGCGAACCTCGCCTCGGCCAGCCGGGGCAGCACGCAGCGGAAGATGGCACCGCCCCCCGGACGGTGCTCGGCTATCAGGCGCCCGTCATGCGTCTCCACGATCGAACGGCTGATGGACAGGCCGATCCCCATCCCCTCCTCCCGGGTGGTGTAGAAGGGATCGAAGATCGTATCGAGCGTCCCCTCGGGGATCCCGTGACCGTTGTCCTCCACCACGAGCTCCGCGTCATCCCCACGCCCCACGACGCGGATCCATACGCGGCGCTCGCCGGCCGGCCGGCCGCTCACGGCATCGATCGCGTTGCTGAGCAGGTTGAGCACCACCTGCTGGAGCTGCACCCCATCGCCGTGGACCTGGATCGAGGCCTCCGCGGGTGTGAACGCCAGGGTCACACCGCGCCGCTCGACCTCACTGTGCACGAGGTGCACCACCTCGCCGACCAGCCCGCTCAAATCCTGCGTCGCGCGCCGCGCCTCGTCCTGGCGCAGGAGCCAACGGATGCGCTCGAGCACGTCCCTGGCGCGCTGGTCGTCCGCGACCACGTCGCGCAGGGACTCGCGCGCCTCCGCGAGATCCGGGACCGCCCGGTCGAGCAGCTTCATCGCCGTCTGGGCGTTGAGCAGGATGGCGGCCAGCGGCTGATTGAGCTCGTGCGCGATCGCGGCCGCCAGCTCCCCGAGCGCTGCGGCGTGGCCGACGTGGGCGAACTGATCGCGGGCGTGCCGCGCCTCGAGCTCGGCGCGCTTGCGAGCCGTCACGTCCACGTGCGAGACCACCGCGCCGCCCTCGGACCGCTCGAGCGGCTCGACGCGGATCTCGAGCCAACCAGGCACGAAGAGGGAATGACACTCGACCAGGCCGGCGCCGCGCCGGCCTGCGAGCACGTCCGCGACGAGCGTCAGCAGGGCGCCACGGTCTCTCCCTGCGCTGTCGCCTTCGCCCCCGGCAACGGCCGTGCCCCCCGCCCGGAGCCGCTCCAGATAGTTCGCCCCCTCGTGGAGACCACCGAACGGTCCTCCCGTAGCGGTCCAGCCGCGGTTGATGCGCAGGATGACACCCTGGCGATCGAGCACCGCGACGGCCCCTGGCAGCGACGACAAGGCCGCGCGTCCGAGCGCCTCGCTGCGCGCGAGCGCGAGGCCCGACTCCTTGCGCTGCAGCGCGATCGAGAAGATCTCACCGGCGGCACGCAGGCCATGCAACACCTCGTCGGTCCACTCACGCTGCCCGTGCTCGGAGGAGAAGCCGAGCAGCCCCCAGGCGGTGCCACCGACCGAGAGGGCCAGCGCCACCATCGAGACGACCTTGGGAGGCTCGGCCCGGGACGGCCCGGGCCGCTCCCCGGCTGGATCCTCGCCAGGGAGCGTCATCTGGACAATCTCGCCGCGCTGCATCTCGGCCAGACGGACAGGGAGCTGTGCGGCGGCGAGCACCGGCGCTGTCGGCGGCACGTTCGAGGCATGCCAGCCATGGGTGAGCCGGAGCTCGCTGCCGTCGGGCGCGGAGCGCCACAAGCCGGCGCGATCGACGCCCAGCACCTCGCCGAGGCGGCGCAGGGCGGCGATGATCCCATCGTCGATCTGCTCCGCGGAGAGGGTCGCGAGACGGATCGAGAGCTCTGCGAGCACCGCCTCGAGTCGCAGCCGTTCGGCGAGAGCATGCTGGACGCGGCGGCGGCGTGAACGCTCGGTCAGGAGCACCACGATGAGCAAGGCCTCCAGCAATGCAGCGCCAAGACCGATGACGATGACCGCATAGAAGAACGTTGCGGTGAACCTGGAAAACGGACCTGCCATGCGGGGCAAGACCCCCTACGCGTAGAACACCGCCTTCCAGCCAATCGGCTAACCAGCCAGAGCGCTATAGGATCTTTGTTGAATTGACAATCACGGAGGAGCGTTGCGTGGCCCCGCCCGTGCCCCCCTCCCGCGCCAGGCGGCGCCAGACGGCGCCATCTAGACGTCTTCGATGCGCGCGAGCAGCCGCACCAGCTCGGCGACGCTCTCGACCTCGAGCTTCTTCATGACATGACCGCGATGCACCCGCACCGTCTGCTCGGCGAGATCGAGCTCGCTCGCGATCTGCTTGTTGAGCAGCCCCTGCGCGACCAGCCGGCACACTCGCTGCTCCTGCGGCGACAGCGTGGCAAAGCGGGCGTGCGCGGCCTCGCGCGCCACCCGCTCGTCGCGGATCGCCCAGCCGTGGGCGATGGCGCGCTCCACCGCTGCCAGTAGCAGGGTGTCGTCGAAAGGCTTGGGCAGAAAGTCGAGCGCGCCCGCCTTCATCGCCTGCACCGCCGAGGGCACATCCCCATGACCGCTCATGAACACGATCGGCAGCGGCCCCCCGCGCCCTCCGAGCAGCTCCTGCAGCTCGAGCCCGGTCATCCCGGGCATGCGCAGGTCGAGCACCAGGCAGTCCGGCCGGTCGGGTCGCACCCGGTCGAGGAACTCGAGCGGACTCGCGAACACCGCCACCTCATACCCGGCGGCCTCGAGCGTGCGCTTGATGCTGCGCCGCACCGACGCGTCGTCATCGACAACGTAGACCGTGGGGGAAACGGGGGCATCGGTCATACGGCATCCTCCTCGGCGCGCGGCAGCTCGCAGCTGAGGATCGCGCCCCCACCCGGTCGCCTCTCGGCCCAGAGGTGACCGCCGTGGGCCTCCACGATCCTACGGCTGATGGAGAGCCCAATACCGAGGGCGCCCTCGCGCATGGCATAGAACGGCTCGAAGATCTTCTCGAGGGCTTCCGTCGGGATCCCGTGCCCTGTGTCCTCCACCGCCAGCACCACACGCTCACCGACCCGCATCGTGCGTACCCACACCCGCCGCTCGGTGTCTGGCGCCTGCCGCGCCACCGCCTCGAACGCATTGGTGATCAGGTTGAGCAGGACCTGCTGGAGCTGCACCCCGCTGCCCCAGACGTAGAGCGGACCCGCGGCAGGAACGAGCGCGAGCGTGACCTCGCGCAGCAGTGCGTCGCTGGCCACCAGGCGCACCACCTCGGTCGCCAGCGCGTTGGCGTCATGCCGGGCGTGCCGCACCTCGCTCTTCTTGAGGAACGTGCGCAGGCGCCCGATCACCTCGGCGGCGCGCCGATCATCGGCGATCACGTCGGCCACGGCGGCCCGCACCTCGGCCAGGCCGGGCGTAGGCTCACCGAGCAGCCTGAGGGCCGTCTGGGCGTTGAGCAGGATCGCCGCGAGCGGCTGATTGATCTCGTGGGCGATCGAGACCGCCAGCTCCCCGAGCGCCACGACGCGACCGACGTGGGCGATCTCCTCCCGTGTGCGCTGCGCCTCGATCTCGGCGCGCTTGCGCTCGGTCACCTCCACGTGCGAGACCACCCCGCCGCCCTCGGGCCAATCGAGCGGCTCCGCGTGCACCTCCACCCAGCGCCCGGCCGCTGCGAGGTGATGCTCGACCAGGCCCGCGCCGTGCTGTCCGGCGAGCACCTGCTCGACGAGCACGCGGATTTTATCGAGCGTCCCATCGCCGGCCGCGACAGAACGGCCGAGCGCCGCGAGGTAGTTGGTGCCCTCGGGGATGAGGGAGAAGGGCGGAGCCGCCGCCGCCCAGCCGCGGTTGACGCGCAGCACCGTGCCCGTGCGATCCAGCACCGCGACCGCTCCCGGCAGCGAAGACAGTGCCGCGCGGGTGAGCGCCTCGCTGTGGGCGAGCGCGGTCTCTGCCTCCCGGCGATGCACCGCGCGCGCGAAGACCTCACCGAGCGTGCGCAGGCCATGCAGCACCTCATCGGGCCAGGGGCGCAGGCGCTGATCCGAAGAGAAGGCGAGAATGCCACCGGCGACCCCGAACGCTGGAACGGACACCGCCACCACCGAGGCGATCTTGGCGCGGGTCATCTCTTGGATGAGCCTGTGCGTCCGGTCGGCGATGCCGACCCCCTCGGCCGCATCCATCCGAAGGGCCTCGCCCCCCCGCATCCAATCGAGCCCCCCGGGAAACAGCTCAGCCATGAGCACCGGAAACGGCGGGCGCACCCCTGGCACGTGCCAGCCTTGCACGAGGGCGAGCGCGCTGGCATCCGGCTCGAGGTGCCATAAGCCGCCACGGTCCGCGCCGAGCGCCTCGCCGATGCGGCGCAGGCTGGCCATGATCTGCGCATCGATGCGTTCGACCGGGAGCTGGGCGAAGTTAGCCGAGACCTCGGCTACGAGCCGCTCGAAGCGCAAACGTTCGTCCAGAGCCCCCTGCGCGCGGAGGCGCCACGCCCGCTCGACGAGGAGCACGGCGATGAGCGCGGTCTGCACCAAGACGATGCTCGCACCGAGGGCGATCGGCCAGCGCGCAGGGGACGCGGCCCGGACGTCGTTCCAGGCGAGCAGCACGGAGGCGAGAGCGAGCGTAGGTTGGCACTGCTCCATGAGAGCCACGTGAAACCGGACGGGGCGGAGACGAGCGGATGATATGACGTCCCCACCGTCCTGGATCCAGGCAATTCGATCGGGCGGGGTCTCATGATGGGCTCCTGCGCCCGGCGGCCCCGTCCGGCACCACGAACCGTTCCTCCGGCACCCCATCGAGCGCCAGCTCGACGAAATCGAGCACAAAGACCCCGCTCGGATCGCGAGCCGTCACGCGCCCCGGGAGCCGCACCCCCTCCACCTCGCGCCACGCATCGAAAGAAATCTCGACCCCCTGCCCCTTCCGCGCATCGACCAACCGCAACCCCACGAGCCGCCCCCCCTCCACATCGAAGAACAGCCGCGCCGGCTGCCCCGCGCCATCCCGCCCGCGCAGCCGGTAGCACGACCGCCCCGCGAAGGCCTCATGCCCCTCGATGACGAGCTCGCGAAAGAACTCCTCCGGCGCGAGCGCCATCATCTGGAACGCGTGCCCCCGGACCACCGCCACCTCCGCCGGCTCCAGCCGTTCCACTCGCCCGTCCCGCTCCACAGACCACCCCTCCGCCCCCCGCACCACCGCGCTCGACAGCACCTCGCCGCCCCGGCGGTTCGTCCAGGCGACGCGCGGCCCGCGCGCCGCATCGACCTCGAGCACGTAAGTACCCCGCGGGGCCGTGGCCCGGGCCACCGCGTGCACGCTGCGCACCGCCGCGACGCGCGCCTCATCGCCGAGCGCCCGGCGCCCCGCCGCGAGCACCGCCGCCGCGTCGAGCTCCTTGCGCGTGGACGTGATCGCGATGACGCGCCATCCCCCGACCCGCCGGGCGAGCGTCTCGCTCCAGGCAAACACCGTGGTCTCGGGCACCGCGTCCGCCCCCGCGCCCGCCGGCACGAGCGTCACCTGCTTGCGCACGGTCACCACCGCCAGCGTGGCGTCGGCCGAGAGGATCACTTCAGGCGGCGCGAGATCGTCCCAGGCCAGGAACTCGACCGAGCCGAAATACTGACCGAAGCGCTCGAGCCGCTCGGCGCGCGTCGGCCGGCTCACCTCCCCGCTCTGCACCTGGACGAAATCGTCGGCGAGGAGCGCGACCAGCGCGGCCGGGTTGCGCTCGAGGTGGGCGCGCCGCTCCGCCGCGTGGAGGCGCAGCACCTCGGCACGGGCCCGGGCCACGCGGGCGCTCGCGCAGCCCCCGAGGACGCCCGCCCACCAGAAGGCGGCCAGCAGCACACCCGCCGCGCGGGCGGCCCGGACGCCGGCGCCGCCCGCACGTGCCGGACCCATCACAGGGCGAAGAGCAGCCGCTCCGGGTTCTCGATGCGCTGCTTGACCCCGACCAGGAACCCCACGGCCTCGCGACCATCCACCACCCGGTGGTCATACGTGAGGGCCACGTACATCACCGGCCGGATCTCGACCCGGTCGCCCACCGCCACCGGACGGCGCACGATGTTGTGCATGCCCATGATCCCGGTCTGCGGGTAGTTGAGCAGCGGCGTCGACAGCATCGAGCCGAACACGCCGCCGTTGGTGATCGTGAACGTGCCCCCCGAGAGCTCGTCGAGGGTCAGCTTGCCTTCCTTGGCGCGCACGCCGAAGTCGGCGATCGCGGCCTCGAGCTCGGCGAAGGACAGCCTGTCGGCGTTGCGCACCACCGGCACCACCAGCCCCTTGCCCCCGCCCACCGCGATGCCGATGTCGTAGTGCTCCTTGTAGACGATGGCGTCGCCGCGGATCTCGGCGTTGAGGCCGGGGAAGTCGTGGAGCGACGCGATCGCCGCCTTGGCGAAGAAGGACATGAGGCCGAGCTTGACCTTGTGGCGCTCCTGGAAGCTCTCCTTGAATCGCTCCCGCAGCGCCATCACCTGGCTCATGTCGATCTCGTTGAAGGTGGTGAGGCTGGCGGTGGTCTTCTGCGCCTGCACGAGCCGCTCGGCGATGCGCCGCCGCAGCGGCGACATCGGCACCGCTTTCTCCCGCGCCGCGATCTCGGGCGCCGGCGTCACCGGGGCCAGCACCGCGGGCGCCACGGACGTCGCGCGCGCCGCCGCGGGGCGCGCCGCCGCGACCTGCGGCCCGCGCGCCGGCGACACCGCCTCGGACCCGAGCGGCGCCACCATGCCGGCGCTGCCATTGCCCCCGTGCTCACGCAGCGAGCGGCGCACCGAGGGCGGCAACGGCCGGCCCAGGAGCGCCTGCACCGCCGCCGGCAGGGTCCCCTCCTCGGCCGTGGCCGCCGCTCCCGCCACGTCATGCGCGACCGGGGCCGGCGCCGCCGCCGGAACGCTCGGTGCGGCCGGCATCGCCGCCACCCCCGGTGATGGCGTCGCCGGCGCGGCCGCGCTCACTGCGGGCGCCGGTCTCGCCGCCGGAGCCGCCGGGGCCGCCGTCACCGCCGCGGCGCCGCCGGCCTCCATCCGCCCCACCACGTCGCCAATGCGCACGGTCGCGCCCTCGGCGGCCAGCTGCGCCGACAGCGCGCCCGCCGCCGGGGCGCGCAACTCGACCGTGATCTTGTCTGTCTCGAGCTCTGCGACCGGCTCATCCGCCGCCACCTGCTCGCCGACCTGCTTGAGCCACCGCGCCACGACCGCCTCGGTGATCGATTCGCCGAGCGGCGGCACTACGATGTCCATGGCCATCTCTTAGTCCATTCCTCGTGAACGGGTCCGGGGTGAAAGTGTTTCCTGGAGGTTCGAAATGTATGTGCTTGCGTGCTTACCGGGCGAACGCCTCATCGAGCAGCGCGCGCTGCTCGAGCAGGTGGGCCTTGGCGGAGCCGGTCGCGGGGCTGGCGCTCTCCACGCGCCCGACGAGCCGCAGGCGCCGTCCGCCCTGCCCCATCCGATCGATGAGCGGCTGCATCCGGCGGTAGATGAAGCTCCAGGCCCCCATGTTGGCAGGTTCCTCCTGCACGAAGACGATCTCCTCGGCGCGTGAATACTGCTGGAGAGCCTGCAGGAGCAAGTCCTCCCAGAGCGGGTAGAGCTGCTCGATGCGCAAGATCGCGATGTCGCGCGCCCCGCGCAGCCGCCGCTCCTCGGCCAGCTCATAGAAGACCTTGCCCGTGCAGAGGAGCACCCGCCGCACCGCATCGGGGGCCGGCGTCTCCGGATCCGGCAGGATGCGCTGGAACGACCCGCCGGCCAGGTCGTCGAGCGTCGAGGTCGCGGCCGGGAGCCGCAGCATGCTCTTGGGCGTGAGGATGACGAGCGGCTTGCGCCACGGCCGCAGCACCTGCCGCCGGAGGAGATGGAAGTACTGCGCCGGCGTCGTGGGCTGGCAGATCTGCCAGTTGTCCTCGGCCGCCAGCTGCAGGTACCGCTCCATGCGCGCGCTCGAGTGCTCGGGGCCCTGCCCCTCGTAGCCGTGCGGGAGGAGCATCACGAGCCCGGAGATCCGCTTCCACCGGTCCTCGGACGAGCTCACGAACTGGTCGATGATCACCTGCGCGCCGTTGGCGAAGTCGCCAAACTGCGCCTCCCACAGGATGAGCCCCTCCGGCCAGTCGAGGCTGTAGCCGAACTCGAAGCCGAGCACGGCGGCCTCGGACAGGCTGGAGTCGTAGATGCGGAACTTCCCCTGCCCCGGGCGCAGGTGATCGAGCGGGAAGTACTCCTCCCCGGTCTTGATGTCGAGGACGGTGGCGTGCCGCTGGCTGAAGGTGCCGCGGCGCACGTCCTGCCCGGTGAGGCGCACCTTGCGCCCTTCCCAGACGAGCGAGCTGAAGGCGAGGAGCTCGCCCATGGCCCAGTCGATCGGCCGCTTGCCGCGGCCCATGTCGGCGCGCTGCTCCATGAGCCGCACCACCTTGGGGTGGGCGTTCACGCCCTCGGGGATGTGCGTGATGCGCTCGGCGAGCTCCACCAGGCGCTCGCGCGGCACCCGGGTGTCGGGATCCGGCACGGAGCGCTCGGGCCCGCCCATGTAGCTTTGCCAGACGCCGCCGAAGGCATCGACGCCCGGGCGCACCGCCAGGCTACGCGCGCGCTCGAGTTCCGCGCTCATGCGCCGGTGATGGGCCTGCACCTGCTCGTCGATCTCACGCTGGGTCACGACCCCGGCGCGGATGAGCTGCGCCCCGTAGGTCTCATGCACGTCGGGATGGTTGCGGATGCGCTGGTAGAGGAGCGGCTGGGTGAAGCTCGGCTCGTCGATCTCGTTGTGCCCGTGGCGGCGGAAGCAGAACATGTCGATGAGCACGTCGCTCTGGAATTCGCGCCGGTAGTCGAGCGCCACGGCCGCCACGTGCGCCACGGCCTCGGGGTCGTCGCCGTTGACGTGGAAGATCGGGATCTGGAAGCCCTTGGCGAGGTCCGTACAGTAGGGCGTCGAGCGCGCCTCGATCGGCGAGGTGGTGAAGCCGATCTGGTTGTTGACGATGATGTGCACCGTGCCACCCGTGCGGTAGCCGCGCAGGTCGGCCAGGTTGAGCGTCTCGGCCACGAGGCCCTGCCCGGCGAACGCCGCATCGCCGTGGACGAGGATCCCCATCACCTTGCGGTGCTGCCCGTCCTGCCGGCGGCGCTGCTTGGCGCGCACGCGCCCCACCACCACCGGATCCACGGCCTCGAGGTGGCTCGGGTTGAAGGACAGGGACAGGTGCAGCGCGTGGCCCGAGCGCGTCGTGTAATCGCTCGAAAAGCCGAGGTGGTACTTCACGTCACCGCCGCCGAGCGCGCTCTTCGGGTCGATGTCCTCGAACTCGGCGAAGAGCGTCTCGGCGCTCATGCCGAGGAGGTTCACGAGCACATTCAGCCGCCCGCGGTGCGCCATGCCGAGCACCACCTCCATCACCCCGTGCTCGCCCGCGCGCTCGAGGACGAGGTGCAGGAGCGGCAGGAGCGTCTCGCTGCCTTCGAGCGAGAAGCGCTTGGCCCCCACGTACTTGGCGTCGATGAACCGCTCCATCGCGGTGGCCCCGATGAGCTGGTCGAGGATGAAGCGGCGCGTGGGCGTGTCGAGCGCCGAGCGGTTCTTGTGCGGCTCCATGCGCTCCTGCAGCCAGCGCCTCCGCTCGGGCGCCGAGATGTGCATGAACTCGACGCCGATGGTGCCGCAGTAGGTGGCGCGGAGGTGCTCGACGAGCTGGGAGAGGGGCTGGGGGCCGGCCCCCACGAGGCCCCCCGGGCTCACCAGGCGGTCGCGATCCCCCTCGGTGAAGCCGTGGCTCTTCGGGTCGAGCTCGGGGTGGGCCTCACGGCGGTAGGTGCCGAGCGGATCGAGCGTGGCCTCGAGGTGACCGCGCACCCGGTAGGCGTGCACGAGGGCGGTGGCCTCATGGGCGCGGGTGCCGTCGACGAAGGGAGCAGGTGCCGGGGCCGCGGTCGGGAGGGCGCCGGCGTAGGCCTGGAGATCGAGGACCGGGATCGTCCCCTGGCCCTGGGCGCCGCCGTCGCCGTCGGTGAAGGCGCGACGCCAGCTCTCGTCCACGCTCTCGGGGGAGAGGCGGTAGCGGGCGTACATCTCGTCGATGAGCTGGAGCTGGGAAGCGAGGGAAAGTGGTGTCTCGGCCATGGCGGCAACACTATATACACGGCCCGCGCGCTGTGCGACGGGGTTGGAGCACCTTCATTCAAGAAGGAACACGCTTCAGGCTGAGAGAAGGAAGGAGGGGTGGGAGCCCGGACAGCGCAGGAGCTATGCGCCGTCCGGACGGGGGCCTTGCTTCTGCCTATTGGAGGGTGAAGTCGTCGAGGAAGAAGCTGGTCTGGAGCGAGGCGTCCTCGGTGCCGGTGAAGGAGAAGGTGACGCTCTGGCCGCGATAGGCGGAGACGTTGAAGCAGCGCTGCGCGTAGGCGCCCTTGTTCAGGTTGCTGTAGGTCGCCAGGGTCGTGCCGTTGATCTGCGCCCTCAGGGTGTCATACGCCGTGGTGGTGGTGGTCTCGGCGGTGGTGATGCGCAGCCAGAAGCAGTAGTTGGTCACGGTCGAGCCGACGGTCACGGCCTGGGACAGCGTGTCGGTGTGGGTGCTGCCATAGCCGTTGAGCCAGGCGACCCAGCTGCCGGCGTGGGCGTTGGTGGCGCTGTTGGAGATGACGCCCGCCGACTGCGTCCAGCTGACCGCGCCGCTCTCGAAGCCCGGGTTCAGGATGGTGCTGCCGCCGCCGCCACCGCCACCGCCGCCCGCGGGGGCGCCGACGTTGATGCCCGCGAAGGCGTTCTGGACCGCGGCGTAGTCGGCCGAGGTCGCGCCGTAGAGGGCGCTCGCGGCGTTCAGGTACGCGGTGCGCGCGCCGGCGTAGTTGGTGCTCGAGGTCATGCGCAGCAGGCCCTGGTAGGCGATGCGGGCGGCGTGGTCATTGCCGACGCCGGTCATGCCGTTGGGCAGGTAGGAGCTGTAGTTGTTGGCCCCCACGGTCGTGCCCGCGCCCTGGCTGAGGAAGTAGAACATGCGGTTGCCCGGGCCGCTCGAGTAGTGCGGATCGAGGGTACCCGTGGTGCTCGACCAGGCGTCCTGGCTCCGGCCGTCCCGGCTCGGCCGATCCATGTAGCGGAGCGGGCTGGCGGCGAGCTGCTCGCCGATGGTCCAGTTGCCACCCGTGTTGCCGATGGTCGAGCCCGAGCCGCCGCGGGAGTAGAACTCCACCATCGTGCCGTGGATGTCGGAGGTCGACTCGTTGAGGCCGCCCGACTCGCCCGAGTAGACGAGGCCGGCGGTGCGTGAGGTCACGCCGTGGGTCATCTCGTGGCCGGCCACGTCGATGGCGGTGAGCGTGGTGAAGCTCGAGCCGTCGCCGTAGGTCATGCAGAAGCAGCTGTCCGACCAGAAGGCGTTGTCGTAGCTGTTGCTGTAGTGCACGCGGCTGTAGGTCGCGGTGCCCGCGCCGTCGATGCCGTTGCGGCCCTGCACGTTGGTGTAGTAATCGGCCGTCGCGCCCACGCCAAAGTGAGCGTCCGCGCCGGCGGTCTGGCCGTTGGCGGCGGTGGTCGAGCTGCCCTCGACGTAGTTCGCGCTGTCGCCCCAGGTGTTGTCAGCGTCGGTGTAGATGGTGCCCTGGCCGCTGGTGGCGTGGTTGAGGTTATAGGTGGCGTAGTTCATCGACCGCGCCACGTCCCGCAGCTCCCAGCCGCCGGTGACCGAGTTCACGTTGATGGACTTCACGCCGCTGTACTGCGTGTTGCCGGTGCCGGAGGCGGCGGCGGTGTTGAGTCCGTTCCACTTCTTCAGGATCGCGCCGGTGTGGGCGTCGATGATGTACTCCATCTGCGACGTCTCGCCGACGCCGTTGTGGAGCTCGGTGCGGACGTGGTAGGCGAGGCTGTAGCCGGTGACGACGCGCTCGATGTCCTCGGCGTTCAGCTCACCGCCGGGCCCGCGCAGGGTGTTGGCCTTCGCCTGCTCGGTGACGTGCGGATAGACCACCAGCTCGGCGGTGGGCTTGTAGGCGTAGGCGCCCCGCGGGCGGAGGTCGCGGTGGGCGCGGTCGAGGGCGTAGGTCGCGCTCAGCGCGGGCCGCGTGTCGACGTTGATGTTGGTCTTGAGGTCGTTGGTGACCTCGCGGAGGGCGCCGTCACTCCCGAGGTGGACGGTGGCGTCGCCGCTCCACACCCGCACGCCCTGGTAGAGCTGCTCGTACCGGATGTGGTTCATGCCCACGTCATCGGACGCCATGAAGCGCGCCCGGAACGAGTGGCTCGCATCGAGCCCGAGCTCGGTGCGGAGCTGCGACATGTGGAAGCGGCTGATGTCGAGGGCGGTCGCCAGGTTCGGGTTGAGGCGGGCGGTGGCTTCGACCTCCGGAGCGTCCTTGACCACGGCGTCCGATGGGGGCGGGGCACAGCCCTGGGCCAGAAGTAGGGCCGAGGTGGCCGCGGCGCCGGCCAGGGGGCCACGGACCTGGCGGTACAACCGGCTGAATTTCCTTGTCTGTTTTTTCATCGGACGTCTCCTCTCGTGAGTTCTGCTTCTTTCACCTCCAGCCGTAAGCATCTTGTGGGCCGAAGGCATGAGGAGCCTCCGGCCTGTAGACTGGAAAGTGACCTCACCGAGGGGAACAGCCCTGTTCGAGCGATGCAGCGGGAGGATCCGGAGCCAGGGGGGGGCGGGGCAAATGGGTGGGGCTTCCCCCCCCATTTGGGGGGAGCCAGCCCACGGAACGCATCCCGTGGGGGGAGGGGGAGGAGGAGGATCCGGGCGGCGCAGGAGAGGTGCGCCGCCCGGACCCGGGGCTACGTACGACTACTGGAGGGAGACGTCGTCCACGTGGAAGCTGGTCTGGAGCGAGGAGTCCTCATTGCCGTTGAAGAAGACCCGGACGCTCTGGCCATTGTAGCTGCCGACGCTGAAGCAGCGCTGCGTGTAGGCGCCCTTGTTCAGGTTGCTGTAGGTCCCGAGCGTGGTGAGGACCGTGTTCGAGCTGTTGCGGAGCTGCACCTGCAGGGTGTCGAAGGCCGTGGTGGTGGTGGTCTCGGCGGTGCTGATGGAGAGCCAGAAGCACAGCTGCGCCGTGCTCGAGGGCACCGTCACCGTCTGGTACAGGGTGTCATTGTGGGTCGTGCCGTAGCCGTTGAGGTAGGCGTCCCAGCTGCCGCTGTGCGCATTGGCCGCGGCGTTCTCGATGACGCCGGCGGTCTGCACCCAGGTCACCGCGCCGCTCTCGAAGCCCGGGTTCACGATGACGTTGGTGCCGCCGCCACCGCCGCCGCCGTGCGGGGAGCCGACATTGATGGCCGCGAAGGCGTTCTCGACGGCCGCGTAGTCGGCCGAGGTCGAGCCGTAGAGGGCGGTCGCAGCGGCCAGGTAGGCGGTGCGAGCGCCGGCGTAGTTGGTGGTCGAGGTCATGCGCAGCAGGCCCTGGTAGGCGATGCGGGCGGCGTGGTCGTTGCCGATGCCGGTCATGCCGCCGGGCAGGTACGAGCTATAGAAGTCGCTCGTCGAGCTCGAGCTCGAGCCCTGGCTGAGGAAGTAGAACATGCGGTTGCCCGGGCCGCTCGAGTAGTGCGGATCGAGGCTGCCGAGGGTGCTCGACCAGGCGTCGCGGCTCGCGCCGTCCTTGCTCGGCTTGTACATGTAGCGGAGCGGGGTGGCGGCGAGCTGCTCGCCGATGGTGAAGTTGCCGCCGGTGGCGGGGACGGTCGTGGTGCCGCCGCCGCGGGCGTAGTACTCGACCATCGTGCCGTGGACGTCAGAGGTCGACTCGTTGAGGCCGCCCGGCTCGCCCGAGTACTGGAGGCCGGCGGTGCGCGAGGTCACGCCGTGGGTCATCTCGTGGCCGGCCACGTCGATGGCGGTGAGCGTGGTGAAGCTCGAGCCGTCGCCGTAGGTCATGCAGAAGCAGGTGTCGTCCCAGAAGGCGTTGTCGTAGCTGTTGCTGTAGTGGACGCGGTTGTAGGTGGCGCGGTTGGCGTTGTCGATGCCGTTCCGGCCATGGATGTTCTTGTAGTAGTCGTAGGTCCGGCCGATGCCGAAGTGGGCGTCGACGCCGGCGGTCTGGCCATTGGCGGCGGTGGTCGAGCTGCCCTCGACGTAGTTCGCGCCGTCACCCCAGCCGTTGTCGGCGTCGGTGTAGACGGTGCCGGTGCCGCTGGTGGCGTGGTTGAGGTTGTAGGTGGTGTAGTTCATCGCACGAGCCACGTCGTGCAGCTCCCAGCCACCGGTGATCGAGTTGGTGTTGATCGACACCGAGCCGCTGTACTGGGAGGTGCCGGTGCCGGTGGCGGCGGCCGTCTGGAGGCCGTTCCACTTCTTCAGGATCGCGCCGGTGTGGGCGTCGATGAGGTACTCCATCTGCGACGTCTCGCCGACGCCGTTGTGGAGGTTGGTGCGGACGTGGTAGGCGAGCGTGTAGCCGGTGACGACGCGCTCGATGTCCTCGGCGTTCAGCTCGCCGCCCGGGCCACGGAGCGTGCTCGCCTTCACGCGCTCTTCGATCCGGGGATAGACCACGAGCTCGGCGGTGGGCTTGTAGGCGTAGGCGCCCTGCGGGCGGAGGTCGCGGTGCGCGCGGTCGAGGGCATAAGCCTCACTCAGCGAGGGGCGCGTGGCGACGTTGATGTTGGTCTTGAGGTCGTTGGTGAGCTCGCGGAGGCTGCCGTCAGCGCCCACGTGGACGATGGCGTCGCCGCCCCACACCCGCACGCCCTGATAGAGCTGCTCGTAACGGATGTGGTTCACGCCGAGCTCATCGGACGCCATGTTGCGCGCCCGGAACGTGTGGTCCGCATCGAGGCCGAGCTCGACGCGGAGCTGCGACATGTGGAAGCGGCTGATGTCGAGGGCGGTCGCCAAGTTCGGGTTCAGGCGAGCGGTGGACTCGACCTCCGGGGCGTCCTTGACCACGGCATCCGATGGAGGCGGAGCGCAGCCCTGAGCCAAGAGGAGTGCTGAGGTAGCGGCGGCGCCGGCCAGAGGTCCCCTGGCGCGGCGGCTGATGGTCTTGATTCGCTTCATCATCGGGTGTCTCCCTTTCAGTGTCTCGCGTGCCGAACTGGGACTGACGTCCCTAGCGGAGAGCGAGCTGGCGTTTGACGGCCCACCAAGACAGCAATTTGCGGGCCGAGCCAAAAGCGAGCGCCCGCTGGGGGGGCCTGACAGCGCTCGATGGCGCGTTCCCCTCGACAACGGCGTTGTTGGCGATGGGATGGGCCTGAAACCTTGTAGGGGTCCCCGGAAGGCATGGGTGGGGGTTTCCCCCCCACTAGGAGCCTGACGTCTCCGGGCGGAAAGATTCAGCGGCTTGGATCTAGGGGGTCCATTCGAGCTCGTATTCCATGCGGGCCTGGGCGGATGAGGGGGCGACCCACAGCGAGGCAGGGATGGCGCGCAAGACGTCCGCCAGTGCGGGCCCCCACAGGGGTAACTCGGACACGCCTGGCAGCTGGAGGCCGAGCAGGCGGAGCACCTCACCGAGCAGGGTGGGCTCCTCGGCCGGGAAGGACAGGAGGGGCGGCGGCGCCAGGCCAACGCCACCGATCCCGCCGCTGCGCGCGGCCTCCTCCAGCGCCTCCTGGAAGCCGCCCAGCCTGTCGACCAGGTGATGCCCGGCGGCCTGGGCGCCGGTCCACACGTGGCCGCGGCCGACCGCGTCCACGGCCTCGGGCTTGAGCCCCCGCCCGAGGCTCACCGCCTGCACGAAGCGGCCATAGTAGTAGCGCAGCTTGCTCTCGATGAGGCGGCGCTCCTCCTCGGTGTAGGAGCGCCAGTAGCTCTCGATGTCGGCGTGCTCGCCCCGCTTCTGGGTGTCCCAGGAGACGCCGAGCTTGCGGGCCAGGCCCGAGACGTCGAACTTGCCGCTGAAGATGCCGATCGAGCCGGTGATGGTCGAGGGGGAGGCGTAGATGTGGTCGCAGGCGGCGGCGATGAAGTAACCGCCCGAGGCGGCCACGTCGCCGAGGGAACAGACGACGGGCTTGTACTTGCGCGTCTCGCGCAGCTCGCGCCACACGAGCTCCGAGGCGAGCGCGCTCCCGCCCGGGCTGTCGATGCGGACGAGGAGGGCGCGCACCCGGGGATCCGAGCGGGCGGCCAGGATGGCGCGGATCAGGGTCTCGTGGCCGACGAGCTTGCGATCGAGGATCGGGATGAGGTGCGACTTGCCCTCGACGATGTCACCCTCCACATGGAGGACGCCGATGGCGGGGGCGGCGAAGCTGGTGGGGCGGAGGGGGCTGCGCTGGGGACGCACGGCGTGCACCGGGTGGCCGAGGAGCTCGCCGATCGCCTTCTCGATCTGATCGCCCTGCTGGAGTCCATCGACCAGGCCGGCGGCGAGCGACTCGGCGGCGGTGTAGGGGCCGCGGTCGATGAGCTCGCGCATGTGCGCCGGTTCGACGTGGCGCGCGGCGGCCAGGGTGGCCACCAGGCGGCCGTCGATGTCGTCGAGGAGCTCCTGGCGCACGCGCTGCGCCTCCTCCGAGGGGCCGGTGCGGGTGTATTGCTCGGGGGCGGTCTTGTACTCGGCGATCTTGATGAAGTCGGCGTTCACGCCGAGCTTGTCGAAGGTGCCGCGGAAGTAGGTGGCGGTGCCGCCGAGGCCCACGAGGCGGATGCCGCCGGCCGGATCGACCCACAGCTTCTCGGCGGCGCTGCCCACGAAGTAGGTCTTGGTGTTGAGCTCGATGCCGTAGGCATAGACGTGGAGGCCGGCGGCGCGCAGGTCGGTGATGGCGCGGCGCAGCTCCTCCATGCGCGCCCAGCCGCCGGACAGATCCCCGAGCACGAGCAGGACGCCGTCGATGCGTGGGCGGTGGATGAGCGTGCGGAGGTAGTGGAGACGGGCAAGGTGCTGGCGATCGCCGCCGCCCTTGAGGTCGATGCGTTCGAGCCGCCGCGGCAGGACCAGCGCCGGGTAGCGATCGCCCGAGATCCGGGCCGTGATCGACCACCCATGAAAGCTGCCGCCGCCCGTGTCGCGGCCGAACAGCGCATAGCCGCCCACGCCGACGCGCTCGAAGTTGAACTCCACGCCCGCGGTGGCGCGGAGATCATTCTCCGGGCGGCCATCGCCGTCGATGTCGCGCTTGAGCTCGAGCGCGCCGCGCAGGACCAGGCCGCGCCAGGGCCGGATCTCGAGGCGCAGGCGCGGATCCACGTCGCCGCGGCGCTCGCCGATGCGCACCGCGAAGCCGAGCTCCCAGCGCGAGTCGCCAAGAGGGCGCAGCGCGAGCTCGGGCTCGTAGACGCGCTGCAGGCCGAGCCCGCGGAAGGCGGGGGAGGTGACGTCGTGCACCACCAGCGCGAGGGCGAGGTGGCGGTCCACGCGGCCGGTCACGGAGAGATCGAGGGTGTCGAGGCGCGGCCCGCCCTCCCCGCCGAAGGTGTGGGCATAGCTCGCGCCGAAGCTGAGCGAGCGCCCTGGGAGGGGCCGCACCGCGCCGGCCAGGGAGAACTTGGCCTGGCTCGGGTAGGGGAAGAGCACGGGCGGACGCACGAGCTCGATGGCCGTGCCGAAGGCGAGCCAGGAGAGGTAGGGCACGCGCGAGGCGAGGTACAGCCCGTCGCCCCGCCCGCCGCGGGTGCCCTGGGGATCGAGCTCGGTGTGGAGGTACTCGATGCTCCACGACGGCAAGAAGGTGAGGTTGGCGGCGTCGAGCGCGACCGCGGTGGCCTCGGCCTCACCGGCGAGGACGCCGGCGGGGATGGCCACGCCGGCCGTGGGCGGCTCGCCGCGCGGTTGCGCCCGTACGGCGAGGCTGGGAGCGAGGAGCAAGAGCGCGAGCAGCAGGCGGAGGCGCATGGCGCCCGGATGGTAGCAGCGCGGCCCGCCCTCCAAGGAGCGCCATCCTGGCCTGGCGCCTCGAATCTGGGGCGCCCCGATGAATTTCATCCGCTGTTACAATTTTCTACACGTACAATGGCGGCCGAGGCCCGGCGATGAAAGTCACCTTCTATGGAGTTCGCGGCTCGGTCCCGAGCCCCTGTCTGGAGAACGTACGCTACGGGGGCAACTCCTCGTGCACCACGGTGCGCACCCTGGACGGCACCCTCATCGTCCTCGACGCCGGCACGGGCCTGCGCGAGCTCGGCAAGCAGCTCCTCGCCGAGGGCGTCCCCTCGACCATCCACCTCCTCATCACCCACGGCCATTGGGACCACATCATGGGCATCCCTTTCTTCGCGCCCATCTACCGGCCCGATGTCTGCCTGCGCTTTTACGCCTACACCCCGCAGCAGCTCGCCGCGCAGCAACAGATGATCATGTTCCACGAGGGGCACTTCCCGGTGCCCGCCGAGCGCCTGCCGGCGCGCATCGAGCGGATCCTACGGTCGGGACAGAGCCGTCCGGAGGAAGGCGCCGAGATCGGCTCGGCGCGCGTGACGCGCATCGCCCTCAATCACCCGGGCGGCGCCTCGGGCTACCGCATCGACGACGCCGACGGCTCCTCGCTGTGTTACCTGACCGACAACGAGCTCGTGCCGCCCGGCGCGGTCACCACGCCGCCGGCCGACCTGGCGCGGTTCGCGCAGGGCGCGGGCCTCATCATCCACGACGCGCAGTACCTGCCCGAGGACATGCCGCACAAGCACGGCTGGGGGCATTCCCTGGTGGATCAGGTGCTCGAGCTCGGACGCCAGGCCGAGGCGCGTGCCTTGGCCCTGTATCACCACGATCCGGACCGCGATGATGACGCGCTCGATCGCATCGCCGCCCATGCCACGGCCTGGACCGAGGCGCACGCGCCGGCCATGCGGGCCCTGGTCGCGGCCGAGCGGGTGACGCTCGACGTGAAGGGGTAACGACGGGCCGAAGGCCCGGCATCGATCGTGCGCGCCCCGGCCCGGATGGAGTACTGTCCCGGCATGCGGATCACCCCATCGCGAATCCTTGTCTTCACCCTGGCGCTGTCCGGCGTCGCTCGGGCCAGCGCCGCCCCCCCCAACACCAACAGGGCCAAGCCGGTGACGAATCAGAACCCGCTCCTCCAACCCTGGTCCGGTCCCTACGGCGGCGTGCCGCCCTGGGACCAGGTCAAGCCGGACCTCTTCAAGCCCGCCTTCGACGCCGCCATCGCCGAGCAGCGCGCCGAGATCGAGCGCATCGCCGCCAGCCGCGGCGCGCCCACCTTCGACAACACCATCCTGGCGATGGAGCGCGCTGGCCGGACCCTCGACCGGCTCGATCGCCTCTTCAGCGTGATCACGAGCAACGTGACCACGCCGGAGCTCCAGGCGATCGACAAGGAGGTCGCCCCCAAGCAGGCCGCGGCCGACGACGAGATCACCTTCAATGAGGCCCTCTTCCGGCGCATCGACGCCGTGTACGCCGCCCGCGACAAGCTGCCCCCCGAGCAGAAGCGGCTGACCGAGCGGGTGCACGATCGGTTCGTCCGCTCGGGGGCCAAGCTCGATCAGGCGCAGAAGACCCGCCTCGCGGCCATCAACCAGGAGCTGGCCGTCGCCTTCACCGACTTCGCCGCCAAGGTCCTCGCCGACGAGAACACCTGGGTGGTGCTGGACAAGGAGGCCGACCTCGCCGGGCTGCCCGCGGCCATGGTGTCGTCCTACCGCGCCGCCGCCGAGGAGCGAAAGCTCCCCGGCAAGTGGGTGATCGTCAACACCCGCTCGAGCGTCGACCCGTTCCTCACCTTCTCGACGCGGCGCGATCTCCGCGAGAAGGTCTGGCGGGCGTTCACCCAGCGCGGCGACAACGGCAACGACCACGACACCAAGGCGACCATCGCGCGCATCGTCAAGCTGCGCGCCGAGCGCGCCAAGCTCCTCGGCTTCGCCTCGCACGCCCACTGGCGCATGGACGACACCATGGCCAAGGATCCGAAGGCGGCGCAGGCGCTCATGCTGCGCGTCTGGCCGGCCGCGGTCGCCCGCGTGCGCGAGGAGGTGGCCGACATGCAGGCCATCGCCGACAAGGAAGGGGCGAAGATCAAGATCGAGCCCTGGGACTACCGCTTCTACGCCGAGAAGGTGCGCAAGGCCCGCTACGCCATCGACCAGAGCGAGGTCAAACCCTACTTCGCCCTCGAGAACCTCATCCAGGGCGGGTTCTGGTGCGCCGAGCAGCTCTACGGCCTGCAGTTCATGGAGATCACCGGCAAGGTGCCGACCTTCCACCCCGACGTGCGCGTCTGGGAGGTCAAGGACAAGACGAGCGGCAAGCACGTCGGCCTCTTCTACGGCGATTACTTCGCGCGGGCGGGCAAGCGCTCGGGCGCCTGGGCCGCGGGCTACCGCAGCCAGCGCCGCCTCGATGGGCCGGTCACGGCCATCACCTCGAACAACAACAACTTCGTCAAGGCCGCCGCCGGCGAGCCGGTGCTCATCAGCCTCGACGACGCGCGCACGCTCTTCCACGAGTTCGGCCACGCGATCCACGGCCTGCTCCAGGACGTGGAGTACCCGGGCCTGGCCGGGACCCCGCGCGACTTCGTCGAGTTCCCGAGCCAGGTGAACGAGCACTGGGTGCTGACGCGCGAGGTCCTGAACAAGTTCGCGCGTCACTACAAGACCGGCGAGCCCATGCCGCAGGCGCTGGTCGACAAGATCAACAAGTCACGGACCTTCAACCAGGGCTTCGCCACGGTCGAGTACCTGGCCTCGGCGATCGTGGACATGGAGCTCCACACGCTGCCCGGCGGGGACGTGGACGCCGCCAAGTTCGAGCGCGAGACGCTCGCGCGCATCGGCATGCCGCGCGAGATCGCCATGCGCCACCGGCTGCCGCACTTCAACCACCTCTTCACGAGCGACGCCTACTCGGCGGGCTACTACAGCTATCTCTGGTCCGAGGTCATGGACGCCGACGCCTGGGGCGCCTTCGAGGAGGCCGGCAACCCCTTCGACAAGGGGACCGCGGAGAAGATGCGGCGCTACATCCTCTCGAACGGCAACTCGATCGATCGCGCCGAGGCCTACCGGCTCTTCCGGGGCCGCGATCCGGACGTCAAGGCCCTCCTCGAGAAGCGCGGCTTCCCCACGTCGGCGCCCTGAGTCGGCCCCCCCCCTCCGAAAGTCGCCCGCGTCAGGGCTGCAGGATGCGCGTGCCGGCGGGCGGCTTGAACTGGAACTTGTCGTCCGCCACGCCGCGGTTGACCTCCACGTTCTGGAAGTCGAGGCGGCTCTGCCCGCCCTGCTGATCGTAGACCACCGTGCCGGTCACCATGGCCGTCTTCTCGTCCACCAGGAAGACGAGGTAGCGGTACTGCGCGGTGGCCTGGCGCGGCACGAGCTTGAGCACCACCTCGCCCGGGCGGGCGAGGTCCGACGAGGTCTCGCGCGTGATCTCGAACTCGTCGCTGAGCCGGCCCTTGCCAAAGAGGAAGCTCACCGACGAAGGGAGCGACGAGGCGGTCATGCTCTGGCGGAAGACCTGCTGATCCTCGGGCTCGTAGATCCACAGGGTCTCGCCGTCCGCCACCATGAGCTTCTTCTCGGGCTTCTGATAGTCCCAGCGCATGCGGCCGGGCTTCTTGAGCCACACGTCCCCCGTGGCCATGCGCTTGCGGCCGGTGCCGGTCGACACCACCTGCTCGAAGCGGGCGTGGAGGTCGCGGGTGCTCTCGTAGAACTTCTGCATGCGGGCGACGAGCGCCGCCACACCGGCGTCGGTGGCGGGCTTGGCCGGTGTCTTGGCCTCCGAAGGGGGCGGCGTCTGGGCCGGCGGGCTCCCCGTTTCCGCATGGGCCAGGGGAGCCAGGGCGACGCACAACGCAACAGCAGTGATCTTCATGGCAACAAGATAGACGTCGGCGCCCCGGGCGCAATTCACGACCGATCGGCCCAAAGATCGGCGGTTCAGGGCCCCCCTGCAGCTCGGCTGCGCGTATTTCCCCTTTGAAATCAGGAACTCCCCCTGCGAAAGAGGGAACTCCCCCCACGAAAGAGGGTCCTCCCCTTCCGGAAGAGGGTCCTCCCCACGCGAAAGAGGGTCCTCCCCTTCCGAAAGAGGGTCCTCCCCACGCGAAAGAGGGTCCTCCCCTTCCGGAAGAGGGTCCTCCCCCAGCGAAAGAGGGTCCTCCCCCTCTGTAAAGGGGGGCTCCCCCTCCGGAAGGGGGGCCTCCTCAGGTAGACGTCAGGGGATCTGCATGCCGCCAGACACGTTGATGGTCTGACCGGTGACGTAGTCGGACAGCGGGGAGGCGAAGAACAGGACGGCGTTGGCGATGTCCTCGGGCTCGCCGAAGCGGCCCATCGGGATGCGCCCCAGCGTGGCCTGGCGCTGCTCCTCAGGCACGCCGAGCTCGTCGCCCTTTTGCTTGGGCTGGGTGAGCCGGGTGTTGGTGAACCCGGGGGCCACGGCGTTCACGTTGACCCAGAAGCGCGCCCACTCCTGCGCCACGGTGCGGGTGATGCCGACGTTGCCCATCTTGGCCGCGGTGTAGTTGATCTGGCCGGGGTTGCCGCGGATCGCCGCGGTGGAGAAGAAGTTCACGATCTTGCGGTGGTAGCGCGGCTGGCCCTCGCGCTCGAGCTCGGCCTTGGCGACGTCGCGCAAAAACGGCGCGGCGGAGCGGATGCAGTTGAAGGTGCCCTTCAAGTTGACGTCGATGACCAGGCTCCACCACTCGTCGCTCATGAGGTGGCACATGCGGTCGCGGGTGATGCCGGCGTTGTTGACCAGGATGTCGAGCTTGCCGAAGCGGTCCACCGCCAGCTTCATGAGGGCGTCGGTTTGCTTGGGGTCGGCCACCGAGCCGAGGTGGATGGCCGCGGAGCCGGGGCGCAGCGCCTCGCAGGCCGCGCGGGCCTCCTCGGCCGGTTCGGCGTCCAGATCGTTGATCACCACCTGGGCGCCCTCGCGCACCAGGGTGAGGGCGCAGGCCCGGCCGATCCCGCGGCCGGCGCCGGTGACGACCGCCACGCGGTCCTTGAGCATGGTCATCGCTATCTGCTCCTTCCCTTCTCGTATGTGGCGCACATAAAAGCAGCGGCGGCAGCGTAAAACGGTGCGAGGCGGCGGGGAAGGCCCGAGCGGAGGGGTCCCTCCATGTTTATGTTGGTGGAGAGCCTGGGGCTCGGTCGCGGGACGGCCGGCCCTCCGCTGCACGGCTCAGTCGCCACGCACGGCACTTGGAAACTTCCAACCAGTTGTGATTAGTTGGGGACCGTCATGTTGAACCTGCACAACCTGCCTCGCCACGTGGCCATCGTCATGGATGGCAATGGACGCTGGGCCAAGCGGCGGGGGCTCCCGCGCGTGGAGGGGCACCGCAAGGGCGCGGACGCGGTGCGGGATGTGGTGCGCGCGTCGCGCGAGCTCGGGCTGCGCGCGCTCACGCTCTATGCCTTCTCGTCCCAGAACTGGCAGCGCCCGATCGACGAGGTGCGCACGCTCATGGAGCTCCTGCGCGACTACCTCGTCGAGGAGCGGCCGGAGATCATGGGCAACAACATCCGCCTGGTGACGATCGGCGACACCTCGCGGCTGCCCGACTTCGTGCGCGAGCCGCTCGAGGCGCTCAAGGCCGACTCGGCGGACCACCACAAGATGACGCTGTGCCTGGCCCTCTCCTATGGCGGGCGCGAGTCGATCGTCGAGGCGGCGCGGCAGCTGGCCGAGGCGGTGCGGGCGGGCGAGATGGACGTCTCGGACATCGACGCGCGGACCTTTGGCGGCGCGCTGTCGACCCGCATCCTGCCCGAGCTCGACCTCCTCATCCGCACCTCGGGCGAGCAGCGGATCTCGAACTTCCTCCTCTGGGAGGCGGCGTACGCCGAGTTCTACTTCACCGAGCAGATGTGGCCGGACTTCACCCGCGCCACGCTCTATCAGGCGATCGAGACCTTTCAGAAGCGCGAGCGCCGCTTCGGCATGACGTCCGAGCAGGCCCGGATGCGCTCGCGCCCCCTGGGATCCTCCTCCGAATGAGACACGCACAGAACGCCGGTGGAGCCGGACGGACGAGCGAAGGTGGCCTCGTCCGGTGGAGGCGGTGGCGCCGATGAGTAACCTCGTGGCCCGGCTCCTCACCGCGGTCCTCCTCATCCCCGTCTTGGTCACGGCGATCAACTGGAGCAACCCCCTCGGCGTCTGGCTGGTGGCGTTCGCGGCCACGGTGCTCGGCCTGCGCGAGTGGATGCGCATGACCTTGCCCGAGCGGCCCTATGAGCGCGGCTTCTGCCTCGTCGTGGGCGCGGGCCTGGCGGCGGCGTTCTACTGGCTGGGCGAGCGGCCCATGGTCTTTCCGACCCTCGCGGCGGGCGGGCTCATCGCCACTTTTCTCTTCTTCCTGCTCCGCTACGGCGCCATCGAGACCGTGGCGTCGCGCATGTGCTTCGCCGGGACCGGCTACTTCTACGTGGGGCTCATCACCTACCTCGCGCTCCTCAAGCGGCTGCCCGATGGCACGGGCTGGGTCTACGTGGCGCTCACCATCGGCTGGCTCTCGGACACGGGGGCCTACTTCGCGGGCCGCTTCATCGGTCCCCTGTGGCCGCGCAAGCTGTACGAGACCGTGTCGCCCAAGAAGACGGTGATCGGCGCCTTCGGCGGGATGCTGGCGAGCGTGGGGGCGCTCGTCCTGGCCAAGCTGTGGTATCTGCCGCGGCTCGACTGGGTGGACTGCGTGGCCCTGGCCGTGCCGGCCAACATCCTCGGCCAGTGCGGCGATCTCGCGGAGTCGCTGTTCAAGCGATCGCTCGGGGTCAAGGACTCGGGCGCGCTCCTGCCCGGGCACGGCGGCATGCTCGACCGCGTGGACGCGGTGGTGTTCGTGATGCCGTACGTCTACGCCTACGCGCGCTGGGTCCTCGGCGCCGTCCCCGGCGCGAACTAGATCAGGGGGTGCCGGACGGCTCGGACGAGGGGCCGGCGGCGGCGGTCTCGCGGGCGCGGGCGGCCTCCTCGGTGAGGGTGACGAACACGTCCTCGAGCGAGGGGGCGATGGCGCGCACGTGGACGCCGGGGAAGCCGGCGTGGTGCATGCGGTCGACGAGATCCTCGTCGCTCGTGTGCTCACCGATCACGGCGTGGACGGCCTGGCCGAAGATGGTGGCCGAGTGACAGAAGGGCTGCGCGGCGATCCAGCCGAGGGCGCGCGCGGTCTGCGGGGTCTCGACCTCGACGCGCCGGGTGCCGGGCCGGTTGACGGCGGGCAGGCGCTTGAGGGTGTCGGGCGTGCCGGTGACGAGGAGCCGGGAGAGATAGAGGTACCCGACCTCGCCGCAGCGCTCGGCCTCGTCCATGTAGTGGGTGGTGACGAGCAGGGTGATGCCCTGGGCCGCGAGCGTGAACAGGAGGTCCCATAGCTCGCGCCGGGCGACGGGGTCGATGCCGGCGGTGGGCTCGTCGAGGAACACGACGCGCGGCTCGTGCATGAGGGCGCTGCCGAGGGCCAGGCGCTGCTTCCAGCCGCCCGAGAGCAGGCCGGCCCGGCGCTCGAGGTAGGGCGCGATGTGGGTGAGCTCGATGGCGGCTTCGCGGCGGCGGCGCAGGCGCTCGCCCGACAGGCCGTAGATGCGCGCGTAGAAGTTGAGGTTCTCGAGGACGGTGAGGTCCTCGTAGAGGGCGAACTTCTGGCTCATGTAGCCGATCTGGCGGCGGATGGCCTCGCCCTCGCGGCTCACGTCGAGGCCCAGCACCGAGGCGCGGCCCCCGCTCGGTTCGAGCAGGCCGCAGAGGATGCGGATGAGGGTCGACTTGCCCGAGCCGTTCGGGCCGAGGAGGCCGTAGACGAGGCCGGTGCGCACCTTGAGGTTCACGCGGTCGAGGGCGGTGAAGTCGCCGAAGCGGCGCGACAGCTCGTGCACCTCGATGGCGTGCTCGCCGTGGCCGGGCTCGTGAGGCGGGGCGGCGGCCATCGACTGGGGCTTGGTGCGGCTCATTTGGGGACCCGGATGAAGGCGGCCATGCCGGCCTTGAGGACGTCGCCGCCCTCGCGCAGGCCCACCCGCGTGGCGAAGACCTGGTCGGCGCGCTCGTCGGCGGTCTGCAGGTTGCGCGGCGAGTATTCGCCGATCGCGTTGATGTGCTCGATGACGCCCTTGAATTGACGATTGGGGAAGGAGTCGACGGAGATCGGCACCTCCTGGCCCATCTTCACGTGGCCGATGAGGGTCTCGGGCACGTAGATGCGCACGAAGAGCTGATCCTCTTCGAGCAGGGTGGCGGCGGTGGCGCTCGGCGCGAGGAGGTCGCCCGGCCGCAGGTCGAGGGCCTCGACGCGCGACGGGCGCGGGGCCTTGATCTTGAGCTCGTCGATGAGGGTCTCGACGGCCTGCAGCCGGCCGCGCGCGGCCTCGACGGCGCCGCGGGCGGCCTTGATGTCCTCCTCGCGCGAGCCGGCCTTGACCAGGCGCGCGTTGGCCTCGGCCTCGAGCGCGCGCGCCTGCGCCTGACGCAGCTCCTCCTGGCGGACGCCGTTGCGCAGCTCGAGGAGGGTCTGCTCGGCGGCGTCGCGCTGGGCGGTGGACTCGCGCAGGCGCGTCTCCACGCCGTCGAGGTCGGCCTGCGTGGCCGCGCCCGAGGTGGCCAGCTTGCGGATGCGGTCGGCGTCGGTGCGCGCCTTCTCGGCCGTGGCCTGGGCGGCGCGCAGCCGGGCGTCGGCGCCGGCGATCTGCTCGTGCCGGGCCCCGGCGCGCGACTCTTGCAGCGCGGCCTGGGCGGTGATGGCGCGCGCCTGGGCCTGCTGGATCTCTTCGGGGCGGGCGCCCTTGACGAGCTTCTCGAGGTTGGCCTCGGCCTGCAGGAGCTGCCCTTCGGCTTGCAGCCGCTGCGCCTCGAGGTCGCCGGGCTCGAGCACGACCAGGACCTGGCCCTCGGTGACGCGGTCGCCTTCGCGCACGCGCACCTCCTTGACGCGGCCGCCCGCGCGCGAGCCCACCGAGATGACCCGCGCCTCCACCGTGCCGCTCCATTCATAGGGCTGGTGGCCGACGTAGAAGCGATAGCCGAGGTAGACCAGCCCGAGGCTGGCGAGGAGGAGATGGGGGATGAAGCGCTGGAGACGTTGCATGGTGGCTGGCCTGGAGGTCGCCCTGGACCTCGCCGCGATCGGGGTTGCCGATGCTATCTGCCTTCAGCGGCGCCGAGATGCAAGCCTCCTGCGCCCGCGGCTCGGTTCCGATGCCGTGGGTCAGGCCGTGGCCTTGGCCAGCCGCTCGACGAGGATCTGGTGGAACCTCGCCGCCCCGGCGCGGTCGTCTTCGTCGGCGGCGTAGCGCTGATAGAGGGCGACCTGCGCCCGCGTGGCTTCGAGCTGGAAGGAGGTCGGCTTGCAGCGGCCGAGCGCCTGCTCGAGGCAGCGGCAGGCGTCATCGTACTTCTGCTCCAGGAGCAGGGCCTCGGCGAGGGTGCTGGCGAGCCACCAGTCCTTGCCGGCCTGTTTCTCCCAGAGATCGAAGATGTGGCCCGCGAGCGTGCGCCCCTTGGCGACGTCGCTGGCGCCGAGGAGGACGCAGAGATAGGCGGCGTTGATCGCGGGGTAGTAGTCCTCGAGGTTGCGGCGGAAGGCCTCGAGGTAGAGGTCGCGGGCGCAGGCGAGGAGCTCGGCGTCGGGGGTCTTGCGCGGGGTGCCGGCGTTGTCGTGCAGCGCGCGCCGCTTGTACTGGGCGGCGAGCATGGAGAGGGTGTCGCTGTCCTGCTGCCCGCCTTTCCAGAGGTCGTACATGATCTCGGCCGCTTCCTGGTACTGGCCGAGGCGGGTGAGGGCGTCGGCCTTGATCTTGAGGAGGTCGGGGCGGCGGCGCAGGGGGTAGATCTTCAGGCGCTCCATCTTGAGGGTGGAGGTCTCGAGGTCCTCGGCCAGGCGCACGGCCTCTTCGTAGAGTCCTTTGTCCTTGCACAGCTTGGCGACCTTGAGGCGGAAGGCGGCCGAGGCGCCCTTCTTGAGCTTGCGCGCGGCGGCCTTGAGCTCCTTGGGCGTCATGCGGTCGTACCGTTTGAGCTCGCGCTCCTCTGGCTTGGTGAGGTCCGGGATGTCGGGGAGCTGTTCGATGAGGTCCTGGCGGACCAGCCGATCGATGATGTGTGGCTTCTCCTCGTTCCTGCGGAGCCGGTAGGCCTCGACGGCGCCAAAGGCCTTGGCGAGATCGAGCTCGCCCAGGCGATCGAAGGCGACGCCGAGGGTGTCCGCGGTGGGGGTGGCGAGGAGCTGCCGGCGGAAGGCGTCGGAGACGAAGATCTCGTTGGGCCGGGTGACGGGCTCCATGCGCGCGGCGGTGTTGATGTGGGTGCCGCCGGCGTTGGAGCGCCCGGTCACGGGGTCGTCGAACTGCTGGAAGCTGCCGAAGTGGCAGGCGATGCGGGCCGCCAGGGGCGGGAGGCCCAGGGCCGCGAAGTCGGTGGTGCGGAAGTAATCGCGGAACGCGACGATGGCGTTCACTACTTCGGGCGACTCGAAGACCAGGAACACGGCGTCGCCCCAGGTGTTGTAGGCGAGGAAGTGCTGCTGGTAGGCGGCGAAGGGCTGGGTCGCGGCGGGCCAGACCTCGGCGAAGAATTTCTGCAGCTCGCCCTTGCCTTCGCTCAGCTTGCTGAAGTGTTTGACGTCCGAAAACATCACGTAGGCATTGACGAGTTTCATGGGCTCGTTCCTCTTGGGCTCGCCACCCTCTGGCGGTGCCGGCAGGGGCCCGAGTGTAGTCCAGACGGTGCGGCGCCGGTTCCCGATTGACGAGTCCCCGGGCGTGACAGAGAACCCAGGCATGCGCTCGCTCGCCTGGAGACCGCTTCCCCTGCCCCGGCTGCCCCGGTGCTTGCTCCTGCTGATGGCCGGACTCGGGTTCTTGCCGCTGTTCCTCCCGGTGGTCGCCTGCGGCAGCCCGCCGCCTGCGTCTCACTGTCAGCTGGTCGCGGAGGGCTTCGGCCCGCCGGGCAGCGTGGCGGTGCGCGCCGAGACGGTGGTCACGGGGCTCGAGGTGCCCTGGGGGCTGGCCTTCCTCCCCGATGGAGATCTGCTCGTCACGGAGCGGCCGGGGCGTGTGCGCCGGGTGCACGGGGGGCAGCTCGTGGCGCAGCCGGTGCTCACGCTGGACGTGGCGGCGACCGGCGAGGGCGGGCTCATGGGCATCGCCCTGCATCCCCGCTTTGCCGACAACCGCCTCTTCTACCTCTATTACACGGCGCGCAAGGGCGGCCGCAGCGTCAACCGGCTGGAGCGCTTTCGCCTGGCGCCGGACGGCGCGAGCGCCACCAGCGACCGCGTGCTCCTCGACGACCTCCCGGCGGGCCTCTATCACGACGGCGGCCGGCTCCACTTCGGGCCGGACGGGATGCTCTACGTGGGCACGGGGGACGCCCGCGAGCCGAGCCGCGCGCAGAACCTCGACGATCCGGCGGGCAAGCTCTTGCGGGTCGGGCCCGACGGAGAGATCCCGGCGGACAACCCCTGGCGGGGGAAGCGGGCCTTCCTGGCCGGCATCCGCAACCTCGAGGCCTTTGACTGGCGCGACCCGGGGACGCTGCTCGTCGTGGACCACGGCCCGAGCGGGGAGCTCGGTCGGAGCGGGCACGACGAGGTGAGCGTGGCGCGGGCCGGTCAGAACCTCGGCTGGCCGACGATCTACGGCTGCCAGAGCCGGGCGGGCCTGGTGTCGCCTTCACTCACCTGGGAGCAGGCGGCGCCGCCGGGCGGGGCGGCCATCTACACGGGCCAGGCCATCGCCGCCTGGCGCGGCAGCCTGCTCGTCGGCACGCTCGGGTCCCGGCACCTGCACCGCGTGGTGTTCGATCCCCAGAACCCGCTCCGCGTGATGCGGCACGAGGTCTATTTCTCCGGCGATCCCCCGGCGGGCCTGGGCCGGCTGCGCGAGGTGGCGATGGGGCCCGATGGCCACCTCTACGTCACCACCAGCAACTGCGATGGCCGCGGCAACTGCCCGCCGGACAAGGACATCATCGTCCGCATCGTGCCCGCGGCGGCGGCGCGATGAGCGTGCGGGGGAGGGGTGGAATCGCTCCTCCGGCTTTGTCAACATCCCGGCGAACGCCGGGTTGTGATATCCGAAAGAGGTCATGAAAATCGCCACCGGACATATCGTGAAGATCGAGCTCGAATTGAAGGTGAAGGGGGGCGAGTTGGTGGAGTCATCGGCCAAGACCGGGCCGGTCGAGTTCGTGCAAGGGAAGAAGAAGATCCTGCCGGGCCTGGAGAAGCAGCTCGAGGGCATGGCGGTGGGGCAAGAGAAGAAGGGGGTGATCCCCGCGCGCGAGGCCTTTGGTCTGGAGGAGGATCTGCCGACCAAACCGATCCCGCGCAGGGAGTTCCCGGCCGGGACGAAGCTCGATGTGGGGCAGCTGTTCGAGGCCAAGGGGCCCGAAGGCCAGCCGGTCTCGTTCAAGGTCGTCAAGGTCGATAGCGACAACGTGACCGTGCGGTTCCTTCATCCCCTCGCCGGCAAGGATCTCGAGTTCAAGGTCAAGGTCCTGGCCATCGAGGATCCCACGACCGACCAGCGGGTGGTCGCGGTGCCCCCGCCTCCGCCGGCCGCGCTCAAGTCCGGCGAGAAGAGGAAGTAGAGGCGCCGGCCAGGGACGGTTTTCAATAACCCAGGTTGCCGAAGAACCTGGGTTGGCGAAGACCGTCCCCGTTCCCCGGTTCCTCTACACGACGCGCAGCGCCATCTGGCGCCGGGCCATGAGCCCCAGCTGGGCCGGGTCATCGCCGCGGAGCTCGCGCAGCGCGCCGTTGACGAAGCTGCGCGCCACGCGCTTGCGCCAGCCCAGCGAGAAGTCGGTGTTGTCGAGCGGCTTGGCCAGACGCACGGCGGCATCGGCGCAGCGCTCGATGGCGGCGTCGTCGAGCCGATGCCCGACGAGGTCCGCGGCGGCCTCGGCCATCACCGGGTGGGAGGCCACGGCGCCGAACACGAGCCGCGCCTCGCGCACCGTGCCGTCCTCGCCGAGGCGCACCGCCGCGGCGAGCGACAGCACCGGGAAGTCGAAGGACTCGCGCCGCCGCAGCTTCCAGTAGGTCGAGCGCCAGCCCGTGGGGTCGCCGAGGCGCACCTCGGTGAGGAGCTCGTCCGGGCGCTTGTCGAGGTACTGGATCCCGTCGTCCCGGTAGAGGGCCGCGAGATCAATCTCGCGGGTCTCCCGGGCCGACACGAGGGTCACCTGGGCGCCGAGGGCGATGAGCGCCGGGGCGCAATCGGTCGACGACACGGCCCAGCAGCGCGGGCTCCCGGGGGCCACCCAACACACCTGGGCCTCGTTCTTCTCCGGCCAGCCGCCCCCCTCGACGCCGCGCTTCATGCAGAAGTCGATGGCCTTTCGCCACTCGTAGTTCTGGTTGTAGTAGTTGCAGCGCGTGTCGAGGCACAGGTTGCCGCCGAGGGTGCCCACGTTGCGGATGTGGGTGGTGGCCACCTGGGCCGCGGCGCGTCCGAGCGCGCCAAAGGCGCGGAGCCGCGGGTGGGCGGCGATCTCGGCGAGCGTCATCCCGGCGCCGATGCGCACGCCGGCGCCGTCGCCCTGGAGCTGGCGCAGCGCGGCCACGCGCCGCAACGACACCAGGAGGGCCGGGGTCTGCTGCCGCCGCTTCATGTTGGGCACGAGGTCCGTGCCGCCGCCGAGCACCATGGCCCGCGGCCCCTCGGCGGCGAGGATCTGCGCCACCTCCTCGACCGAGGCCGGAGCGCGATAGGAGAAGGGGGAACAGCGCATCATGGGGACATGACCTCCCGGAGGAAGGCGGGGTGTTCGAAGTGTCGGGTGGGACGTCTCATCGTCGCTCTCATCACGCTTACGCTCAGCGCCGGACCTCGGGGCGAATGGGCGGGCCGCCGGGCTCGCCGGGGCGCGGCATGCGCGGCTTCTTCGGCCGGTCATTGGTCGCGTGACCGTCTCCGCCCTCCCAGGGCGGCGGCACCTGGAGCGCCTCGGGCCAGGGGACCTCGGGGAACCGAGCCGGGCCGTGACGCGCCGGCTTGCCGCGCTCCTTCGCGTCGAGCGCGCGCAGGATCTTCTCGGGCGTCACCGGGATCTCGTCGACGCGCACGCCGATCGCGTCGTAGACCGCGTTGGCCAGCGCCGGCATGACCGGCAGGAGCGGCCCCTGGCCGACCTCCTTGGCGCCAAACGGTCCGCGCGCGTCCGGATCCTCCACCAGGTACACCTCCACGGGCGGCATCTCCATCGTGGACGGGCTCTTGTACTCGAGCATGGAGGGGAACTTGTGCACGAGCGCGGGCGAGAGCTTGGGCGGGAGGCGCCGGAACACCTGCTCCTCCATGAGCGCCTCGCCGAGCGCCATGTACACCGAGCCCACCACCTGCCCCTCGGCGAGCGGCGGGTTGAGCGAACGGCCGATGTCGTGGCCGATCCAGACCTTGGCCACCTCGATCCAGCCGGTCTCGGGGTCCACCTCGACCTCCACGACCGCGGCCGAGTACGAATAGGTCGGCGTGGGCCCGACGCCGCCGCCCTTGTACTTGGCGGCCGACATCGGCGGCTTGTACGAGCCCGTGGTGCCGAGCGTGCCGTGCTGCGCCTCGGCCAGGATCACGGCGTCCTGCCACGACATGCCGCGCCCGGGATCGGAGGCGTCGAAGACGCGGCGCTCGGCGAACACCAGGCGGTCCCGGGGGACGCCGAGCTTGTCGGCCACCGGCCCGGCGATGAGATCGCGCGCCCGCGTGGCGGCCTCGATGGCGGCGTTGCCCATCATGAGCGTCACCCGGCTCGAGTAGGAGCCGAGATCCACCGGGCCGAGGTCGGTGTCGCCGGTCACCACCCGGAGATCGAAGGGATCGATGCCGAGGATCTCGGCCACGCACAGCGCCAGCACGTCATCTGAGCCCTGACCGATCTCGGTCGCGCCGCAGAAGGCCGTGACCCGGCCCGAGCGATCGAGCTGCAGCTGCACGCCCGATTGCGGCAGGTCGTTCCAGTAGATGGGCAGGCCCGCGCCCGAGAGGTACGACGAGCAGGCGAGGCCGAGGCCGCGGCCAAGGCCGAGCTTCGAGCGCCGCTCCTTCCAGCCCGAGCCCGCCACCACGCGGCGGATGCACTCGCCGAGCGCCACGGTCTCGATGCGCATGAAGTTGGCGGTGAGCGAGCGCGGCGACACGAGCTGCTGGAGCCGCAGCTCCGCGGGGTCGAGGCCGAGCGCGCACGCGATCTTGTCGAGGTGCACCTCCTGGCCAAAACGCGGCTGCGGCGTGCCGTGGCCGCGCTTGGGCCCGCAGGGCGGCTTGTTGGTGAAGGCGCGGCAGCCGCGGAAGCGGTAGCGCGGGATCTGGTACGTCACCGTCTGCAGCGCGCCCGTGTAGAAGGTCGAGGCCACGCCGTAGGAGCCATAGGCGCCGCCGTCGAGCAGGGTGTTCAGCTCCATGCCCGTGATGGTGCCGTCCTTCTTCACCCCGGTGCGGAAGCGCATGAGCACCGGGTGGCGGCCGCGGTGGCAGTAGAAGACCTCCTCGCGGGTGAGGCAGATCTTGACCGGCCGGCCGAGGACGAGCGCGGCCTTGGCCACCACGATCTCGTGGTTGAAGGGGTCGGACTTGCCGCCAAAGCCGCCGCCGTTCGGGAGCGCGACCACGCGGACGTGGGCCGCGGGCAGCTCGAGGGCCTTGGCCAGCGCGCGGTGCAGGTAGTGCGGCGTCTGCGTCGACGACCACACCGTGAGCTTGCCGTCGGGGTCGAGGGCGGCGAGCGAGGCGTGCTGCTCGATGGCGAGGTGGGTGTTGCCCTCGTAGTAGAACACGTCCTCGAACACCTGGTCGGCGCTCGCCAGGGCCTGGTCCACGTCGCCGAAGTCGAAGGCCACGACCTTGTGCAGGTTGCCCTGGTCACCGTACTCGTGGATGCGCGGCTCGGGCGTGGCCAGGGCCTCCTCGGGCGAGGCGATGGTGGGGAGCGGCTCGTAATCGACCTCGATGAGATCCAGGGCCGCGAAGGCCTGGTCCTCGGTGTCGGCGATCACCGCCGCGACCGGGTCGCCGACAAAGCGCACCTTGTCGGTGCACAGCGGGTGCTCGTCCTGGCTCACCGGGAGGATGCCGTAGGCGATCGGCGTGTCGGCGCCGGTCAGGACGAGGCGCACGCCCGGGGCCTTCTTGGCCTTCTCGGTGTCGATGCGGAGGATGCGGGCATGCGGGAGGCGGCTGCGCAGGAGCTTGCAGTGGAGCATGCGCGGGAGCGTGAGGTCGTCGGCAAAGCGGGTCTGGCCCAAAACCTTGGCCCGCGCGTCCACGCGCCGCCGCGACTTGCCGACGATGTGGAGCTTGGAGGCAGCCCCATCGCCGCCGGAGCCAGTGCCGTTTCCGTTCGCGCCGCCCGGGGATCGCGAGGATTCATCAGCCATGATCGCCCCCCTGTGGATGAGCATGTGGGTGTGGGTTCGTTGCCGCCTGCTGCTTCTCGAGGTCGGCGGCCGCGCGCTCGACCGCATCGAAGATCTGGAGATAGCCCGTGCAGCGGCACAGGACGCCGGACAGCGCGCTCTTGATCTCGTCGCGGCTCGGGCGGGCCTTGTGGTCGAGCAGGGCCTTGGCCGTGAGCAGCATGGCCGGGGTGCAGTAGCCGCATTGCGCCGCGCCGAGGTCGGCGAAGGCCGCCTGCAGCGGATGGAGACGGGGGCCGTCGGCCAGGCCCTCGATGGTGCGGACGTCACAGCCCTCGGCCTCGAGGCCGAGCATGAGGCAGGAGAGCACCGGGCGACCGTCGACCAGCACGGCACAGGCGCCGCACTCGCCGAGCTCGCAGCCGTGCTTGGTGCCGGTCAGGGCGAGATCCTCGCGCAGCACCTCGAGGAGGGTCTTGTGCGGCGCGAACGCGACCTCGACCTCATCGCCGTTGACGCGCAGGCTCAGGTGTACGTGGTTCATCGGTGGTTCCCATCATCCCATCATCCAGGGGGCGCAAGGGTCTTTGATGGCCCGGAGGGCGCCTCTCGGGAAGGAGCAAAACGTCCGGAGCCGCCCGGGATACTACTACGACCGCGGATCGGGGGAAGCGAACATCCTGCCCGCCAGAGGTTCAGGGACGCAGCCCAACGAGCGGGCGCTGCGGGCCCTGTCCGTCTGGTCCTCCGCACAGAAATTCTTTGCCCGCGTAGGCTCCCGTGCGATCGTTTGCAGACATACTGCGCCGGTCACACATATCGATGGGACGAGATGCGGGCGAAGCCCGCGGTGAGCGAAGGCCGGGAGGCCCGAGCCGATCCCTGCGTGGGGGCGGCGTTCTAGCGGAGATGGTCGATGGGCTACCATTCCTTCACGGAGGACACCACGTTCGACGAAGCGCGCGAGGCGGCCGAGTTCACGGTCGAGGCGCTCGATTCGTATCCTGATGAGACGGTGCGCGCTCTCACGCACCCGCTACAGACGCTCCTCGAACAGGCCGAGGGCCTGGCGATGGCGGCGCGCCGGGCGCGCCGGCAGATGCTCCGCGCCAACGCCCGCGTGCGGACCGGCGACGGCCTGGCCGACGACGAGGTGAGGGAATTCGTCAAGGACCTCCTCGCGGCCGTGCGCCAGGATCGCAGCACGACGCTCTACCGCGCCTTCTTCCCGCAGACGCCGTCCGAGGTCATCGACATGTCGCTCGAGCCCGAGATCGAGGAGCTCAAGCGCATGATGCGCCTCCTCGAGGCCGACTCCACGCCGGCGGCGCTGCGTGAGGTCTGGCGCCCTCGCTTCGCCGCCGTCATCGCGCGCGGCCTGACCGCGATCGACGAGCGCAAGGCGGCGCTCCTGGCCATGGCCGAGACCACGGCGGCGAGTGATCGCTGGATGGAGCGCGTCGACCGGTGCCGCCGCGGTATCGACACCACGCTCATCGCCTACGCAGCCGATAAGGGGCTGCCGCGCGACTTCCACGATCGTTTCTTTCCTGGCCCCCCTTCCCGGCGCCGCCGCGTCTGACCGTCTGCCCTCGTCTGCAGGGCCGCAGGCAACGCTCGTGCGATGTCCCGCGCGAGGCTCGGCCGGTCGGGGTTTTTCGCTCTCCTGCCTTCCCTCCATCACCGCTCGAACCGGCAGGTCCGCCGGCAAGAGCGGCGCGTGACAGATCAGCGGCGCGTTCGCCGCCTGCAATGGCCTGGGCGCGGGTCTACACTGTAAAAAGCGATGTCGATCAACTCGCCACGCCCGCGGAGACCCGTCAAGGCGGACTTCGAGAGCCTCGTCACGGCGATCGAGGACTACGCCATCTTCATGCTCGACCCCGAAGGGCGAGTGCTCACCTGGAACCGGGGCGCGGAGCTCATCAAGGGGTACTCCGCGGGGGAGATCCTGGGCCAGCACGTCTCCTGCCTCTACCCGCCGGAGGACGTGGCGGCCGGCAAGCCGCAGCGGGATCTGGAGGAAGCCGCGGCACACGGCCGCTTCGAGGAAGAGGGCTGGTGCCTGCGCAAGGATGGGAGCCGCTTCTGGGCCAACACGGTGATCACGCCGCTGTATGGACCGGGCAAAGGCGCCGGCGGGCCGCTGCGCGGCTTTGCCAAGGTCACGCGCGATCTCACCCAGCGCAAGCGCGCCGAGGAGCGCCTGCTCCGCGAGCAGGTCGCGCGCGCCGAGGCCGAGGGCGCCGCGCGGCGGCTGGCGGCGCTCCAGGCCATCACCGACGCGGCGCTCGGCACCAACCTCCCGCCCGACGAGCTCCTCCATGAGCTGCTCGGACGACTGCGCACGCTCCTCGAGGCCGACACCGCGGCCGTCCTGCTCCTCGACGAGCGGGGCGAGAACCTGGAGGTCGCGGCGGCGAGCGGACTCGAGGAAGGGCTGAAGGAGAAGGTGCCGGTCCCGGTCGGCCGAGGCTTCGCCGGGCGCATCGCCGCGACGCGCCAGCCGCTCATCCTCGAGGACACGTCCGAGATCGAGCTGGTGAGCAGCGTGCTGCGCGACAACATCTGTTCGCTCATGGGCGTGCCGCTCCAGACGGACGGGCGCTTGATCGGGGTGCTCGACGTGGGGACCCGGATGCCCCGCGCCTTCTCCCAGGGGGAGATGGTGCTCCTGTCCCTGGTGGCGGACCGCGCCACCGCGGCGATCGAGCGCGCGCGCGCCTTCGCCGCCCTCGAGCAGAGCCGGGCCGAGGCCGAGGCCGCGCGCGAACGGCTGCACACCGTGCTCATGCGGGCGCCGCTGCCGATCTTCATCCAGCGGGGGCCGGAGCACATCTTCGAGTTCGCCAACCCCCCCACGATCGAGATCCTCGGCCGCGCCGAGCTCATCGGGAAGCGGCCGGTCGAGGCCCTGCCCGAGATCGACCCGCGCATGGTGGCCCTCCTCGACAAGGTCTACGAGACGGGCGAGCGCTTCGTCGGGCAGGAGTTCCCCATCAAGTTCGCCTACTCCGCCACCGGATACGTGGAGCGGTTCTGGAACTTCGTGCACGAGCCGCTCAAGGACGCGCAGGGTCACGTGGAGAGCATCATGACCATCGTCTCCGAGGTGACCGACCAGGTGCTGGCGCGGCGCGCCCTCGAGCGATTCTTCATGCAGGTGCCGGCGGCGGTGGCGGTGTTCGAGGGCCCGCGGCACATGTTCCGGATGGCCAACCCGCGCTTCCGCGAGATCGTCGGCGAGCACTGCCTCGGCAAGCCCATCGCCGACGTGCTCCCCCAAGCGGCGGCGGGGTTGTGGATACCGCTCCTCGACCGCGTCTTCCAGACCGGCGAGACCATCGAGCGCCGCGAGTATGACTCCCTCCTCTTGCCGGGCCGCTACTTCGACTCGGTCCTCCAGCCGCTGCGCGACACCACCGGCGACATCACCGGCGTGCTCCATTTCTCCGTCGATGTGACCGATCGCATCCAGGCCACGCGCGCGCTGCGCGAGAGCGAAGAGCAGTTCCGCCAGCTGGCCGACGCCATGCCACAGATCGTGTGGGCGGCCCGGCCCGACGGGCGCACCGACTACTTCAACCAACGCTGGTACGAGTTCATCGGCCAGGGTCTGGACGAGGGCCAGAACGGCGGCGACGGCTGGCTCTCCGTGCTGCATCACGACGATGCCGAGCGCTGCATGGGGGCCTGGTACGAATCGGTGAAGAGCGGCCAGCCCTACCAGATCGAGTACCGCTTCTGGGATCGGCGGGAGCGCCGGTATCGCTGGTTCCTCGGGCGCGCGCTGCCGGTGCACGATAGCGCGGGCCAGATCATCCGCTGGTACGGCACGAGCACGGACATCGACGACCAGAAGCACGCCGAGGAGGCGATGCGCGCGGCGCTGCGCGTGCGCGACGAGTTCCTCTCCATGGCCTCGCACGAGCTGCGCACGCCGGTCACCACGCTCGATCTCCTCGTGGACGGCATGATGCGCGCGCTCGAACGTCCGGGCGCCCTCCCGCCCGAGCGCCTCGCGACCAAGCTCCAGACGCTGCGCCGCCAGGCGGATCGGCTAGAGCACCTCGTCGATGGGCTGCTCGACGTGTCGCGCATCATGTCCGGGCGACTCGAGCTCGAGCTCGGCGACGTGGATCTCATGCAGGTGGTGAGCGAGGTGATCACCATGCTCGGCGATCAGGCCGCGCACGCGGGCTCGCCCATCCGGATCAAGGCCGCGGGCCCGGTCCTCGGGCGCTGGGACCGGGTGCGGCTCGAGCAGGTCGCGGTGAACCTCATCACCAACGCGATCAAGTATGGCGCCGGCAAGCCGATCGACGTGAGCCTGACGGCCGACGGGGAGACCGCGGTGCTGACGGTGCGCGATCAAGGGATCGGCATCGCGCCCGAGGATCAGCGGCGCATCTTCGGCCGCTTCGAGCGCGCGGCCCCGCGGAAGAACTACGGCGGGCTCGGCCTCGGGCTGTGGATCACGGCGCAGATCGTCCACACCATGGGCGGCACGATCTCCGTTTCGAGCCAGCTCGGCCAGGGGGCGACCTTCACCATCCGCCTGCCCTGCCAGGGCAGCTCGGTGCTCATACCGGTCGCCGAACCGGCGTAAGAGCGACGGGTTCCCCCCGTGCGGCCAGGCGTTCGAACAGGCGCCGCAGCCGAACGGCGACGAAGAAACAAAAGAGGCCGAGGAGCCATCCGGCGAACACGTCCACCACCCAGTGATGGCGCAGGTAGACGGTCGAGATCCAGAGGCTCACGCACAGGGGGAAGATCAGGGCGAACAGCAGCCGCCGGGCGCGCAGGAGATCCCCGAAGCGCCAGGCGTAGAGCGCCGTCACCATGGCCATGGCGCAGTGGAGCGAGGGGAAGGACGCGTAGATCTTGACCGGATTGACCGAGTCCCACCCCGCCTGCGACCACTCCCAGAGCCCGAAGTACGAGCGCAGCTGCGGCGGATCGAAGGCCGTCCGGAGCGGCGCATAGAAGCGCGGTGGCCCGGCCGGGAAGACGATGAAGAGGAGGAAGCCGCTGTAGAGGCACAGCACGAGCGCCAGGGCGAGCTCGCGGAAGTCCTGGCGGCGCCGGCGCCAGTAGATGAGCGCGATGATGGACAGCGGCAGGATGAAGTAGAGGCCGTACGCGAACGACATGAAGTCGGTGAGCAGCGGCGTCTGCACGTGCTTCATCCAGAGCGTCGGCGAGACCCCGCCGAACAGCCAGCGATCGGTGGCGTCGAGCTGCGGGTCGATGGGCACCGTGCGGAGGAGCCCGGTGTAGAGGCGCAGGTTCTCGTAGATGAGGTTGAGCGCGATGAAGGGCGCCCAGTCGCGCAGCACCTCGCGGGCGCGGGTGCGGAAGGTCGTCCGGTCGCCGACGAAGTAGGCGATCACGATGAGCCCGGCGGCGAAGATCGCCGACAGGATGATGGGGCCCTTCTTGAGGTCGAGCCCGACGCGGTAGACGACCGCGAGCGCGGCGAACACCAGGCTGAAGACGAGCAGCACGATGACGTCGGGCCCGAGCGTCACCAGCCAGGAGCGCCAGGCCGGCTGCGGGACGGGTGGGCGGACCGTCGCGTCCGATGAGGGCAGGAGCTCGGGTTCGGCGGACATGGCCGCCGACTACTAGCATAGCCGCGGATGGTTGCGGTGCCGGGATTCGCAAGCCCAAGTTCCCCGCCCCCGCGACGCAAGAAACTTGGGTTGTTGAATACCGTCACCCGCGCTTGGGATATGCTCGTCCCATGGGCCCAGGCGACGTCGTAGATGATCGCTTCGAGATCGAGCGGCTGGCAGCCTCCGGGGGCATGGGGGAGGTGTTCCGTGCGCGGGATCGGCTCACCGGGGACACCGTGGCGGTCAAGGTCCTGCTCGGGGGCCAGGCCACGGATATCGAGCGCTTCCGGCGCGAGACGCAGGTGCTGGCGAGGCTCAGCCACCCGGGCATCGTGCGCTACGTCGCCCACGGCGCCCTGCCGTCGGGCGCCCCGTACCTCGTCATGGAGTGGCTCGAAGGCCATGACCTCGAGAACCGCCTGCAGCGGGGGCGGCTCACGGTGGAGGAGAGCCTGACCGTCGCCGCGCAGGTGGCCACGGCGCTCCAGGCCGCCCATGAGCTCGGCGTGGTCCACCGCGACATCAAGCCGAAGAACCTGCTCCTCGTCGGGGGTCGGCTCGACCGGGTGAAGCTCATCGACTTCGGGATCGCTCGCGCCCAGGGCACGGTGCAGATGACGCAGGCGGGCATGCTCATGGGGACGCCCGGCTACATGGCGCCCGAGCAGTGCACGAGCGAGCAGGCGCTCGACGCCCGCGCCGACGTGTATGCGCTCGGCTGCATGCTGTTCGAGTGCCTGACCGGCGTGCCGGCCTTCAAGGGGCAGCACGCGATGGCCGTGCTCGTGAAGGTCCTCTTCGAGGCCACGCCACGGGTGCGCGACTATCTGCCCGAGGCGCCCGCCGCGCTCGACGAGCTGGTCGCGCAGATGATGGCCAAGGAGCTCGACGCCAGGCCCCGCAGCGGCACGGCCGTCGTCGCGGCGCTCTCGGCGCTCGGCCATTCGATGGTCGTGGAGGAAGAGGAGACCACCGACAAGGAGGCCGCGAGCACGAGGCTCAGCCGGCACGAGCAGCGGCTCTTGTCGGTGATCCTGATCAGCGGCCCCCCTGCCGGACACGGACTCTCCGCGGCCCCAGGCGAGATGCTGGCGCTGCCGGACGCGATGGACGTGCCCTCCGGCGTCCACCAGGACGTGAGGAGGTTCGGGGGCACGCTCGAGCGCCTCATCGACGGCTCGATGATCGTGACCCTCACCGGGGAGTGGATCGCCACGGATCAGGCGACGCTGGCGGCGCGCTGCGCGCTCGCGCTCGGGCGGCACTATCCCGAACGCTGGATCGCGCTCGCGACGGGCTACCGCGAGGCCAGCCGGCGCACCAGCCGCTCGCCGGTGAGGGAAGCGCCGCCCATGAGCTCGAGCGACGCCATCGCCCGGGCGATCGGGCTCCTCGGCCCTGCCCTGCCGCCGCCGGGCACGGACGGGCCGTCCTCCATCTTGATCGACGAGGTGACGGCCGGGCTGCTCGACGCCCGGTTCGCGGTGCGGGAGAGCCTCGTGGGGTACCTCCTCGCGGACATGCACACGCTGCCCGAGAGACCGCGGGCCCTGCTCGGCCGGCCCACCGCCTGTGTCGGCCGGGAGCGGGAGCTGGGACTCCTCGATCAGGCGTTCACCGCCTGCGCGGAGGAATCGCTCGCGCAGGCGGTGCTGGTGACGGCGCCCGCGGGCCTCGGCAAGTCGCGCCTCGTGCAGGAGTTCTTGAGCCGCCTCGCCACGCGGGGGGCAGAGGTCTCGCTCTGGCGCGGGCGGGGCGACCCGCTGGCCGCCGATACACCGCTCGGGCTCCTCGGCGACGCCATCCGGGGGGCCTGCGGCCTGCGCGAGGAGGACCCGCTCGCGGTGCGGCGAGAACGACTGATGGCCAAGCTCGGCCAGGGCAAGGCCGAGACCCTGTCCGCAGGGGCTCGGCACGAGCTCGACGAGCTGGTCGACGAGCTCGTGGGGATGCCCGCGCCGGTCGACAACAACACCCAGCGGCGCTCGGCGCGCCGCGACGCGCTCCTCGGGAACGAGCCGATGCAGGCGTTGTGGCTCGACGTCCTGCGCGCCGAGTGCGCGGCGCAGCCGCTCCTGCTCGTGCTCGAAGACCTGCACTGGGGTGATCTCCCGACCGTGCACTTCATCGACGTGGCGCTGCGCGAGCTCCGCGATCGACCCTGGATGGTGATCGGGCTCGGGCGGCCGGAGATGTACGAGCGCTTCCGGCAACTCTGGAACGGGCCCTCGGTGCAGGTGCTCCCGCTGCAGCCGCTCGGGCGCAGGGCCGGGGAGCGGCTCGTGCGGCAGCTCCTCGGCGAGAACGTGGACCCGGACACGATGAACCTCCTCGTCGAGCGCTCGGACGGCAACCCGTTCTATCTGGAGGAGCTCCTCCGCACCGCGGCGCGGCGGCCCGGCCAGGCGCTGCCCGAGACCGTGATCGCGATGGTGCAGTCGCGCCTGGCGGTGCTCGGCGAGGAGGTGCGGCGGATGTTGCGGGCGGCGAGCGTGTTCGGCGAGGTCTTCTGGATGGGGGGCGTGGCCCGCCTCCTCGGCAGCGAGGATCAGATGCCCTGGGTCCGCGAGATGCTCGGCTCCCTGGTGGAGCAGGAGCTGCTCGTGCGGCGGGCCGAGAGCCGGCTCCCGGGCGAGGAAGAATATGCCTTCCGGCACACGCTCCTCCGCGAGGGGGCCTACGCCATGCTGGTGAAATCGGATCGCGCGCTCGGCCATCGGCTGGCCGGGGCCTGGCTGCAAGAGCACGGGGAGACCGATCCCACCATGCTGGCCGCGCACCTCGATCGGCGAACGGAGTGACGCGACACGCCATTCCGGCGCCTGGCGCGGGGCCCTGCCCGGCCGCACATTGACGCGGAGGATGTGGATCGCTACCCTAACCGCGCCATGCGGATCGAGCCTCAACGCCCTCTGTTCGTCGGTGTTCGCATTGACAACAAACTACGCGACGCCCTGGCCCACTGCCCGCCGAGGGACAAGGCCTATTTCGATGGTTCCGACCCGCGCTACCTGCGCGTCCTCCGCGGGGTAGAGGAGTCCTACATCGGCAAGGTGGTGGATCCGGGGCAGACCGCGGTCGCGGTCGAGGATCTCAAGCGCAACATCTTGAGCCTGCTTGCGCGGCTCGGCAGCCGGCGCAGCGATGACGACGTGCGCGTCTTCGCCTGCGATGAAGGTGAGCCCCCGCCCCTGGAAGAGCCCCCGCCCTCCTCCGATCGCTACTACTGAAGCCTCTTCAGCCTCTTCCCCCCTCAGGCGGGCGGGCTGAGGCTCGCCGTCAAACCGCGGTGGCCCGGGCGGGACTCGAACCCGCACGCCGCGAGGCACAGCATTCTAAGTGCTGCATGTCTACCAATTCCATCACCAGGCCGGTCCGTCCCCGCCCGCTGCCGCGCGTGCCCAGGGACGAAGAACAACGTTTCTCATCGTAGCGACGTCAGAAAGGAAGGTCAAACGACCTCGGATGTGGGGGAGGGCAGGGTCTGGCGCCGAAAACGAAAAACGCGGGAGATCATCCCGCGTTTTCAGTGAGCCCGGAAGGAATCGAACCTTCAACAAACGGATTAAGAGTCCGCTGCTCTACCAATTGAGCTACGGGCCCAGGTTGCCCTGTGGGATGCTTCTCCTCTTGCTACTCCTGCCGTGAAGTTCTCTGTGCGCCCGGGGCGACTCGAACGCCCGACCTGCGGATTCGAAGTCCGACGCTCTATCCAACTGAGCTACGGGCGCCCAACTCGCTTCATACTTCCATGCACTCCGTTCCGCAAGCGCCGAGAGCGGGGGCATATCTGCCACGTCCAGGAACGGACGTCAAGAGGCTTGCGCAAGAAATGATGCCAGCGGCTCCTACCACACGCGAGTCAGCAGGCCCACGACCCCCAAGCCGAGCATCATGAGGATTCCGATCCACCGATCAACGCCCAGTCTTCTCATGGCAAGCATGAGTAGCGCGGCAGGGCTCGAACGTTCATTGCGGTGAAACGGTGACGGGAGGCCCCTGCAGAGCCTGCGAGGGCCTCCCTGTCGCGACGGCCCCCCCTTGCAGCGCCTGCAGAGGCCTCCCTGTCACGACGAGCCCCCCCTCGCAGCGCCTGCAGGGGCCTTCCTGTCGCGACGGGCCCCCCCTTGCAGCGCCTGCAGGGGCCTCCCTGTCGCGACGGGGCCCCCTTTGCAGTGCCTGCAGGGGCCTCCCTGCAGGCGCGGGGGTCTTGAGATCGGCCCGGCCCCAGCTACTCTGCGGATCTCCAGGGCAGTGGCAAGCGCCTGGTGCCCTGGTGCCCCGCCTAGTACATGTGGCTGAGACACGACCCCGAGGAGCGCGCGAGATGGATACCCCGACCGAGAAGAACAAGGCCCTGGCCCGCGAGGTGCTGGAGAAGGTCTTCAACCAACACGATCTCACCGCGGCCGCGCGCTACTACCGCGAGGACTACCGCCAGCACAACCCCAACGTGCCCCAGGGGCGGGCCGGCTTTCAGCAGTTCTTCGGCGCCTTCATGAGCGCCTTCCCCGACCTTCACGCCGACGTCGAGCACCTCATGGCCGAGGGCGACCAGGTGGTGCTGTTCATCCGCTGGACCGGCACGCACCTCGGCGACTTCCAGGGGCTCGCGCCCACCGGCCGGCGCATCGAGTTCCAGACGGCCGACGTGTTCCGTATCGTCGAGGGCCTCATCGCCGAGCACTGGGACGTCGTGGCCAACACCGACATGCTGGCGGCCCTCGGCGTGATCCGCTTCGAGGGCGGGGCCAAGCGCATGTAGCCCGGCGGACTTCGGCGCCTGTGGTCTACTCTACGGTTCGACGGATGGAGATCGCCTCGATGAGGACCGGATGAAACGTCTCCTCGTGCTCGCGCCCGCGCCCACGAGCGCCGCCTCGACCCGCTTTCGTCTCGAGCAATTCTTCCCGGCGCTGCGCGCGGCCGGGATCGAGCCCACGCTGCGCCCCTTCCTCGATGAGCCGGGCTTCGCGGTGCTGTACCGCCCCGGCGCGCGGGGGGAGAAGGTGCAGGCCGCGCTGCGCGCCCTGGCCGGCCGCATGGGCGATCTCGCGCGGGCCCGCGACGTCGACGCGGTGCTCATCCACCGGGAGGCGGCGCTCGTGGGGCCGCCGGTCCTCGAGTGGCTGCTCGCGCGGCCGCTCGGGCGCCCGCTCGTCTTCGACCTCGACGACGCGGTGTGGGTGCCCTACAGCTCGCCCACGTATGGGGCGCTCCTGTCGCGGCTCCTCAAGGCGCCGGGCAAGACCTACTTCACCCTGCGGGCGGCGGCGGCGGTGATGGCCGGCAACGAGCACATCGCCGAGGAGGCACGCCGGTACAACCGGAACGTGCACGTGGTGCCCACGGTGGTCGACACCGAGATCTTCCGCCCCGTGCCCCGCTCGAACCCGGTGCCGGTGCTCGGCTGGATCGGCACGCCCTCGTCGGCCCAGTACCTGCGCATCCTCGCGCCGGTGCTGGCGCGGCTGGCGGAGCGGCACCGCTTCGTCGTGCGCATCGTGGGGGCGCCGCCGGAGTTCTCCCTGCCCGGGGTGCCGGTCGAGCTCCTCCCCTGGCAGCAGGCGCGCGAGCTCAGCGACTTCCAGGGGCTCGACATCGGCCTCTACCCGCTGGCCCTCGACGCGTGGTCGCTCGGCAAGTCGGGCTTCAAGGCGGTCCAGTACATGGCCTGCGGCGTGCCGGTCATCGCCTCGCCGGTGGGGGTGACCGCCGAGATGATCCGCCACGACGAGACCGGGCTCCTGGCCCGGGACGAGGCCGAGTGGACGGACGGGCTCGAGCGCCTCCTCGGGGACGCCCGGCTGCGCGCCCGGCTCGGGGACGCGGGACGCGCGGAGGCGGTGGCCCACTGGTCTCTGGCCGTGCATGCGCCGCGCGTGGTGGATATTCTCTACCGGGTGGTGAGCGCATGAGTTCTCTTCGTCGTCGAGTCCGCACGCTGGCGCACGCGGCGGTGGCCCTCTTGCCGAACGCCGTCAAGGTGCCGGTCTATCGCACGGTGTTTGGCTTCCGCATGGCCCGCGGGGTGCGCATCGGCCTGTCGATGCTGGATGTCGATCATCTGGAGATGGAGGCGGGGGCGCGGATCGGGCACGGCAACGTGCTCACGCGCACCAAGGAGGTGCACCTCGGCCAGGGCGCGCAGATCGGTTTCCTGAACGTGCTGCGCGGCGGCGACGCGATCGACATCGGGCCGTATGCCACGGTGCTGCGAATGAACGTGCTCAACTCCATCCCGGACGCCGAGACCGAGGGGCCGACCGATCCTCGCCTGACGATCGAGACCGGGGCCTACGTGGTGTCGGGGCACCGCATCGACTTCACCGACCGCGTGCGCCTCGGCCGCAACGTGCTCGTGGCCGGGCGCAACTCGTCCTTGTGGACGCACAACCGCCAGGAGACGCGGCCCATCGAGATCGACGACTTCTGCTACCTCGGCAGCGAGGTCCGGATCGCGCCGGGGGCGCGGCTCGGGGCAGAGTCGATCCTCGGGATGGGGGCGGTGCTGACGGGCACGGCCGAGGGGGGCCAGCTGCACGGCGGCGTGCCGGCGCGGCCGATCCGCGAGCTCAAGGAGGAGGAGCGGAGCCGGCTCCATCGCAAGCACCGCAAGGACATCCCCGACGGCGCGGTGTAGGGACCCGCCCGGTGGGTCAGCCGAGGTCGAGCAGGGCGCACTGTGCGAGGTCGCAGAGGTACTGGAAGCGCTCGACGCTGCGGCTCTCCTCCATGAGGCCGGCGGTGAGGCACACGAAGGTGAGCCGGCGGCGGCGATCGACGAGGTAGATCGTGGAGCCGGCGCCCGGGGTACCAAAGGCGTCCTCCGAGGACAGGGCGCCGAGGTAGGTGGGGTGATCGCCCTGGCCGCGGACGAAGACGCCGTGGCCGAGGTAGGCCGGCACCTCGGGCCAGCCGCGCATCTGGCGGGCGAAGTTCCACACGTTGTTGGGTTTGGTGCCGGTGTGGCTCTGCGTCATGTTGCGCACGGTGGCCGCGCTCAGGAGGCGGACACCGTCGAGGACGCCGCCCTGGCGCAACATCTCGGCGAAGCGGAACACGTCGCCCGCGGTCGCGATGGCGCCGCCGCCCGGGATCTCGGCCTTCATGGCGGGGTCGAGGAGGAGCGCGCCGAGGGCCTCGACGCCGGCGGGGTTGAGCACGCCGAGGTCGCGATCGCGGAAGACCACGGGCACGGCGCGCGAGACGAGGTCGGGGCGCATGCCGAGCCAGGTGTCCTTCATGCCGAGCGGGCGGAAGATGCGCGCGGCCATGACCTCGTGCAGGGGACGGGTGCCGCCGTCGAGCCGGCGGGCGAGCTCGCCGAGCACGGTGTAGCCCTGGAGCGGGCTGTAGCTCACGGTCTCGCCGGGCATGCTCTCGAGCGGGGCGGCGCAGATGGCGGCGTAGGTCGCGGCCAGGTTGCCCTGCAGTTCGAGCGGCAGGGCCGGGATGCTCATCGACATGCCGCCCGTGTGGCAGAGCAGCTGCCCGACGGTGACGTGCTGCTTGCCGGCGGCGCCGAACTCGGGCAGGACGGCGGCCACCGGCATGTTGAGCCGGAGGTCGCCGCTCTCGACGAACTGCAGGATGGTGACGGCGGTGAACGCCTTGGCGAGCGACCAGCAGACGAAGACCCGGTCGCGGGTGAGGGGGATCTTCTGGGCGCGATCGGCGTAGCCGATGGCCTCGTCGAGGCAGATGCGGCCGTCGTGGGCGAGGAGCGCCACGGCGCCGTCATAGCGTTCGGCGTCGATGTCGCGCCGGAGGCGATCGGTCAGGCGCTGGAGGGCGGCGGGATCGAGGGCAGGGGTGCTCATGAGGATCCTCTTCGGTCGGGTGGGGGTTCGGCAGGCGGCGCTCCCGAGACCCGGGCATCGCTCTCCATGTAGCATGCGCGGGCCCGGGCCCGCGCACCGCCGGCCTGGGCCGGGCGCCGCGATTGCCCGCACCCCCCATCTACGGTATACGTTCGCCCGCCTCGCCGGGGACCCCGCGCGGGCAGCACGGAGAGACGAAGATCCGAAGCCATCTGGCTGTTGTTCTGACTGGGGCCAAAGACGATGAGTGACAGGCACACGACGCCGCCCGGCAGCGCCCGCGTGGAGGCGGCCGAGACCGCCACCGCCGGCAACTTCATCCGCGACATCGTCGCCGCCGACGCGAAGACCGGTCGCTACGAGGGGCGGGTGGCGACGCGCTTTCCGCCCGAACCGAATGGCTATCTCCACATCGGACACGCCAAGGCCATCTGCATCGACTTCGGTATGGCCCGCGAGTTCGGCGGCACCTGCAACCTGCGCTTCGACGACACCAACCCGACGACCGAGGACGTGGAGTACGTGGAGGCGATCCAGGAGGACATCCGCTGGCTCGGCTTCCAGTGGGACAACCTCTATTACGCCTCGGACTACTTCGAGCGGCTCTACGAGTTCGCGGTGCGCCTCATCGAGAAGGGCCAGGCCTACGTCGACAGCCTGACCGAGGAGGAGATCCGCGAGTATCGCGGCAATTACTACAAGAAGGGGGTCGAGAGCCCGTACCGCAATCGCTCGGTGGCGGAGAACCTCGACCTCTTCCGCCGCATGCGGGCGGGCGAGTTCCCCGAGGGGGCGCACGTCCTGCGCGCCAAGATCGACCTCCAGTCGCAGAACATGAACCTGCGGGATCCGGTCCTCTACCGGATCCGCTATGCGGAGCACCACCGCACGGGCAAGAAGTGGTGCATCTATCCGCTCTACGACTACGCACACCCGCTCTCGGACGCCATCGAGCGCATCACGCACTCCCTCTGCACGCTCGAGTTCGAGGCGCACCGGCCGCTCTACGAGTGGTGCATCCGCGAGGCCGAGGCGTTCCCCTCGCAGCAGATCGAGTTCGCGCGGCTCAATCTCACCTACACGGTGATGAGCAAACGCAAGCTCCTCGAGCTCGTGCAGAAGGGGCGGGTCTCGGGCTGGGACGACCCGCGCATGCCGACGCTCGCGGGGATGCGGCGCCGCGGCTACACCCCCGAGGCGATCCGCGCCTTCTGCGAGCGCATCGGCGTGGCCAAGGCCGACAGCGTGGTGGACGTGGGCCTGCTCGAGTACCACCTGCGCGAGGACCTGAACCGCCGCTGCCCGCGGGTGATGGCGGTGCTGCGGCCGCTCAAGGTGGTGATCGAGAATTTTCCCGA
>DATAGU010000076.1:0-15790 GCA_036263495.1 Polyangia bacterium | reverse complement strand
CAGAATGACCCCCCCTAGCTATCGAACGACCCTGTCCAGGCACCGAATGACCCTGTCCAGGCACCGAACGACCCTGTCCAGCTAGACCGACAGCCCCTTCTTGTAGGCGAGCAGCTCCTTCTGGACCCGCAGGAGCGCCTGGTTGGTCTCGAGCAGCTCCTTGGTGCGCGTGCGGATCTGCACCACCAGCCGCTCCCGCTCCTGCGCCTCCTGATCGAGCATCTCCTGATACTTCGTCTGCACCACGGCCGCGTCCGTCACGTCGCGCTGGATCTCGAGCGCTCCGACCACCTTCCCCTGCTCATCATAGATCGGTAGGCCCGACAGGATGAAACGCATGCCCTGCTCGCCCTGCGCGGGCCGGCCGGCGATCTCGTCCAGGCGCACCTGGCGCTGATCGCGCCAGCATTGCTGCGCGATGCAGCGATCCTTGCAGATCTCGAGCTCCAGCACCTCGTAGCACTTCTTGCCCTTGGCGCCGCGCGCCACCTGCCGCGGCAGGAGCGCGAAGAAGGCCCGGTTGTAGTCCACGATGTTGCGATCCGCATCGACCACGAACCAGGAGTCGATGATGGCATCGGCGATGCCCTTGAACTGGGCCAGGAATTTCTCCAGAGCAGGGTTCATGAAAGAAGCATAACCGAAGAGGCGCCCTGGCGATCTCGCCTTCCTGCGGCACGTCTCTGGCCTCTCGGACCTCGCCCCCGGCCGCCACCGCCTCGCCCCAAGGCCCCGGGCGCTCGGTCATTGTCCTTTGATCCCAGGGCTTTGGCCCTGCATGCCAGACACTTGGCACGGCCCCTCGGGCCCCCTGCGGGACAGGCACGTTGCAAGAAATGAGCGTGTGCTTGCTTGCAGTTTGGGCGGGCCTTGAGTAGTGTGGGGGGGACGAAACGAGTGTGGTCCATCTAACGTAGATCAGAATGAACTGCTGCGATATCAGGGCATTGACCCACTGCGCCATGAGGGCGCAACCCTGGCAGGCCGTCCGCTGCCAGGCGCTGGCTGGAAGGGAGTGAGGTTTTCATGGAGAAGCAGCGGCGCGGCACCAGCATCAGCGTGAAGATGATCTTGACGACCACCACGCTGATCGTCGTCATCGTCGCCCTCTTCGGCGTCAGCAATTACTCCATCATGTCGCAGGTCTTCGACGATCAAAGGCAATCGCTCGAGGACACGCTCATCCAGGCGATCGTCAAGCGCGGCTCGGTGCAGACCCGCGACCTGGTCCAGGCGAGCCGCACGGCCCTGCAGCAAAACGATTACAGCACCTTGCAGTCGTTCGTGCCGGACATCGCCTCGGGGGACCGCGAGGTCGTCTATGCCTTCGTGGCGGACAACAGCGGCCGGATCATCGCCCACTCGGACAAGGTGAACAACACCCGCGTCGTCCAGGACCCGATCGACCAGGAGATGATCGCCGGCTCCAAGGACGCCGCCAGGGACGCGTTCTTCGACAAGCGCTTCTCCACCCCGGGCGGCGACCTCTACCTCTTCGCCCGCCCGGTCATCGCCAGTGACGCGCAGCGCGTGGGCACGGTCGTCCTCGCCTACACCCTGCGTGTCCTCGGCGAGCAGCGCCAGAAGCTCGAGGACGAGAAGTCCAAGGCCGCGGGCGCCACGCTCCTCCGCACGGCCATCATCGGCCTCATCTTCGCCCTCCTCGGCAGCGCGGTGGCCATCTTCCAGGGGCTGCGCATCTCGCGGCCGATCCAGACCCTGGCCTGGCGCGCCGACCAGCTCGCCCGGGGCGATCTCGAGACCCGCGTGGAGATCAACTCGACGGACGAGATCGGCATGCTGGCCGAGAACTTCAACTTCATGGCCGACCGCCTGCTCGTGCTGGTCCACGAGACCGCGGAGAAGGCCACGCTCGAAAAAGAGGTGGAGGTCGCGCGCAACATCCAGGAGACGCTCGTGCCCACGGCCGACCTCGTCGATCGTGGCCCCATCAAGCTGGCCGGGCACTTCCTCCCCGCCTCGCAGTGCGGCGGCGACTGGTGGACGGAGCACGATCTCCCGGATGGGCGGATCCTCATCGTGATCGGCGACGTGACCGGGCACGGCGTGCCGGCCGCGATGATCACGGCCGCGGCCAAGGCCGCCTGCGACACGGTCCGCGCGGTCACCGGCAGCCAGCTCAAGGTCACCTACCTCCTCGAGATGCTCAACCGGGCCATCCTCGAGTCGGCCAAGCGCAAGTTCGTCATGACCTGCTTCGCGTCGATCATCGACCCGAAGAACCGCACCATCACGTACGCCAACGCGGGCCACAACTTCCCCTACCTCTACCGCACCAGCGTTCCGGGCGCCGAGGAGAGCCAGGACTTCCAGATCCTCATGTCGCGCGGCAACCGCCTCGGTGACGTGGAGGACTCGACCTACGTCGAGAAGACCCAGCCGCTCGCGTCGGGCGACGTCCTGGTCTGGTACACGGACGGCATCGTCGAGTGCGAGAACGAGCGCGGCGAGGAGTTCGGCGACAAGCGCTTCCGCGCCGCGATCCGCCGCGCCGCGGGGCAGGATCCGATCGGGATGCGCACGAGCGTCGTGCGCGAGGCCTCCGAGTTCTTCGGCGAGCGCCCGCGCAAGGACGACATCACCCTCGTGTTCGCGAGGGTCTACGGCTGATGCGGAGAAAGACGAGCATGGTACGGGTTCGGACTCGCGCTGGTGTCATGGGGGTCGTGGGGGTCCTCGGGCTTGGGGGGCTCGGGGGGTTCGGAGGACCCGGTCTGTGGGGGCCGCGTGTCGCCTGGGCCGATGGCCGCGGCGGCGGCGGCGCGGCCGAGGAAGAGCAGCTCTTCCAGGCCGCGGAGGCGGCCTTCAACGCCGACCGCTTCGACGAGGCGGCGCGCCTGTACGAGAAGGTGTTGGCGCTCAACCCCTCGCACCGTGACGCCTACCTCAAGCGGGCCGTCATCTACTACCAGCGCAAGGAGTACAGCGCGGCGGTCAAGCTCCTGCGCGAGGCGCAGCGCACGCTGCCGAGCGATCTCGGCATCAAGGCCCAGCTCGGCCTGACCTACTACAAGCTCGGCGTGTACGACTGGGCGGTGCAGTTCATGGAGGAGGCGACGTCCAAGGCGCCGCAGCAGTTCCCGAGCGTCTGGCTGCAGCTCGGCCAGCACTACCTCGGTGGTCTCGACAGTAAGGATGGCGGCAAGGGCAAACAGGACGGCCAGAAGGCGGTGGCGGCGTTCCAGGCCTACTTCCGCGCCCGTCCCGAGAAGCTCGCGGCGGACGACGTGAAGTACCGCCCGCTCCTCGGCAACGCCTACCTCCTCGACGGGCAGTACGCCGAGGCGCAGCGTGAGTTCGAGCAGGCGCTGCGCCAGAGCCCGGGCGATCTGACGACGCGGCTCGGCCTGGCCACCGCCTACACCGCGGCCGGCGAGTACTCGAAGGCCATCGCGCTCTACGAGAAGCTGCTCGGCGAGGCCAAGAACGAGCCCTCGATCCATTACAACCTCGGCGCCTCGTACCTGCGCACCAACCGTCCCCGCGACGCCGAGCGGCAGGCCGACGCCTACACCAGGGCGCGCGAGCAGGACGCCAAGGGCTGGCTCCTGCTCGGCGACGCGCGGCTCGCCAACCACGACGATGCCGGCGCGCTCGCGGCGTACGAGCAGGCGCACAAGCGGGACCCGGGCAACTCCATGGTGCCGCTGCGCCTCGGCATGGTGCACCTCGGGGTCAAGCGCTACCGCGAAGCCGAATCGGTGCTCGAGACGGCGCGCAAGCTGCGTCCCGACGACCTCGAGGTGCTGGCCGGCCTGGTGGATGTCTACAAGGTGACGCGCCCGCAGGACACCAAGCAGCTCACCGAGCTCGGCGAGCGTCTCGGCCGGTCGACGAACGCCGAGGCGCTCACCGCGGCCGGCGTGGCCTACTACGTCGCCGACAACGACGCGCTCGCGGAGGCGGCCTTCACCCGGGCGCAGGCGGCGGATCCCCGCGCCCCGAGGCCGCGCCTGGGTCTGGAGATGACCCTCAACCGCGCCGCGGACAAGGCCCTGGCCAAGGGGGCCCTGGCGGAGGCCGAGGGGCTGCTCCTGCGGGCGCAGAAGCTCGCCCCGGATTCGGTGCAGACCAGCCGCAACCTCGCCCTGGTCCTGCTCCTCGAGAAGAAGTACACCGAGGCGGAGAAGGCCCTCGGCCCCGCGCGCCAGAAGCTCGGGCGCGACGCGGTGGTCAACCGGCTCCTCGGTCGGATCTATCAGGCGCTCGGCCGCAAGGACGAGGCCATCAAGGCCTACCAGGCCGCCGCCGACGTGGCCCAGCAGTCCCGGGGGTTGGCCCTGGCGCAGGTCGACACCGATCTCGGCCAGCTCTACATCGAGACGGGCCGCCTCGACCAGGCCGTGGACGTGCTCGAGACCGCGGTGCGCGAGGCCGGGGCGGGGCCGGCGAACGCCTCGCTCGTCGCGGCGGCGCAGCACAACCTCGCCGTGGCCTACTACCGGCGTGGCCTCGGCCGGCTGCGAGACGGTAAACAGAGCGATCAGGCGTACGACGACCTCAGTCGGGCGGCGGCGCTGCCCATGCCGGCCCTGGCGGGCCGCGAGCTCGCCAACATCCAATGCGTGGCCGCGGTGGCGGCGTTCCAGGCGGGCAGGTTCCCGCAGATGCAAGAAGCGCTCGCCCGCGTCAGCAAGGACGGCAAGGATTCCGGCTGCCAGTTCATGCCGCCCTACGACAAGCTCGGCGCCGAGCTCCTGATGGCGTACGCGCAGTACCGCACCCCCCAGGACGCGGCGCGCCGCGAGGCCGCGCTCAAGACGTTCAACAAGCTGCTCCCGCGCGCGACCGGCAACACCGCCGACATCCTGCGCGACCTCATCCGGTCCTCGTACGAGATCGAGGGCTACGAGTCCTACCAGCGCAACGACGTGCGGCGCGCCCAGGCCGCGTTGCAGGTGGCGCAGCGCGTGGTGAGCAAGAGCGAGCATCGCAGCCTCGATCACAACCTGGCGGTGCTCGAGCTGACCGATGGGCGGCTCAGCACGGCCGAGCGCGCCTTCGAGCAGCTCGGCTCGCGCCCGCCCGAGGCGCTGCTCAACCTCGGGATCCTGCGCGACCGCCAGGGGGATGCCCGCAAGGCGCTCGAGCTGTACCGCAAGGCGCTCGAGCGCGGCGTGCGCAACACCAAGCTCAAGGAATGGATCGACATCAAGGAGCGGCTCCTGGCGAGCCCGGGCGCGGCACGGGATGATGAAACGAACCGGCCTTCGGAGGACCCGGTGGCCGCGGCGCCGGAGGATGCCCCCGGTGGGGCGCAGGCGGTCCGCGGCCATGTCGCGGCGCGCCGGGCCCAGGGCGGGACCGCGAGTCGCCATCGGCATAACGATCATGCCCCTGGCGGGCACGGAGGGACGCCATGAACCCCGGCCGTCTGGCCATGCGATCGGGTCTGGCGATCGCGTTTCTTCTCCTGACCCGGGCGATCCCGGCAGCGGCGCAGGAGAAGCTGACCCTCGCCCTGTTCGCGCCCAACGCGCCCTTCGAGTCGGGTGACGCGCGGTATGCCTTCGTCAGCCGGCTCGCCCAGCAGATCGCCAGCAGCACGGGCGTGACCGTCGAGCCCAAGGCCTATGCCCGCAGCCAGGATCTGGAGGCGGCGCTGGCGAAGAACCAGGTCGATCTCGCCGTCCTCGACGGCATCTACCTGGCCGAGCGGGGCGTGCCCTACAACGTGATCGCCACGGCCGCGAGCAGCGGCGACACGTTTGTCCGGTGGGTCCTCTACTCCTCGGAATCGGGCGGCATCGGCGAGCTACAGGGCAAGCGCCTCGTCTATGTGGCCACCGCCTCGAAGGATTCGAACTTCATCGACAACGGCCTCCTCGACGGTGAGCTGCCCAAGCACTTCGGGGCGCGCCAGACCACGCCCGATCTGGCCTCGGCTATCACCACGGTGGTGCTCAAGAAGGCCGAGTGCGTGTTCGCGCCCGAGGGGCAGGGGCGGGGGCTCCACCGCGTGTTCGAGGGACCGCGGGTGCCCAACCCGGCGTTCGTGCAAATCAACAGCGCATTGCGGCCGGAGCTCGTGGCCAAGATCCGGCAGGTGGTGCTGGGGAGCAGCCCGGGGGGCACCTATGAAGGCTGGCGTGCGGGGACGGCCGAGCCCTATCGCGCGCTCGCCACGCGCCTTGGGCCCAAGACGCGCCGCCCCGTCATGACCGAACCGGACGTCGTGCAGCTCGAGGGCATCCAGGTGACGCCGACGCCGCTCGAGCCAGTCCTCACGGAGATCAAGGATCAGTACTGGCACCCCACGGGAACCCCCTGAAGAGGGGGGACGGAGGGCCGCATGGACATCGTCATGGAAGGGCCATCGCAGGCCGCGGGCGACGCGGCGCTTCGCTGGTCGATCGTGAAGACGGACTGCGGCACGGTGGTCGAGTTTGCCGGTGAGATCGACGAGAATGCCGACTTCTCGACGCTCAAGCGGGAGCTCCGGGGCGACGTCGAGTTCCAGCTCGCGGGCATCACCCGGGTCAACTCGTGCGGCGTGCGCGAGTGGGTGAACTTCGTGCGCAACCTGCCGCACGTCACGAGCCTGCTCTTCGCCAAGTGTTCGCCCGCCGTCGTCACCCAGCTGAACGCCATCTACAACTTCCGCGGCCCGGCGCGCATCGGCTCGCTGCTCGCCCCTTATGTTTGCGAGAGCTGCGCCATCGAAGAGTGCAAGGTGATCGACGTCCACCCCCGTTTTCCGCGGGCGTCGATGGTGGTCCCCGCCTTCAACTGCCAGCACTGCGGCGGGCCCATGGAGTTCGACGACCTCCCCGAGCGCTACCTCTGCTTCCTCAAGGAAGCGTGAGTCCCCAGACCTTGGGGTCAGTGCCCGAACGACTGTATCGAACGACTCTGCGCCACCCGTAGCCCGATCGTGATGTCGCCCGCCACGCCGCGCGGCATCCCGGCGACTTCACGCACGAACAGGTCATACCCGAGGACCACCGCCAGGGTCCCCCACAGCGGCAGCGACAGCTTGGCGTTGAACCGCACGAGCAGATCCGAGTGGTGCCCCGGATCGCGCCAGGCCACGTCGAGCGTCGTCTGCGCCTCCGCCGGTCGCCCCCGGATGCTGAAGATGCGGGTGGGCGGCAGCGACCAGCCCGCCACGACCACCGGCATCGGCAGCGAGCCCGGCGCGAGCAACTCCCAGTCGAGCCCGCCGCCCCCCTGCACCTGGAACCGACCCCACAGCGTGAACCGCAGCCCCACCGAGGCGCGCACCTCGAGGTGGTGATAGCTGCGCTCCACCGGCCGGGTGAACTCCGACTCGGTGTAGCCTTCGAAATACGGCTGGGGGTCGTAGGGGCGCGGGCGGCGCGGCCGCACCCGCTGCGTGAGCGTCGAGCGCTGCACAATGAGGTCCGAGCTCTCGGTGAAGCCGGAATCGGCCGTCGCCGTGCGTGTGCGGGTCACGCCGTAGCGCAGCCGCAGCGAGTTGTCGAAGCGGAAGCCGGGGTGATCCGCGTCCGCGCGCAGCTCCAGATCGCCGCGCAGGGCCGTGCTGGCCGCGCGCGAGAGCTGTGCATCGGTGTAGCCACCCGGGTTGCTGATGCTGGTCGAGGAGTAGGTCGCATCGAGCGACCAGCGCAGGGTCCAGCGCGGATGAAGGCCCGGATCCACGGGCAAGGTCGTGATGTCGCCGGTGTGCGGCCGGGTCAGCCAGTCGAGCAGGAGCTCGCGTGGCCCCCGTCTATCGAGCGGCACGAGCGAGCCCATCGCGTTCGGAGGCAGGACACCGTCGCCCCCCTGGGCGAGGAACCCTGTGGTGACCACGCGGTAGCTCCCCTGCTCATCGAGCGGGCGCCCGTTGACGAGCACCCGGCCCTCTTGAACCTGGACGCCGCGCAGGTAGAGGCGTGCGGCCTGCGGTGAGCGGGCCAGTGCGCCGACCAGCGCGCCCGGGAGCCGGCCCACGCGCAGCTGGTCGTCGAACGGCAGGGCCGCCGTCACCGCCAGCTCGTCGATCCGCCCCTGCAGGGGAAACAGACCCCCGGGGGCCCGGAGCGCGTTGTGATTGAGGATCGCCACCTCGGCGCGCGCCGCCTCGCGCATGACGTCGAGTAGAAGGCCGGCGAACTGCTCCCGCTCGAGCGGCGCCTCGAGCTGGCCGCCAGGCAGCGGGCGGTGCAGCGCCTGACATAGTCGGCGCGACAGGGCCGCGGTGTAGTGGAGCACCTCGGCAGGCGGCTGAGCGACCCGGGCGGGGCGCACTCGCTCGCGGCCTGCGGACGAGAGCAGCACGGCGTGCCGGGGGCGCGTGGCCACCATCGGGAGGCCTTGACTCGTGAGCACCTCGCGCACCCCCTCGCGCAGGCGGTTGACGAGGAGGAGATCGTGCGGTGCCATGGTCTCGCTCGAGTCCAAGGCCGTCACCAGACCGAGCGCCGCGTCGAGACCGCTGCGCTCCGCCGCGTCGTAGCTGGCCACCACCGCCTTGGCGCCGGCCGCGCGGGCCCTCGGCGCCAAACGGCGCAACGTGTCGGCCGGATCCAGGAGCTCGAGGTCGGCGGCGCGATCCCGTGCCACGCGCACCAGGGCCGAGGGCGCCAGCAGCACCACGAACGCCACCGGCCCTGCCGGCGTATCGAGGAGGAGCGGCGGGTCATCCGTGTCCGCCACCGCCGCGCACAGCGCCGCCGCCGCCGGGGCGCAGCGCAGGTTCGACAGCACGAGCGGCAGGCCCTCCTCTTTCAGGGCGCGCGCCGCCGTGATGAGCGTCTCCCGTGGCATCGCCAGGTCGCGGTAGCCGAGGGCCATGGCCCGCAGCCCCGTGCTGCGCAGCGCCCGCGCCAGCGCCGGGGCATCGTCCTCCACCGCGCGGCGCGACACCGCCGAGGCGCCGAGGAGATCCCCGGTGTCGAGGGCCAGCGCCTGCGGCTCCCCCGCGAGCTCCGCCGCCAGCTCGACGAGTCCCGACGACGGCGCCTGCTTCTCACAATCGAGCGAGGCCAGCTCCCCATCGAGTTGTGTGCTGACCACGAGAGCCGGCACGGGCGAAGGCTCTTCAGGCCACGCCATGGCCGGTGGCCATAGGAGCAGGGCCAGCAGCAGCGCGCGCCGCAGGGGCGCGGAGGATCGCACGTTCACATGCACGGCCTGGAGTAGATGCGAGGGTTTGCTCCCGCGCGGCCCGGTGTCGGTGGTATCGATGGGGGGGCTCCACCGTCCGAGCCCGGGGCGCAGGAATTCAGACGGTCGGCGCGCGGCCGAGCAAGCCGGCCACGTACTCGAGGTAGTAGGCCGCCTCGCGCCGCGCTTCCAGCTTGCCCTCGGCCACGGCCGTCTCGAGCGCACGCTTGAGGTCCCCGATCTGGCGCGAAGGCGCAAGGCCGAAGTGCTGCATGATGACGTCGCCGATGCCCGAGGGCAGCGGCGGTACGATCGCGTCCTCGGCGCGCAGGTTCTCGATGCGATCCGCCAGCTCGGAGATGGAGCGCAGCGCAGCCTGGCGCTTGCCCGGCCGCTTGGAGGTGATGTCGGCGCGCGACAGGTCGAGCAGGTCCTTGAGATGGGGCTCCATCTCGCGGTCGAAGCGCCGCACGGCCGAGTCGGTCCAGCTGCCGTCATACTGATTCGCGCGCAGGTGGTGCAGGATGAGGAAGCGCACCACCTGCTTGAGGGGCTTGTCGAAGTTGAAGCGGCGCGCCACCGCGTCGAACATGCGCGCCCCCACCTCGGCGTGGCCGTGGAAGTGCACCCCGCCATCGGGCGTGAAGGTGCGCGTCGGCACCTTGCCGATGTCGTGGAGCAGCGCCGCCCAGCGCACCGAGACCCGCGGCACCGACTGCAGCACCACCTGCTTGGTGTGCTCCCACACATCCTTGTGGCGCCGCCCGCCTTCCTGCGAGAAATCGACGGTGGCCTCGATCTCGGGCAGCCAGATGGTGAGGAACCCGATCTCGTGGAGCCACTGCAGCGCGATGTTGACCTTGTGCCCGAGGAGGATGGAGGTCAGGCCGTCGCGCACCACGGCGGGCTCGAGATCCCGCGATGCCGCGACATCGCGCATCGCCGCCTCTACGACGGAACGATCCAAGGGGACGGCCTCGCCCTGAGTGGCGATGCGTAGGCCCTCGTGTAGCAGCCAGGCAGGTCCCTCCCGACGATTCAGTGCGTGCTCCATCGCTCGGCTCGGAGATTAAAAAAGGAAGGTGATGGTACGTTGATCGGCGCTGAGGCGGCAACGGAGAAAGAAATCACGCAGCGTCATGCCGAGCTCGTCGCGGTGCTGGTACCAGTAGTTGAGCGCCTTTCGTTTGACGTGCGCGCGATCGCGACCAGAGAAACAGACGGGTCTTACCTGCAACTCCCCATGTGGCACCTCTCGTTTCTCGTCGGTTCGCGGCGCCGCGGCAGAACCCGCCGGAGCACCGTGAATCAACGCGTCATTCCGACGGGCAGCGCCCGCCGAGCCGGAAAATGGGAGGGAAAAAACCTATTTGGATAGCTAGGGGCAGGGCCATGCCACGTCAAGCGAAAACGACAGCCGACCCGTCACGCGCTATGCTAAGGCCGCATGGATGCAGAGCGACCCATTGGCGTCTTCGATTCGGGGCTAGGCGGATTGACTGTGGTGCGGGCGCTGCGGCAGCGGCTGCCGGGCGAACACATCGTGTATCTCGGGGACACCGCCCGCCTGCCCTATGGCACGAAGAGCCCGGAGACGGTGGGCTACTACTCCCTCAAGAGCGCTCGCTTCCTGCTCGAGAGAGAGGTGAAGATGCTGCTGGTCGCATGCAACACGGCCTCGGCGTCCGCGTTGCCCCTGCTCGAGCGGGAGCTGCCCGTGCCGGTGCTGGGAGCGGTCGGGCCAGGGGCAGAGACCGCGGTGGCCGCCACGCGCAGCGGCCAGGTCGGCGTCATCGGAACGCTGACGACGGTCCGATCGGGCGCCTATCCACAGGCCATCGCCGCGCGCGACGCTCGGGTCCGGGTCGTCCAGCTCGCCTGCCCGCTGCTGGTCCCCCTGGCCGAAGAGGGCTGGCTGGGGGACGGCGGGGCGCAGCTCGAGATCCAGGCGGCGGAGGCGGTGGTGCGGCGCTATCTGGCCGAGCTACACGAAGCGGCCCCGAACCTCGATGTGCTCGTGCTCGGGTGCACGCATTACCCCCTGCTCCAGCCGCTCCTCGATCGAGTGGCGCGATCTCTGTGGCGCCACGAGGTGCGGCTCGTCGACTCGGCGCGCGCCATGGCCCAGGCCGCGGCTCGGGCGCTCGGGGAGCGACGCCGGCCGGCCGACAACGGGCGCCTCGAGTGCTACGTCACCGACGAGGCGCGACTCGGCGAAGTGGGCGGCCGTTTCCTCGGGCAACCGCTCGGGTCGGTGGAGAAGGTGGACCTGTAAGAGGGAGGAGCGAGGGGCGGGGGGATCAACCGATCTTCTTGGCGTCCTCGGCGCGCCGCTTGTTCAGCAGCTCGACGACTTGATCGGCGCGGCGCAGCTTGTTGCGCACTTGTTCCTCGGTGATGTTGTAGTTCGTCTGGAACTCGAGGCCTTCCTCATAGAGGAAGGCCAGGGCGGCCTCGTCATCCACGTACTGGGTCGCGCGCTTGCCCTTGTAGACCTGCTTGGGAAAGGCCTCGACCTTGGAGACGAGCCAGCGCCACGTATCGCCCAGGTACTGCTCGAACAGGCGAACGTCATCATCGAGCGTGCCGTAGATCTCGGAGAATCGCTCGCGGAAGGCCGTAGCGCCTTCGCCCCCTCGTTGCACGACGGCATGGAGGGCCGCCCGCAGGAGCAAGACGTCATCAGCATAACGCAGCGGGCCGGCCTCGCCTTCCTGGGGGCCCAGCGTATGAATCACTCCACCAGCGGCCAGTTCGCGAGTCCGACGATCCAGATCAGGGTCCGAGACCGCTTCCTGAAGGACCTTGAGGTCGAAGGGCAGCGATACCAGGAACTCACTGATCTTGGAGAGGAACAGGCGCTCCACCTCCCGGGTTGTCATGTGTTCCTGATTACCTGAAGGAGCAGAAATCTTCAAGTGTCTCGCCACTTCTGAACAGGGCGGTTGGAGGGCGAGCCGGTGCTCTTGTATAAGAAGGGCATGAGGCCGTATCACGTTTCGTAGAACTTTTATGGTACACTGCACCCGCACCGTGATGAAGTCCCGCCCACCACTTCACGGCTACAACCACAACATCCGTCACGGGTCGCACACGTTCCATGTCCAGACCGAGGACTCGGGACTGCAGAGCCCCCGCCTGCACACGCACCTGTTCTTCGGCGGCACCATCCTCGCCTCCAAGCGTTGCGAGTACCAACCCGAAGAGGATGACGAGGTGGTCCAGCGGCGCATGCAGGCGCAGCACAAGTCGATGCTGCAGGAGCTGCGCGCCGGCCAGTTCGATGAGCGGATCGCGCAGTTCTTCAGCTCGCCCTCCGGGCAGCTGGCCGCCGCGCGCTTCGAAGCGCAGGCCGCCGCCGGCCAGGCGCCTGCTGTCTCGGAGGACGCCGAGACGCTCGAAGAGAAACACGACGCCGCCCCTGAGATCTCCTCCGAGAGCCCCAAGGTTGCGCCGGAGCCTGCGTCTGCCCCGCCGGCGAGCGCGCCCGTCAAGGCGCCGCCCCTCGCTGCCGCGTCGCCAACTCCACCGCCGCCGGCCGCCGGCGCTCCCGCTGGCTCATCGGCCCGGACGACACCGTCGCCGCGGTTGACCCCGTCGCCGCGCGTGACGCCCACGCCTCGCGTCACGCCGGCACCTCGCGCGACCCCGGTGCCGCGCGGGGTCCCGTCGCCGCGCTCGACGCCGCCGCCGATCCCACACATGGCGCCCGCTGCGCCGGCCATCCCGCTCTCTACGGCGCCGCTCCCGACCATGGCCCGGGGGACTGATGCCGCGCGCCGGCCCCCCACGGTCACGCCCAAGCCGCCGGGACGCGATTCGGTCATCGAGCGTGGTGCACAGGGGAACGTGCAGCGCACGCCGCCGCCCGTCCTGCGCCCCGGCGCCGAGGACGACGCGGCCACGGCGCGTCCCACCGCGCCGCGCATGGTGCGCTCCGAGTACGTCTCCGGCGATCTCTCCGCCGAGTCGGGCCGCCCGGTGACCGAGGCCTACTATCGCGATGAACAGCGGGCGATGGCCGGTCGCACCGACACGGTGATCGCCGAATCGCCGGTTCACGTGCAGGGGCTCACGCTCCCGGTGTCGGACGCCACGCAGGTCCGGGTCGCGCCCGCGCCGCTGCCTGGCGCCGGCGCGCGCCCTGCGCCGCGCTTCACCGCGCCTCCGCCCATCCCCGTCGACGCCGCGTCTCGCAACAGCGTGGTCATGCGCTCCACCGCCGAGGGCGTGGTCGTGGCCCGCCCCACGGTGATCGTGAGCGATCAGAACCGCATGGTGGTCGGTCCCTCGGGGCGTAACACCCCGGCCCCGACCTCGTCGCTGGCCGGCATGCCGCCGCGCAACACCCCCTCGCGCATCTCGGGGCGGAGCATCTTCAGCGAAGACGATCTCGAGACCACCACGCTCGACGAGGCGATCCGCGCCTACCTGTCCGACGATCCCGAAGAGAAGTGAGGCGGAGCCACCCACGCGAGCCCTCTCCATGAGCATCCGGAGCGGGCCCGGGCGGCGTCTGCGCTAGCTCTGGTGAACGATCAGGTGCTCTCCATGCGCCACAGGGGCTCCTTCTCCCCCCGCTGGCGCGCGTTCCAGCGACCGAGGACGAAGAACAGGTCCGACAGGCGATTGAGGTAGCGGATCGCCTCGGGATCCACGCTCTCCACCGCCGCCAAGCTCACCACGCATCGCTCGGCGCGACGGCACACCGTGCGCCCGAGGTGCAGGTAGGACGAGGTCCACCCGCCACCAGGGAGGACGAAGCTCTGGAGCGGGGGCAGGCCCTCGTTGAAGCCGTCGATCTCCCGCTCGAGCGCCTCGACGTGGCGTACCTCGATGCGCGGCTGACGCGGCCCGACATCCTCGGGCAGCGTGGCCAGGATCGAGCCGAGGTTGAACAGCTCGTTCTGCACCCGCTCGAGGAGCGTATCGATGCGCTGGCGCGCCTCGTCGGGGGCGGGATCGGTCTGGTTGGCGCGGCGCAGGAGCCCCACCACGGCGTTGAGCTCGTCGACCGTGCCGAAGGCCTCGATGCGCGGCGCATCCTTGGGCACTCGCTGGCCCCCGACCAACGAGGTCTGCCCTTGATCGCCGGACTTGGTATACACGCGACTGATCCAGACTCCCACGACGAGTCCTTTCTCCCACCGCACGCGCGGTGGGCGAACCGAGTTTCAAGCTGGGCCCGGGAAGAGGGTAGGAAGCCGAGCGCCGCCGCACCGCGGGGCGGCGCTCCCGTGTTTACTTGCGCCCCGAGCCGTGATCGACGTGGACGGCGGAGAGCGAACCGTAAAGTTCGGGACGCCGATCGCGGAAGAACTGCCACTGCGACCGCACCTCCTGGATCGTGTCGAGGTCGCAGTCGGCGAAGATGAGCTCGTCCTTGTCGCGCGAGGCGCGCGTGAGCACCTTCCCGCGCGGATCGCAGACGTACGAGTTGCCATAGAACTCACCGATGTTCCAGGGCGCCTCGCGGCCCACGCGGTTGCAGGTGGCGACGAAGTAACCGTTGGCCACCGCGTGGCTGCGCTGCTCGAGGTCCCAGAGGTACTCCGACAGGCCGGCCACCGTGGCCGAGGGGTTGAACACGATCTCGGCGCCCGCCAGCCCGAGCGCCCGCGCCCCCTCGGGGAAGTGACGGTCGTAGCAGATGTACACCCCGACCCGCGCGAAGCGCGTATCGAACGTGGGATAGCCGAGGTCGCCCGGGGTGAAATAGAACTTCTCCCAGAACCCCGGGTGGCAGTGCGGGATGTGCGTCTTGCGGTACTTCCCGAGGTAGGTGCCGTCCGCGTCGATGACCGCCGCCGTGTTGTAGTACACGCCCGGCATCGCCTCCTCGTAGATCGGCACCACGAGCACCATCCCGTGCTTCTTGGCCTGCTCCTGCATCAGCTTCGTCGTGGGGCCATCGGGGATGCGCTCGGTCAAGCGATACCAGCGCGCCTCCTGCTCGGCGCAGAAGTAGGGACCGTAGAACAACTCCTGAAGGCCGAGGATCTGGACGTTCTGGCGAGCGGCCTGATCGATCATCACAAGGTGCTTCTCGATCATGGCCGACTTGATGGCCTCCAGACTCTCGCTCGGTGGCACCTCGTTCTTGGCCTGGATGAGGCCGACGCGGACGATGCGGGGCATGTGGACACCTCGTTGAATGTCGATGGTTCGCCCGAGCTTAGCAGAGGCTTCGGGAATCAGGGATGGTCTTCACTAGAGTGGGCCGTGCGAGGCACGGGCAGCGATAGACGCCGCCCAGCGCGCGTGGCTATAACCGGCAGTGTGATTCTGAACGGACGGCGAGAGGTATCCTCATGAAGATCATCGTCTCGGGCGCCACGGGCCTCATCGGACGGCACCTCCTCCCGGCACTCCGGGCGCACGGCGCCACGCTCGCCGTCCTGACGCGCGACACCACGCGCGCCCACCAGCAGCTCGGCCTCGGCGGCCATCCCTGGGATCCCTTGGCCGAACCGGCTCCCCGCTCGGCGCTCGACGGCGCTGACGTCGTGATCCACCTGGCCGGGGAACCCGTGGCCGGGGGCCGCTGGAACGAAGGCCGCAAGCGCCTCATCCGCGACAGCCGCGTCCTCGGCACGCGCCACCTCGTCGAAGGCATCGCCGCCGCCGACCCGCGCCCGCGCGTGCTCCTCTCCGCCTCGGCCGTCGGCTACTACGGCGACCGCGAGGAGATCCTCGA
>DATAGU010000075.1:0-20000 GCA_036263495.1 Polyangia bacterium | reverse complement strand
AAAAGAAAGCAACCAATGGCAAGCTGTCCCTCAGCAAGGAGACCGTCCGGCAACTGACGGACCTCGACCTCGGAGGTGTCATTGGAGGAGGCCCTCCCCCGGGGGGAGGCGCCGAACCCACGGCGGCTTGCACCGGAAATTGCTGGTCAAACCATACCGCCGGACACTAGAGCGCCGCAGTACATCCTCATTGCTCCGATACCTTCTTCCTCCACTTCATCCCCTCTCTCCCTGACGAAGCGCGCCTCGCCTTGACGCAAGGGGTCGATCGCTCCCTGCTTCGCCGCGAGGGGACTCCCACCCAATCCACTTCCTTGGCTCAGGAACGCTTTGCGCCTGCGAGATCATGTATTAGTGAAATAATCGGCTGGATGAGAACGTAGCCTGACACACATCAAGTACTGAGCTTTTTCGCTATGACCATTCATATGCCTCCTCCTCGGAATCCGCTGACGCTGCCGGTCGCGCCGCAGTCGCCCCGGCTCGCCGAGCACGGACTCGAACCGGGCGCGTGCCTGGGCTCGCGGTATGAGCTGCGGATGCTCCTTGGGGAGGGAGGGATGGGAGCGGTCTTCCTGGCCCGTGACATGGCCCTGGCCAGCGATGTCGCGCTCAAGTTGCTCTATCGTGACGTCGCGAGTCAGGAAGAGGCCTTGCGCCGCGTCCGGACCGAGGTCCTCCTCGCGCACAAGATCACCCATCCGAACGTTTGCCGCACCTACGATCTGGAGCACATCGACGACCTCTACTTCGTCAAGATGGAGTACGTGGCCGGCGAGACGCTGGCGAAACGACACCAGAGCCACACGCAGCTGCCCGTCGCGGAGGTGCTGCGCATCGCTCGTGCCGTGGCCAGCGGCCTTGTAGCCGCGCACGCGCAGGACGTGGTGCATTGCGATCTCAAACCGGAGAACATCCTCATCGAGCACGGCACCGAGCGTGTGGTGTTGATGGACTTCGGGCTGGCTCGAATCCAAAGCCGCAGCCGGCTCGGGGACCAGAAGGATGTGTCCGGAACACCTGCCTACATGGCGCCCGAGCAATTGGCGAGTAGTCAGGCAGATGCACGCTCGGACCTCTACGCGCTCGGCTGTGTGATGTACGAACTCCTGACAGGGGACGTCCCCCATCCCCTGGCGACGACGTTCGAGAACGCCCTCCAGTACTCGACGGAGCCCATCGTCCCCGTCCACGAGAAGAGAGCCGATGTCCCGCCCTGGCTGTCCCGGGTGATCGCACGGCTCCTGGACAAGGATCCGCAGAAGCGTTATCGCAGCGCGAACGAGCTCCTGATCGCGCTCGACTGGCCCCGCCGACTCTTACGGCGCGGTATCATCGGGGGCCTGGCGGTCTTGCTGGGGCTGGTGATGTCCTTGACCTGGTATGCGGGAGCCTCTCGCCCGGCATCGTGGCAGCCACAGATCAAGGCACGCTCGCCGGCCTACGATGAGAACGCCAGCAACGCCGCCATTTCCCCTGATGGCCAGAGCCTGGCCTACGTCGCCGATCGCGATGAGACCTGGCGGGTCTACGTCGAGCCGCTCTCAGGTGGGCCCGCTCGCACGATCGCGAGCCTGGGATATGTCGGTTCCCTTCGCTGGACTCACGATAGTCGGGCGCTGCTGGGCGTGACCCCGGATGATCGACTCGTTCGCATATCCGTGCAGGATGGTGGGATCGAGCAGCTCGCCGAGTACACCTCGGCTGCGGATGACTGTAACGGACGGCTGGTCTTCGTCACCCAGGATGTCGGTCCGCATTCGGGTGAGGCGCGGTTCTTGATGAGGGAGCCCTCGGGATATGAGCGGGACCTCCTCCGCATCCCGGGGGACTCCTTGATCAAGGAGCTGCATTGCGACCGCGCAGGCCGGCAGCTCGCTTACGCCAGCATCATCACGAAGCCCGGCATCGTCGATCAGAGCGACATCTACATCCTCGACCTCGAGGAAGGGAAGCCACGTCGGCTCACGTTCGACCAACAGAACAACCGCAACCCGACCTTTGCTTCAGATGGCAAGAGCGTCATTTTTTCCTCGCTCCAGAATGGCACGAGCGAGCTGATGGAAATACCGATCCAGGGAGGCAAGAGTCTCCTCATCCCGACCGGGTTGGGCCGTGTGGTGCTCACGACCGGGCTCGCGCGGACCTCGGGGGCCGATGTGTCTCCCGATGGCCATCTCCTCGTCTATTCCGAGGAGGCGCCTGCGTTTCCGTTGTTCGCCTATGATCTCGCCACCCAACGCCGCCGTCGCGTCCATTCGGCCCTCGATCTCCTTTGGCAGGTCCACCCGGCGCCGGACGGCCGCGAATTGATCCTGCGCATGACCCGCCAGGGCAAGAACTACGCCGCCGCGATAGATATCGCGGACGGAAAGGAACGCCTCCTGACCCCGGCGGACGCCGTGACCCTCACGATCGACGGCCGGGAGGTCATCTACGCCATCAACGATGACAAAGGGGCCGAGATCCGGGCCATCCCACGGACCGGGGGACCCAGCCGCTTGATCAGCCGGGTCTCCGGTGCCGTGGCCTCGCTGCACCTGGATGCAGCGGGTTGGATCTACCCTTGGATCAAGGGGATGAGCCACGAGGGCACGTGGAAAGTGCCGCTCGCCGGAGGGGACGCGATCCGCGAGAGTACCTTGGCGGACGCTATCGTGCTCCCGGCACCGGTGGGAGGCTGGCGCCTGGTGGGTCACAAGTTGAACTCGTCCATGCTCCGCTGGCACCTGCTCCGTCCTGGAGAGCCTCTGGATACCATCGCAGCCAAGACGTTTGACGCACGCCCGCGCATCGCCTGGGCCTCCGATGGAACGTTCTTCCTCAGCTGGAATGGCCGCGAGATCATCCGCCACACCCTCCCCCCTCGGGGGGGAGAAGAAGTCCTGATGAGCAGTGATGTGATCGACGAGATGGCGCTGTCGCACGACGGCAAGACCCTCTTTCTGGGCGAGTGGTCGGGGCACGTCACGCGGCAGATGATCATCAACTTCGACGAGCGCCCGCGTCCCTGGAAGTGAAGCGAGCCGCCTGCCCCGGGCTGCCGCGTCGCTGCACGCGAGGCTGGCGCCTCGCCCCCGGGAGCGCTCGCAGGTCACCAAGCCCCGCGACCGCGAGGCCGTGTGCCACGCGAGCGCGTGGGACGTGATGTGGAACAACGACCTCGCATCAAGATGTGCATCGAGGTCGGAGGCGCGTCGAGGCGCCTCGACCGCTCGAGGCATGTACTGTTTGTGCGTTACCCAACAAAAGCTTCGTGTCGCAATTATTAATTTTTGCTTCTAAGCAAAATCCCTTGCTGAGTTTCAAAGGGGTCCCTTATAACTGTGGTACGGGGGTATGACCGAAAGCATCTGGGTGGATCGGTCATGACGTTCGTCGTCGGTGACTGGTTTTCTCGCTGATGGCCTTTCTTTGCCCGTCGGACGGTTTGTTTTCCGTCTCGGCGCGTCGATGCGGCCATTGTGTCTTGCCTCGCGGGAATGGTGGGAACCCGCAGCGGTCCCGTGCCGCTGCATTCAAGGAGAAGGGCGATGCGTCAAAACAACAAGAAGGCCGGTATCAAGTTGTCCCTCAGCAAGGAGACGCTCAAGAAGCTGTCGACCCACCAGCTCGAAATCGTCGCCGGCGGTGCACCTACCGCGGATTGCACGGCGACTTGCACCGGGTCCAGCGTGACCGACCAGTGCCATACCCGTGGATGCCACACGCATCCTTGCCACTGATCCCCAGCCGAAACACCGCGGTAGCCTGCCTACTGCGGCGCAGTGAGCGACATCCCACTGCGGTGTTCCAGTTCTGGCGCTGCGAATCGAAGTAGGCTCGCCCGTTGTGTGGCGCCTGCGTGCTCTGCGTCCCCCCGCAGGGGTCTCCCTCCTTATCGCCCTGATTGCATCGCCGGCATCCATTGGATGCTCGAGCAAGATGCGCGGCGGCTGTTGTCCATCCCACATCTCCAAGCGCCATCTTCAGGCTAAAAGGGGGTTGGCCAGCGTATGATGCGGTCCCACTCGAACTCGTGATTCGACGGTTCCCTGTCGTGACAGATGACGCAAACGAGGGCCAGCCGACCCTGCCGGTCCCCTGCAATCCGGCGTCTCCAGGAGACGAGGACCTGACGGGCACGCGGCTCGGTCGTTACGACCTGCGGAGACTCCTCGGCCAAGGCGGTATGGGCATCGTGTACCTGGCTCGGGACCTGTCGCTGGGCACCGACGTGGCGCTCAAAGTGCTCCGCGGCGACATCACCAGCCGCGAGGAGGAGCTACTTCAACTGCGAGCCGAGGTGACGCTGGCGCAGAAGATTTCCCACCCCAATATCTGCCGCACCTACGACCTGGAAGAGACCGACGGTCACTCCTTCGTCAAGATGGAGTTCATCCACGGCGAAACGCTGGCCCAGCGTTGTCGCCGCGGGGGCCCGATGCCCCTGGACGAGGTGCTCCGCATCGCTCGCGCCGTGACCAGTGGGCTCGATGCCGCCCACCACCAGGGAGTGGTGCACTGCGACCTCAAACCGGACAACATCCTCCTCGAGGATGGCACCGGCCGGGTGGCGCTGATGGACTTCGGGCTCGCCCGTCTGGTGGTTCGTAGCCGGGGGGCGGGTGAACGGGCGATGTCGGGGACGCCGGCCTATATGGCGCCGGAGCAGCTCACGGGGGGGCCCGTGGACGCGCGCACCGATCTATATGCGCTCGGCTGCTTGCTCTACGAACTCCTGGTCGGTGAGTTGCCCTATCCCGAGGCCACGAGCTTCAAGAGCGCCGAGCAGTGCGTTGCCAGGACGGTCCCGAATCCGCGCCGGAAGCGGCCCAAGGGGATCCCGGTCTGGTTGTCGCACGTGGTACAGCGGCTGTTGGCCAAGGCGCCGGAGCAGCGCTTTCGCACGGCCCGCGAGGTACAGCAGGCGCTCGATGGACCACCACGGCGCTTCACGCGGCGCATGCTACTTCCAGCGACCCTGGCTGCCGCCGTACTGGCTGTTTTCGTGACCTGGTATGCGACGAGCCGCCGGACTCCAGCGTGGCAGCCCAAGATCCAGGCTCGCGTGCCCCTCTACGAGGAGGACGCCAGCAATGCCGCGCTCTCGCCCGATGGGAAAAGCCTGGCCTATGTCGCCGGCCACGGGGACAAGTGGTGGCTGTACGTCGAGCCGATGGCCGGCGGCGCTCGACGAGCGCTTACCAACTCGGGCTACCTCTACCCTATCCATTGGACGCATGACAATCAGGCGATCCTCAGCGTGACGCCGGACTCCCGCGCCGTCCGCATCTCCATCGAGGATGGCACTCTCGAGGAGGTCGCGCGGGGGGTCACCGAAGTAGTGGACTGCATGGGCCGGCTGATCTTGGCTGAAGAGGGGACAGCCCAGGGCGCCCGCACGAGGCTCACGATACGAGAACGGCCGGGTCAGCCTCTACGGGAGCTCATCCATTTGCCCAAGGGGACCCTGGTCAAAGACCTGCAGTGCGACCCTACCGGCCAGCAGTTGACCTATGTGGTCATCAGCGATGACCACGACCGGAGCGACGTCTACATCCTGGACGTGGACAAGGGCACGCCTCATCGACTCACCGTAGATCAGCAGACCAATCGCACGCCCTTGTTCGCCCCTGACGGCAAGAGTGTCATCTTCTCCTCGTTGCGAAGCGGTCACAGCGAGCTGTGGGAGATCCCGAGCCAGGGCAGCGATTCCTCGCTCATGTCCACCGGCACCGGTCGCATCGCCGTCTTGACGGGTCTCAACCGAATCGCGGTGTACGGCGTCTCCTCCGATGGAAAGACCCTCCTTTTTGGGGAGGAACAGCAATCACTCCCCCTCGTCGCCTACCGCCTGGATACCGGCGAGCGTCGTTCGATCAGCCTCACCCGCAACCGCTTCAAGGCGCCGCAATTCACCCCCGACGACAGCGCGGTGGTCGTGCTCGTGCACCGGGAGGGCAAGGATTACGCAGCCGTCCTCTCGGTCCAGAGCGGAGACGAGGACATCATCTCCCCGGCCGATGCCATGGCGCTCATGCCCGACGGCCGGGAGGTGGTGATCGCCATCAACAACGAGGCCGGCGCCAAGATCCAGGCCATCCCACGGACCGGAGGCCCAGCGCGTCCCCTGGGACAATTCCCTGGACCTGTGATCGGGATGATGATCGGAGGCGATGCCTGGCTCTATGGCTGGTTGGGCACGTACGACCATCCCCTCGGAGTCTGGAGGATCTCGCTCGCCGGAGGACAAGCCTTTCAAGAGGCCCTCCCTCCGGACACGCTGTTGGTCCCTGCGCCCACCGGAGGCCAGCGCCTGCTCGGTCGTAGGGTCAACCATTTGTTATTCCGCTGGTCCCTTCTCCCACCCGGGGTTCCCCTCGACACAAGCCCGTCGAAGACGTTCGAGGCGAGGGAGATGACCTGGGCGCCGGACGGGAAGTCTTTTGTCAGGTGGACGGGACACGAGATGATTCGCCACATCATCGCCACAGGGAAAGAGCAGAGCATTCTACGAAGCGAGGTGATTGAAGGGACCATGGCGCTATCGCACGACAACAAGACGCTGCTCTTCGCCGAATGGTCGGGCATCACGACGCGGCAGATGATCGTCAACTTCGACGAGCGTCCGCGCCCCTGGGAGTAACGCCGGCGCCGGCCCCGCGCCGCCTCACGCGAGACTGGCGCTCCATCCCTCAGGTCAGTATGGTTCGCCCGCCATGACCGCAAGAGACACAGGGACTGGAAGATCCATGCCGCAGCCGGGCACGGCGCGGCGCATCCCGCCCACGGGCATCAACCTGTTCCAGCTCATCTACCGCCTGCGCGACGACTACATCCGCCGCATGGGCCGGCAGCCGCTCAACCTGTCGCTCGGCAACCCCGACACCATCCCGCCGCCCGCCATCCGCGAGCGCATGGCGGCCTTCGGGGCGCGCCCCGACTACGCCTTCCACACCTACGGCGAGGACAACAACCTCAACGGCTTTGCCGAGGGCATGGTGCGCAGCCACGGCGGGCTCGACCTCGCCGGTCTGGCCCACTGCAAGGCGCTGCCCATCGCCGGCATCAAGACGGCCTCGGCCATCCTACCGCTCGCCTGCGCCCTGCACCGCCGGCGCGACACCTTCACGGTGGTGACCAACGCCCCAGCGTACGACATCGTGGATCGCTGGACGAGCGAGTACCTCGGCGCCCGGCGCGTCACCTGGCCGCTCATCTCGGCCGACAACATGACCCTGCGGCTCGAACGGCTCGAGGAGGCGCTCGAGCGCGCGGGCAAGCCCCAGGTGGACGTCATCTTCACCATCCGGCCCGGCAACCCCGCGGCCGTGGGCGCCGAAGAGGCCGACTGGCGAGCGCTCATCGAATACTGCATCCCGCGCCGCATCCGCCTGGTCAACGATGGCGCCTACGCCACGCTGGCCACCGGGGGGCACGTGCCCCTGGCCCGCATCGCCGCCCAGTACCCCGAGCTCGAGTGGCTGGAACTTTACTCTGTCAGCAAATCCTTCAGCCACCCGGGTGCCCGCCTGGGCGCGCTCGTGGGCTCGGTCGACTTCGTCGACGACTTCAACATGATCAAGGGCAACACCGACTCGGGCCCGGTGCCGTGGGTGATGGCGGCCTACGGCGACCTCTTCCAGGACGAGCCGCTCGCGCAGTCGATCCTGGCGGACTTCCGCAGGCTCTACGCCGCCCGCCTGGCCTGGCTCGTGCCCGCCCTGGAGACCGCCGGCTTGCGCCCCGCGTGCCGCACGACCGCCGGTTTCTTCACCCTGTGGCGGGTGCCACGACGCGTGCTCGGACAAGAGGTGGCGGCCGTGGCCCGGGAGCAGAGCATCCCGGTCCACGAGGCCTTCAATCGGCTCGTCATCGCCGAGACCGGCATCGTCGGCGTCCACTTCCGCGGTCCGGCAGCGCCCGGCCGGGGAGACAAAGGGGGCTCCGGCGGCTCGGGGGATGAAGGGGAGCCGCTCGTGCGCTACGCCGCTTGCACCGACGTGCTCGCCCCTGACTTCCAGGCCCGCCTCCAGCGCGAGCTCGAACGCCTCCGCCCCGAGTACTGAGCCAGATAGCGGCGGGCCGACGCCGGGTCAGTGGGCGTCCTTGTCGGGCTGCATGAGCCCGAGGATGTTGCCCTCCGTGTCCTTGATGTAGGCCAGCCACCCCACGCCGGGCACCGGCATCTTGGGCAAGGCCATACGTCCCCCGAGCGCCCCCATGCGGCCGAGGGTCTCGTCGAGCTGCGGCACCTCGATGGTGCAGACGAAGGCATTGATCGCCTGCATCTCCCCGGGGGCATCGCCGCGCCGGAGCACGAGGCCGCCGTTGATGCCCGGCTGCCCGTCCGGGCCGGTGACGATGATCCAGTAATCGTTCGTTCCCCAGCGCTGGAACTGCCAGCCGAACAGGTCCGTATAGAACCGGATGGCGCGCTCTGGGTCCTGGGCGTGGATCTCGAAGTGTATGGGACGCGGCATGGGGGGCTACGTATAGCGGACTTCTACCTCCTCAACGAAAAAAATGAACGAGGTCTATCTAAATCTACAGTGCAATGTCGATTATCACTTCCAACCCCCTACCCACCCCTTAATAAGAGTCTCAAAAGGAAATAGAGTGGCCGGTGACGCTGCGAGGACATAGACACGTGAAATACGATAGTAAGTTTCTATTGCTCCTGCCTGTAGTTAGGCCTCTCCCAGGAGAATAATCCATGCTGACTAGATATCTTGTGTGGTTCGGAATCCTCGGGGCCGCGGCCGGGTGTGGCGGTGCTGGCGTTCCCGTCGAATCTCTGGAACCGGCGGCGCAGGACGTCCAAGAGGCCGACCTCCTGCGCGGACACGACCGGCGCGACGGACGTCACCTCTTTACCCGGGGGACCTTTGGCGGCAACGGGCGGGCGTGCCGCACCTGCCATTCAGAACAAACCGGCACCCTCACGCCTGCCGAGATCCAGGCGCTCTACCGGCACCATCCCAACGATCCGCTGTTCCAGCACGACGGCAGCGACGACTTCTACGGGCACGGCTACTCGCGCCTCCTCGCCGACGCCACCATCCTGGTCCCGATCGCGCTGCCCACCCATGTGAGACTCGTCGATGACCCCACGGCGCGCTCGGTCACCCTGCGCCACGGCATCCCGAGCACGCTCAACACCCCGGCGCTCGATCCCGTGCTCATGTACGATGGCCGCGCCCCGAACCTCGTCGAGCAGGCGCGCGGCGCCATCCACGGGCACCTGCAGAACACCGTCGAGCCCACCGAAGACGAGCTGCGCCTCATCGCCGAGTTCGAGCAGAGCGCCCCCTTCTTCTCCTCGGGCGCGCTGCGACGTTTTGCCCAGGGCGGCCCTGCCCCCACCCTGCCCGAGGGCCACACCCCGGCGGAGAAGCGCGGGCGGCGCTTCTTCCTCGACGTCCCCGTCAGCCTCCAGGACGGCACCGGCTTCTGCGCCGTGTGCCACAGCGGCCCCATGCTGAACCAGGTGAACGACTTCAACCCCTTGCCGATCCCGCCCTTCCGCGTCGAGCCGGGCACGCGCTTCCAGTCCATCCTGAGCGCCGAGCTCTTGCCCAACGGCGACCCGCTCCGCACCTATGAAGTGACCCAGCCCGACGGCACGGTCCTCACGGTCACGACCTCGGACCCCGGGCTCGCGCTCCAGACCGGGGACTTCCGCACCTTCCCCTTCGGCGACCTCGGCAAGTTCAAGATCCCGACGCTGTGGAACGTCAAGAACACCGCCCCGTACTTCCACAACAACGGCGCCAAGACCCTCGAGGACGTGATGCGGCACTACGCGAACTTCTTCGCCATCGCCGTCCCCAACGCGATCCCCGGCGCGCCGCCCTTCATCCTGACCGAGCAGGATCAGGCCGACATCATCGCCTACCTCAAGCTGCTCTGATCGCGCCGCCCCGCTCCCACTTCCGCTTCAACTCACATCAGACGTTGAAGCGGAAGTGGATGACGTCCCCGTCCTGCACCACGTACTCCTTGCCCTCGAGCCGCAGCTTGCCGACCTCGCGGCAGCGCGCCTCGCTGCCGAGCGACGTCAGATCCTCCCAGCGCACCACCTCGGCGCGAATGAAACCGCGCTCGATGTCCGAGTGGATCTTGCCGGCGGCGCGATGCGCCGTGGTGCCGCGGCGGATGGTCCAGGCGCGGCACTCGTCCTCGCCGGCGGTGAGGAAGGAGATGAGGTCGAGGAGCCCGTAGGCGGCGCGGATGAAGCGGCCGAGCGCCGGCTCGGTGAGACCGAGCGACTTGGCGAACTCCTCCTGGTCCTCGGCCGCCATCTGGGCGATGTCCATCTCCACCTTGCCCGAGAGCACCACCAGCCCGAGACCATGGGCAGGCGCGTACGCGGCGAGATCCGCCGGCGGCGGCTCCCCTGCGCGCGCCTCGTCCACGTTGAGCACGAGCAGGAGCGGCTTCTGGGTGAGGAAGCGGAAACCGGAGAGCTGCACCCAGTCCGCCTCGGCCAGCGAGAGCTCGCGCAGCGGCCGGCCGGCTTCGAGCTGCGCCTTGACGCGCTCCATGAGCGCGATCTCCCCCGGCTTGCCCTTCTCCTTCTTGAGCCGCTCGAGACGCTTCTCCACCAGGATGAGGTCGGCGAGCGTCATCTCCGTCTCGAGCCCCTGCACCTCGCCGAGCGGCGCCGGCGCGTCGCCGGCCTCGTTCACGAACCCGCGCACCACGTGGCACAGCGCGTCCACGTCGCGCATCGCCTGCAGCGTCTGCGCATCCAGGCCCTGCGTGTTGGCCCCGGCCGGCGCCGCCGCCACGTCCGAGAACGTGATCTCGGCGAACGTCATCTTCTTCGGCTGGAACAGCTTGGAGAGGGCATCGACGCGCTGGTCCGGCACCTTGACCACGCCGAGGTGCGTCTTGCCGCGCGCCGCCCCGTAGCCGGTCTCGGCCGTCTGGCCCGTGAGGGCGTTGAACACCGTAGTCTTGCCGCAGCCAGGGAAGCCGACGAGGCCAATCTTCATGCGGTGCCTCTACCGCGCGCCCCCCCGCGCCGTCAATCGCCAATCAAGCTAGACTGGCGCCATGAAGATCCTCTACGGCGTGGTCGGCGAGGGCATGGGACACGCCATGCGCTCGCGCGTGATCATCGATCACCTCATCCGCCAGGGCCACGACGTGCAGATCATGGCCTCGGGGCGGGCCACCGACTACCTCGCCCAGCGCACGGGCGGCGTCAACCGCATCCACGGCCTCCACATCATCTACGAGGAGAACCGCGTCCGCCGCGGCAAGACCCTGTGGTCCAACGTCCTCGCCGGCATCGAAGGCGTGCCGCAGAACATCGCCGCCTACTTCGACCTCCTCCGCGACTTCCAGCCCGAGGCCGTGGTCAGCGACTTCGAGTCCTGGACCTACCTCTACGGCCAGACGCACCGCCTGCCGATCCTCTCGATCGACAACATGCAGATCATCAACCGGTGCCGCCACGATCCGGCCCTCCTCGCCGGCGCCGAGGCCGACTTCCAGCTGACCAAGGCGTTCGTCAAGAGCAAGCTCCCCTTCTGCAACCACTACCTCATCACGACCTTTTTCTACCCGCCCGTGCGCAAGGAGCGGACGACGCTCGTGCCGCCCATCCTGCGGCCCGAGATCCTGGCCGCCCAGGCGAGCCCCGGCGAGCACCTGCTGGTCTATCAGACCGCCGAGGGGTACGACACGCTCATCGACACGCTCGATCGGACCGGGCTCGAGTGCCGCATCTACGGCATGCGCCGCGACCTCAAGGAGGAGGTCGTGACCGGCAAGCTGCGCTTCCGGCCCTTCAGCGAGGCCACGTTCGTCACCGACCTGGCGACCGCGCGCGGGGTCATCGCGGGCGGCGGCTTCACCCTCATGAGCGAGGCCGTGTACCTGCACAAGCCCATGCTGGCCGTGCCCGTGGGCCGGCAGTTCGAGCAGGTGCTCAACGCGCGCTACCTCGCCGCCGACGGCTACGGCCGCGCGGCCGACAACCTGGACGATCCCGACACCATCTACCGCTTCCTCGACGAGCTGCCGCGCTGCGCCGCGGCGCTCGAGCGCTACCACCAGGACGGCAACCGCGTCGTGCTCGGCCACCTCGACGAGTGGCTCGATCGCGCGGCGGCCGGCGTGCTCTGACCCGGCCCGCGGCCCTCCCAGGAGACCTCGTCCCCATGTCCATGTCCATGTCCCCGCCCGCCATCCGCTGCCGCAACCTCGTCAAGCGCTACCCCGGCGGCACCCTCGCCGTCGACGGCCTCGACCTCGAAGTGCGCGTCGGCGAGTGCTTCGGCCTGCTCGGCCCCAACGGCGCCGGCAAGACCACCACCGTCGAGATCCTCGAAGGTCTGATCGAACCCACCGCGGGCGAGGTGGAGATCCTCGGCGGCACCTGGGCGCGCGACGGCGAACGGCTGCGCCAGCGCCTCGGCGTGACCCTGCAGCAGACCCACCTGCCCGATCGCATGACCGTGGCCGAGATCCTCACCCTGTTCCGCTCCTTCTTCGGCCGCGGGCGCGATGTCGAGACCGCGCTCGACCTCGTCTCTCTCCGCGACAAGCGCGACACCTGGTACATGCGGCTCTCGGGCGGGCAGAAGCAGCGCCTGGCAGTGGCCTGCGCCCTGGTGGGCGTCCCCGATCTCCTGTTCCTCGACGAACCCACCACCGGCCTCGATCCGCAGTCCCGGCGCCAGCTGTGGGACCTCGTCATCGGGCTCAAGGCCGACGGGTGCACCGTGCTCCTCACCACCCATTACATGGACGAGGCCGAGCGGCTGTGCGACCACGTGGCCGTCGTGGACCGCGGCAAAGTGGTGGCGCTCGGCACCCCGCGCGAGCTCATCGCCTCATTGGGCGGGCAGGAGGTCATCGAGTTCGCGGTGGCGGGCGAGGCGCTCGATCCCGAGCCGCTCGGGAGGCTCCCCGGCGTGCGCGCCGCACGAGCCCTGGCCGGCGGCTATGCGCTCACCGTGTCCGAGGTGCACATCGCCCTCCCCGCCCTGCTCGCGCACCTCGACGGCGAGAGGCGACAGCTCGAACGCCTGTCCACCCACCACGCCACGCTGGAGGACGTCTTCGTCACCCTCACCGGGCGGCAGCTGCGGGATTGAGCCGGTAGAGGCGCCGCCCATGCGAGCGCGGTCCTGGGCTGCGGCTCAGAAGATCCCGGTCAGCGACAATCCCACGCCGCCGCGAGGAGCGCCTCCCGCGAGGCCGAGCCGGACGTGCCCCCATCCCCAGCGCGGATGATGGGCGAGGTACGGCACCACGAAGCCGATCACCGATCCAATGGCCGCCCCCGCGAGGACATCCGTGAAGTAGTGGCGGTCGGCCGCGATGCGCAGATAGCCGACCGTGGCCGCGACCGCCAGGCCGCTCGCCCACAGCACCGGCGCCAGGCGGTAGCCGCGCAGCGTGGCCACCGTGCCACTCGCGACCGCCAGGGAGAAGACCAGGGTGCTGTGGGCTGAGTAGAAGGACAGGTTGTTGTCGGCCGGCCGCCGCGTCATGTCCTTGGCGTCCTCCGGGAGCACGTGCACGAAAGGCCGCTCGCGGCCGACCGTGAACTTGACCAGCTGGTTGACATCGGCGGCCAGGACCGCGGCCTCGGCGATGACGAGCGCATCGACCGGCCACTCGCGCAGCCGCCGATCATGCTGGGCGAGGATCGCGTCCACCCCCAGCGCCACGAGAGGCATCACGCCAAAGGCGAACGCATGGCTGACCGCGCTCGGAGGCCCAGTCCGGGACAGGAGCAGCTCCCTGCGCACCGCGGCGTCGAGCGGGTTGAGCGCATCGCTGCCATCGGGAGCGCGATCGCAATGGAGACAGCGCCGCGGCGCGAGGCTCCCCTTGAGCGACTCGGTGACGATCCAGGCGACCCCTCCGACCGCGGTGATGGGGACGTCGATCCGCAGGTCGTATCGCAGGCGCCGGCCGGCTGGCGTCGGGGGCGGAGACGGAGACGGAGACGGTAGCGGCGCTGCCTGGGGAGACGTGGACGGGACCGATGCGGCCGAGGCGACGACTTCGCCAACCAATCCGGGAGGCTCCCCGGCATGTGCGATCCCGAAGGCGGCGACCAGGAGCAGCGCAGTGCACGAGCGACGCTTCATCGTTCCTCGTTCTTCTCATCGAGACAGCGCCGGCAGGGACCAGCGCCACCGACCCGAGGGTCACAGGTGGAACGGATACTCGTTGATCCAGTGGAACCCGCGGCTCACGAGCACGAACTGCGACTCATCCACCTTCCGGAGCCGGACGTCGAGCGTATCCTTGCGCAAGAGCCCCTTGAGGGCCAGGTGCTCCGGATCCGGCCGGTCATAGGTGAGCACGAACTTCTCGTTCGTCTCGGGCGCCGCGGGGTCGTCGCTGAGAGGGGAGAGCGTGAGCGTCTTCTTCGCCGGGTCGTCCACCATCCGGAAGTGCGTCACCTTGTCGTTCATCCACTGGACCGTCAGCAGGCGACGACGATTGACCGTCATCGCTCTCCACCGCGCAGCATCGCCGAGCAAGGGGGCCCGCGGCTCCCCATTGCGGGTGAACGCCTCGACCTCGTAGATACCGTAGAGCGCAGGGGGCGGCGCAAGATCCCCCCGCGTCGTGTAGGCCTTGAGGTTCGACTGCATCTCACCGATCAGGCACCAACCGATGACGACGGACTTCAGCACCCACCGGGCCCGCTCCATCCACCGCGCCCGGAACTGCGCCCGCAGCACCACCGGCTCCGTCGGGCGATTCAGGACGAACACGTTGGCGAGCCGCCGCAGATCCGGCAGCAGCAGGAACACGGCCATGAGGAGCAGGTGCCCCGAGAACGTCTTGACCGGCACGTCGTAGCAGAGGTTGAGCATGACCACGTTGGCCATGGCCGCCGACACCAGCAGGGCCCCGAGCGTCGTCGTGCGGCGGAAGAAGAGGAGCAGCCCCCCTCCTACCTCCGCCAGGCCACAGAAGAGGTTGTAGCCCCTCGAGTACCCCATGAAGGTCCAGAGCAGCCCCATGGGCGACGATTGGCCATAAGTCTGCAGCAGCCGCTCCGGGCCGGGGAAGGAGAACTGCGCCTTGACGATCTTGGCCATGCCATAAGACAGCATGTAGGCGGCCAGGACGTACCGGAGGGCGATGCGCAGCCCGTCGGCAATCCTCGGGTCAGGGTCCGAGGCGTCCTCGGAGCGCCGCGCGCCGTAGCGCGACCAGACCAGCGCCGCCGCCGCCGCGAGCGCGAGGAAGAGCAGGATCTGCACGTAATTGAAGGTCGTGTCCCAGCTGCCGTTGGGGAACACCGTGATGTCCGTGGCGAGGTGCAGGACGTGCTTGCCGAACCAGGGAACGACCGTCTCCCACAGCTTGCTGAAGCGCGAGTAGATCCAGCCACCTCCCGGCACGATGAGCAGCGGCGTCGACGTGACGTAGAGGAAGAAGTAGGCGCAGGCGAAGCGAAAGGCGATGCGGGGGAGCGCGGGATGAAGCGAGGTCGAGCGCAGGCCCTTCATGATCGCTACAATACAATGAAAGGAGTAGCGTTTTGTCGTCGCTAGATACTGCTGACACACAGTCGCGAGCTCGCCCAGGCTAGGAGCAGGGCCGATCCGGGCGGAAGCCCCCCTGGAGCGCGAAGTCGGCCTCCTCGTTCGCTTGACAAAGACCGCCGAGGGGCCGGATCAATAGCGGATAACCCCAACAGTGGGGGCGGGAAGCGAATGACCCACGGCAAGTCGCCTCGCTCTGGTTCCTCGAAGACTCCATCTCACCAAGGACATGATGGCCGTGAGAACCAGGGCACACCCAGCCGCCCCTTCTCGCTGCCGCCGGGCTACTACGACCACTACGGCATCCCTCGCCCAGAGCCAGCGCCAGGGGCAGTTCAGGCGAAACGCCCCGGCTTCCACCAAGGGCCACCCATCCCCCGCGGCCTCCTCGAGTATCATGGCATCCTCCCTCGAGCGATCCCCGACAGCGCCTCGGCGCAGCTGCAGCAAAAAGCGGACGGTGCTTCAGCCCGGAGCGAAGCCGATCCGATCCACGAGGCCGCCGCGCACGGGACGAGCGGTCCCAGCGGCCCCCTGCCCTACATCGATCCGATCCAGAAGGCCTTCGGGCGGCATGACGTGCAGCACATCCAGGCCCACACCGATGGCCGAGCCGCTGCGGGGTCCCGCGCGATGGGAGCCGAGGCGTTCACCGTGGGGGAGCACGTGGCCTTCGCGGGGGCGCCGAGCTTGCATACGGCGGCGCACGAGGCCGCCCACGTCGTTCAACAGCGCGCCGGCGTGCAGCTCAAGGGGGGCGTCGGCGAGGTGGGAGACAGGTACGAGCAGCACGCGGATCGCGTGGCCGATCGGGTAGCGCAGGGACAATCCGCCGAGCCACTGCTCGACGAGTACGCCGGCGCGTCCGCGACCGCCGGCCACACGCTCCAGCGCAAGCTCGTCCCCGGCCGCACCGACGGGGAGTTTCAAGACAGCCGCTGCAACAAGGTCTTCGTCCGGCTCGAGGAGGGCCGCTACCGTGAGAAGACGGGCGGCGAGGTCTTCACCTATGACGCCGCGACGTTTCAGTACCGCGACGCCGACGGGCGCTACTACGACCCGTGCACCGGGCAGCGGTTCCAGGGGGCGACGGATGGGTACCTGACCCTCGACGGCCGCGAACGGTACTACTACAAGAACGGCCATTACTGGCCCGATCTCACCTTCCGGCCTCCCGAGGGGAGCGCCTCGGGCCGGACGCTCGGGAGCGACGACCGCCGCGGTCCCGAGCAGGAGACGACGAAGAGTGACGAACGGGCGACCGGCGGGAGCGTGACGCCGATCACCGAGCCGCCGCTCTACGCACCGACGGTCGATCTGCTCACGGCCCTCGGTCGTTCGCTCCTGCGGCTCAAGGAGCAGCTCTCCGAGCCGCCCGACCCACTGCGCGCCGCCGTGTGCCGGCGCCACCTGCGCGAATGCCTCGAGAAGCTCCCGCGCGGCGTCGCCTACGCCGAGGGCACGCGGCTCGGGCACGCGGACCTCGAGCGCTACCGCGAGCTCTGCGCCGCGATCGCCGAGACCTGGCAGGGCATCGATGGGCGGCTCGGCGAGAGCCTGAGTCGAGGCGCGCACACATTCGCCGGATGGCACAACCCGGACGACGCCCCGAGCAAGGAGACGCACAGCGCCACGGCCGAGCACGTGCCGGCGCTCGAGCCCGGACAGGTGCACCTGGATCTGTTCGGCGAAGGCCGTCACGGGGGCGCCATCAACGTGGGCAACACTGAGAAGACGACCACCACCGGGGGCAGCGGCCGGCGCGTGCCCTCCCTCGTCTTCCGCAACTTCTCGCCGCGCGACGCGGCCCAGAACCAGCTACCCATCGCCGACGGGGCGGTGGATCTCGTGACGGCCGAGAACGGCCCCATCCACTTCCCGGGCGTCATCGCCGAGCTCGCCCGCATCACCAGGGCCGGCGGCACCATCGTCCTCTTCGGCCCGAGCGACCTCGCCGACGTCCACGAGGCTCTGGCCAAGCTCGTGAATGCCGCCGAGGTGCTGCGGAGGGAGAGCGGCAGCGACGAGGAGGGCGGCATGGTACGAGAGACGGTGATAAAGGTCCCGGGGCGATGAGCTACCAGATAGCGAAGCAGGACGGCGGGCAATTTGCGGTGACCTTCACGGGCGAGCCCGATTACTGTCGCGCGCTGTCGATGGCGCCCGAGTCGATGGAGCCCGAGCTCGCCGAGGGGCTGTGGCTGGTCCTCGTGTTCGCCGTGTGGAGCGTGCCCGATCGCCGCGCCATCGCCGTGGCGCTCACCGCGGTCAAGGACCTCGGAGGGCGGGTGCGGCTCGGCGTCCGACCGTGCGACGATCCGGGAGAGACGACGGGCTGGTGCCCTGAGGTAGAGGACGGCGGCGCGACTCCACAATGGCTCGTGCTACGCGACGGCCGCCTGGTGGATGCGCGGGTGGGGCTCCTCCCCCCCGACGAGCTGGCCGCGCTGCTCGCACAGCACCTCGCCTGAGCGAGCGTTTACCCGCTGGGGTTGCACCTGCCGACACGGATGCCGCCCTCGTCCACCGTCTGGCACCCATTCACGCAGAAGATGAGCTCGTGTCCGCAGGTGCGGTTCAGCGGTTCGCTGAAAGGGCGTGCCTCCGTCGAGGCATCCTTGCAATAAGAGGGGGGGAAATCGCAGTGCCACTGCGGATCGTACGGCGCGTCCGAACGACGTGCCGGCACGCTGTCGGAGACGCACACCGGGTCGATGAACTCGGAGTAGAGGACCGCACAGCGCATCCCGGAAGGACAGTCCCGCGTGGTCTGGCACCGCTGCAGGCACGTGGGCTCGTGGTCGTTGAAGCCGCCCTCGCTCAAGGCGCAGACCTCTCCTTCCGGGCAGGACGGATCGGTCCTGTCGCATCTGCGCAACGCGACCGCGCCATCGCCGACGGATGACATATCACTGGCACCCGTGGGGGGCTTGTTGCAGGTCGAGGTGAACATCGCGAGCACGAGGGCGGCGATGCAAGTCTTCATAGAGCCGAGCCTCACCCTGCCGAGGGTACCCCAGACACTGAAAATGGGCACTGGTGGCACTGGCCCCAAAAAGGCTGAAGGCTGATACGGGGCACGGGGACGCCCTGCTGGTGCCAACGGCGGTTTCATGCCTCGCAAGGCGCGTGTCGCCCCAGTAGCTGCCCCTGTCAGGCCGATGGCCACCCCGGTCAGAGGCGCAGTCGTCCCAACCGGCATGCGATCACACCGGTCAGGGCCGAAGCAGATTCAGTCAGGCCCGAAGCAAGACCAGTCAGGTCCGAAGCAGCCCAGTCAGGCCCGAAGCAGGCCCGGTCAGGGCCGAAGCAGGCCCGGTCAGGCCCGAAGCAGGCTCAATCAGGGCCGAAGCAAGACCAGTCAGGTCCGAAGCAGCCCGGTCAGGCCCGAAGCAGGCCCGGTCAGGCCCGAAGCAGGCTCAGTCAGGGCCGAAGCAAACCCAGTCAGGCCCGAAGCAAGCCCAGTCAGGCCCGAAGCAGGCCCAGTCAGGCCCGAAGCAAGCTCAGTCAGGGCCGAAGCAGGCTCAGTCAGGGGAGGCGCGTCTTGGCGGACTATTCCGACTCTTCGAGCAGGGCGATGTCGAGCAGATCCTTGGTCCGACCCGAGGCCCGTTTATTCTTCACCAGCGCCTCCCGGCCGAGAAAGCCGACCTCCTGGCCTGCGACGGGAACGCGGAGGCGGCCCTTCCACGCTTCGCGAAACGAAACACCGGTGATGCTGGTCATGATGTCGATACGCAGGGGCGGCCGTCCCAGGGTCGCCATGCGGTCCATCTCGGCGAAGCGGTGTGCCTCATGCGCCAGCTGGGTGAACCCGAAATCAGCCAGGGCGGCGCCGAGACGCTTGGCGTTGGCTCGGGTCGGTTCGACGAGGATGTCGAGATCCTGGGTGGCTCGTGGCCGGCCGTTCGCCGCCAGGGCGTGCGCGCCGACGATCAGGAACCGCACGCGGTGGGAGCACAACAAAGCGATGAATTCGCTCCAGTCGCGGGGGAGTTTCATCATAGATCCCGATGGTGGCCTGGCGCAGGGTCTCGACGGCCGAGACTCGCTCTTCGACGGAACACGATCGCCAGTACCGCCCCTCGTCGCGCGCGGCCTCGTCGTGCGTGGTCCACCGGAAGGTCTTCCTCACCGATCCGAGCTTACCCCGGATGGACCTAACGCAGCGACTCCTCAGACGAGGTGCCGCGCGAGCAGCGCGGTCAGCTCGCCTGGCGGGAGGCGCCCCAGCCCTTGTCCACCTGTTGACAAAGGCCCTGCTGGAAGGGATTTCTACAAGAGTTCATTCACCAATGAGAAGAAGGGGACTCGCAAGCCCCCCGTGGCAACGGGCGGAGACGCAGGGACCGTGGCCGCCCATGGCTTCATCAACCTCCAGCCCACCCTCATCGCGGCTCTCACCGGCAGCGACGGAGGGGACTTGCAGTGGCTGGGGAACGCCTCGGGGACCAAGGACTTCATGCACTTTCAGCTCAAGGCGGG
>DATAGU010000074.1:0-71547 GCA_036263495.1 Polyangia bacterium | reverse complement strand
ACGCCTGCACAGGGACCAGGCACGCCTGCACAGGGACCAACACCGCCTGCACAGGGACTAACACCGCCATCATCGGGCCCTGAAACCGCCTGCACAGGGACTAACACCGCCATCACCGGGCCCTGACACCGCCTGCACAGGGACCAACACCGCCTGCACAGGGACTAACACCGCCGTCATCGGGCCCTGACACCGCCTGCACAGGGACTAACACCGCCGTCATCGGGCCCTGACACCGCCTGCACAGGGACCGAAACCGCCTGCACAGGGACCGAAACCGCCTGTACAGGGACCAGACACGTCAGCATAGGGAGCGGGCACGCCGTACTACGCCAGCCGCGGAGCGCTGCCGGCGACCCTGCGAGCGTCCCCGGCCGGTACTCCGAGACACTTGAGGCCGATGAGCGTCGTTTCGACGGCTTCATCGAGCGGCGTATGCGGCTCTTGGCCGAGCGCGGCCACCAAGCGGACGTTGCTCATGCGCACCGGCTGGCGCCACAGGTACCGCATCTCCAGCAGCTCACGCAGGGTCGTAACGAAAGGCGACGCCAGACGCACGAGCCACCACGGGAACGGGCGCACCTTGGGCGCCCCCCCGCCGTGACGCTGGACGGCCCGCTGGATCGCCCCCGCCATCTCTGTGCCATCGGCATCCCAGTGCCCTTCCATATGGAAGGCCGCGAAGGGCGCGAGCATCTCCCTGCGGGCGAGGAGCCGCACCATCGTGCGCGCCACGTCGGGGACGTACGACCACTGGTGACCGACGCCCGGATCACCCGGGAGGCGGATGGTCTTGACCGGCTGCCCCGGCTTCACCAGACCCTGCGCAAACCAGCTGTTGCCCACCTCGGGACCGAAGAAATCCCCCGCGCGCACGACAATCACCCGTGCGCCGCGGTGGGTCGCCGCCTCCAGGCGACGCTCGAGCTCCACCCGGATGGCCCCCTTGCGGGTCCGGGGGCGCTGCGGCGCATCTTCGGCGAGCACGGGGAAGGCGTCCGGGCCGTAGTTGTAGACCGTGCCCGGCAGCACGATGGTCGCGCGCTCGGCGACCGCCGCGGCGACCGTGTTGTCCAGCATCGGCAGGACGAGCTCGGACCACCGGCGATACCCCGGCGGATTGACGGCGTGCACGATCACCGAGCAGCCGCGCGCCGCGTTCGCCACGTCCTCGCGGTTCATCGCGTCGCCGCCCAGCCACGTGATCCCGTCGCGTCGCTCGGCCGCCGCCGCCCCGCGCCGGAGCGCGCGCACCTCCCAGCCCGCATCGCGCAGCTGCCGCGCCACCTCGCCGCCGATGCCGCCCGTCGCGCCCAGCACCAATGCCACAGTTGCACTCGCCATCGTGTCCTCCGGGGATCCAGTCGTCATGGAGGGATTCTGGCGCTCCGGCGGCGCCAAAGGAATTGCCGAACTTTGCCGAGCCGCTATACGCTTTTGTATGGCCATCGACGTGGGCTGGGAGCTGTACCGCTCCTTCCTGAGCGTGCTGCGCGAGGGTTCGCTATCGGGTGCCGCGCGGGCGCTCGGCATCACGCAGCCGACCGTCGGCCGGCACATCGACGCCCTCGAAGAGGCCCTGGGCCTCGCACTCTTCACCCGCTCACAGACCGGCCTCCTCCCCACCGAAACGGCGCTCGCGCTGCGCACCTACGCCGAATCCATGGACAGCACCGCGGCGGCCCTCAAGCGTGCCGCCGAGAGCCACGGAGAAGGCGTGCAGGGGACGGTGCGCGTCACGGCCAGCGAAGTCATCGGCGCGGAGGTGCTGCCCCCGCTCCTCGCCCGCCTGCAGGACGAGCACCCACGGCTCAAGGTCGAGCTCGTCACCACCAACCGCGTGCAGGACCTCCTGCGCCGGGAGGCGGAGATCGCCGTGCGCATGACGCCCCCCCAGCAGGATCTGCTCGTCGCGCGGCGCGTGGGAGAGGTGGCCATCGGCCTGCACGGGCACGAGCGCTACCTCGCGCGGCGGGGCCTCCCCCGCACACCTCGCGAGCTCGCAGACCACGCCCTCATCGGCTACGACGAAGAGACCCCGTTCGTCCGGGCCGCCCGGCAGGCGCTGCCCGTGGAGACGCGGAAGATCTTCACCCGCGAGGCCTTCGCGCTGCGCACCGACAGCGACCTCGCGCAGCTCGCCCTCATCCGCGCGGGGTGCGGCATCGGCGCGTGTCAGGTGGCGCTCGCCCAGCGCGATCCGGCGCTCGTGCGGGTGCTCCCCCGGCACTTCGAGCTCAAGCTCGAGACCTGGGTCACGATGCACGAGGACCTGCGGTCGAGCCCGCGCTGCAGGGTCACGTTCGATGCGCTGGTAAAGGGGCTGTCGTCCTACGTGGCGGGCGCGCCGACCGCCGGAGACCCGTGACCGGGAGGCCCCAGGCCGACGTGACGCCCCCCGTCGGACCCGCCGGAACAGCCCCGCTGGATGCCGCCGCTGGCCGTGCCCCAGCAGGGCCTCCAACGCGGTGTTTCGGGTCAGGCTCCGCGCACTGCCTCTTCCAGCACCGTGAGCAAGTGGGCGGCGGATTCATCCCAGCTCCCGCGGGCGCCGCGGGCGGCGATGGCGGCGCCGTCGTAGACCCCATCGGCCACGCGCTCGAGCGCCTGCGCGAGCGCCGCCGGGTCGCGCGCCGGCACCAGCTCTCCCAGCGACGGATCCGTGACGAGATCCGGGATACCGCCCACGCGCGTCGCCACCACCGGCCGACCGCAGGCGAGCGCCTCGAGGAGCACATTGGGCGTGCCCTCGTTCCAGCTCGGTAGAACGAGCAGCTCGCTGGCACCGAGCCAGAGTGGCACCTCGGCGAGCGGGCGGCCGCCGAGCAGCCGCACCTGAGCCCCGACGCGCGCCGCCAGCGCCGCGCACTCCTCCCGCGCGCTGCCATTCCCGACCAGCGCCAGCGACAGGTCCCGCCGCCGCGGCGCCAGGCGCGCGAAGGCCTCGAGCAGATCCAGCGTCCCCTTGGTCCGTTCGAGGCGCCCCACGTACACGAGCCACTTCCCCTCGGGCGCAAGGCCGAGCCGGGCACGCGCCTCGGCGCGGTCGAGCGGCCGGAACAGGGTGTTATCGATGCCATTCCGCACCACCACCACCCGCCCTTCGGGCACGCCGAGCCGGATCACCTCCTCGGCGAGCGGCCGGCTCACCGCCACCACCCGGCGGGCCTCGGGCAGCACGCGCCGCAGCCGCGCGCTCGGCCCCGGCAGCTTGGCCACGTAGTTGATGTCCGTCCCGTGCACCTTCACGACCACCGGCACGCCGAGCAGGCGCCCGAGCGCCACCGCCGCCGCACCATCGGGGTAGGCCCAGGCCGCGAGCACCACGTCCACGGCGCCGCGCCGACCGAGCACCGACCGGAGCAGCGAGGCCGTGTAGAGCCGGTCGGCGATGCGATAGCCGACGCGCGGCACGTGGAGATAACGCGGGTGCTCCACCTCGAGACCGGCGATGCGCTCGTGCCGCGGCACCTCATCGAGGCGCCCTGCCGCCGCCCAGCGCTGCGTCCAGCGGGCCCCCGGAAACCAGGGGATGGTCGCCAGCACCTCGAGCTCGCAGCGCCGGCCGAGCGCCGCGAACTGCTGGCGGTTGAAGGGCGCGGCCAAGGGCTCGACTGCGTTGGGAAAGATCTGGGTGATGGCGAGGACGCGCACGCGCAGCCCAGGGTGGGCTAAAGTGGCGCCATGCTCAAGATCGGAGATCGCGTCCCCGCGTTCACGGCCCAGGCCACGGACGGACGCACCGTGAACTTTGGCGCCCTCAAGGGCAAACCCGTCGTCGTGTTCTTCTTCCCCAAGGCCTTCACCTATGGGTGAAACCGAGAAGCGGCGCAGTTCGGCGCCTTGGCATCGCAGTTCCAAGCAATCGGCGTGGAGGTCTTTGGCGTCTCGGACGATGACGCCAAGACCGCGTGTGACTTCGCCACCGAGAAGGGCGTCACGCTCCTCCAGGACGCGGATCGGAAGGTCATCAATCTGTTCGGCGTGAGCGCCCCCCTCATCCAGCGGGTCAAGCGCGTCACCTACGTCATCGATGGCGAGGGCGTCGTGCGCGAGATCATCGATCACCTCGTGCAGTTCGCCCGCCACGCCGATGATGCCCTGATGGCGGCGCGACGCCTCGCCCGCGCCTAGCCCGTCCGCGCAACGATAGCGCGGCCCGCGGTCCCTCCCCCTCATCCTGACCCACGCCCCCCGGCCCCCACCGGGAAGAGAACTTTTCCCCTGGGCGAGCGTCTGTAATCCCACAACCTCCTTCCAAGATCCCCGAGGACAGCCATGAAGCGATGGTCACTCGGCGGCGTGTGCGCCGCCCTGGGTACGTTTGCGCTCGTCTTTTTCCTCGATGCCGCGCAGGCCGCCGGTCCCACCCCGCAAGCGTCGGCGTCGGCGTCGGCCACGCCCCCGCGTGGCGCGCGCCTCGGCACCTACGTGCGCGGCTCCACGCGCATGAGCCCTGGCTCGCAGGCCAGCCTGCGCGTCCTCGCGCACTGGACCACGGGCGAGGCGGTCACCGGCCCGCTCGCACACGCGGCCATCACTGTGGAGCTCGAGACCCCACGCCGCAGCCATCTCCTCCTCTGGCGCGGCGCCACCGATGAACAAGGGAGCGCCGCGGTGCGCTTCGAGGTACCCCGGCTGCCCGCCGGCTCGTACACGCTGACCGTCGAGACCCGGGCCGGCATCGGCTCCCAGCGCCACACCCACACCGTCGAGATCCTGCCCACGGCCCGGGTGCGCCTCGAGAGCGACAAGCCCCTGTACCAGCCCGGCCAGACCATCCACCTCCGCGCCCTCGGCCTCGACGCCATCGGCCTCCATCCCCTCGCCAGCCGTCCGGCACGGTTCGAGCTCCTCGATCCGCGCGGCAACCGCGTCCACCTCGTGGAGGCGCGCACCTCGGCGTTCGGCGTGGCCGCCGCCGACCTCTTGCTCGGAGACGAGATCCTGCTCGGCGCCTATCGCGCGCGGGTCACCCTGGACGAGCCCGCCCGCACCGCGGCGGAGCCCCAACGACCCCGGAACGGCGGCGATGGCGACGACAGCACCGAGATCGCAGCGCCGGTGGGCGAACTCACCCTCACCGTGGACCGCTACCAGCTGCCCAAGTTCCAGGTCAGTCTCAATGCCGACCGCCCCTGGTACGCGCCGGGCGACCGGGTGCGGCTGTCGCTCGCGGCCCAGTACTTCTTCGGTAAGCCCGTGGCCCGCGCCGGGGTCACCGTCCACGTAGAGGCCGTGGGGACGAGCGGCGCTCGCGCCCCCGTCGTCACCCTGCGCGGCCGGACCGACGAGGCCGGCCGCGTCCCGCTCGAGTTCGACACCCCGCGGGGGCTCGCCGACGGGGCGACGCTGCGCCTGGCCGCCGAGGTCGTCGATGAGGCCGAGCACACCGAGCACACCGCGCGCGACCTCGCCGTGGCCCTCGGGACCCTGCGGCTCGACGCCATCGCCGAGTCGGCCGCGCTCGTGCCCGGCCTCCCGAACCGCGTGTTCCTCGTCGCCACGCGCCCCGACGGCGCCCCCGCCGCGGGCGTGGCGCTCGCGGGCCAGATCGGCGGCCAGATCGTGCACGCCACCACCGACGAGATCGGCCTCGCGACCGTGACCCTGCCCGGCGTGCATCCAGGCCCCGGCTGCAGCGGCGTCGAGATCCCCGTGCGGCTCGAAGCCACCGCGGGCGCGGGCGAGCGGGCCCAGCTGCAACGCTGCCTCCCCCTCGATCCGAGCGGCTCGCTGCTCGTGCGCGCCGACCATGCGCTCTATGCGCCCGGGGCGCCGATCACCGTGGAGATCCTGTCCACCCGCGGCCCCGCCGCCTACCTCGACGTGGTCAAGGAGGGTCAGCTCCTGACCAGCGCGGTCGTCCCCCTCATCGGCGGCGCAGGGCGCATCACCCTCGCGGGCGACCCCGCCCGCTGCGGCACGCTCGCGCTCCGCGCCTACCGCATCGACCCGGACGGACGCCAGGCCCATGACGTCCGCCTCATCTATGTCCCGCGACCCGAGCGACTCACCGTGACCGCGACCCCGGATCAGGCAAGCTACCAGCCGGGCGCCCGCGGCCGCATCCACCTGCACGTGAGCGACGCCGGCGGCCGCGGCCTGCCCGCCTCCCTCGGCGTGGTGATGGTGGACGAGAGCGTGCTCGCGCTCCGCGCGGTCCCGGCGCAGGCCACCGAGCTCTACTTCATGCTGGCGCGCGAGGCCACACACCCCACGCTCGCACTGCGTCACACCCCGGGCGGCTACACGATGGAGCGCCTCGTGAGCGAGGACCGGCTCGATCCCCTGCGCGACGAAGCGGCGCAAGCGCTCCTGGCCGGCGCCTCGCCCCCCTGGACCACCGCGTGGGAGATCGATCCCTGGCAGCTGCGCGACGCCGCCTGGCAGCGCCAGCGCGACGAGCTCACCGAGGCCATCCGCCGCTGGTCCCGCTTTCACAACGTGGGGACGCTCCGCACCAGCCAGCGCACCTGGCGCTGGCGGTCCACCCTCCTCGACGAGCTCATCGCCGCCGGGGCGCTCGACGGCGACCTGCGCCGCGACCCCTGGGGCCGCGGCGTGACCCTCGCGCAGGCCGTCGAGTCCCTCGACGGCGAGACGTTGGCCGAGGAGGCCACCTGGCAACGCCTGGAGGTGCTGTATACGGCCCGCGCGCGCCATGCCCCAGCGCTCCTCTCCCCCGATCCTTTCGCCCGCGAGACGTCTCGCCCCCCGCAGCGCCGCAAGCGCACCCCCTACCTGCTCGGCGATAACGACCTCGCGCGCCTGGCAGCGCAGGCCGTTTTGCCGCCGGGCGTGATGGTCGATCCGTGGGGCCGTCCCTGGCGCCTGAAGACCCTCGCTCGCCCGGTCCTCGTCTCGGACTTCTATTCGCGCACCCTCCTCACCTCGCTCGGTCCTGATGGCCGCCCCGACAGCGGCGACGATCTCATGCTCTACACCCCCGGCTATCCCCGCCTCTCCGCGAGCGTGCAGGGCGGCGTGCTCGGAGGGGAGGTCTTCGGCGCAGGCGGCCTGGGCCTCATGGGTGCCGGGAGAGGGGGTGGCGGCGCGGCGTTTGGCATGGCCACAGCGGCTCCCGCCACGGAAGGCGCAATGGGGCGAGATGGAACGGCGCTCGATCGCCTGGTCTCCCGGTCGACCACCGAGAGCACCGGCGAAGGCCAGGCCCCGGCACGGGTGCGCGAGTCCTTTCCCGAGACCATGCTCTGGCGACCGGCCGTCCTGACCGACGCGCACGGCGACGCCACGCTCGAAGTGGACATGGCCGACTCCATCACCACCTGGCGCCTCCTCGCCCAGGCCGTCGACGCCGCCGGCCACCTCGGCGCCGGGGAAGCGCGCGTGCGCGTGTTCCAGGACTTCTTCGTCGACCTCGACCTGCCCCCGGCCATCACCCAGCACGACGAGCTGTCCGTGCCCGTGGCGGTCTACAACTACCTGCCCGGCGCGGCCCACATCCGCCTCGAGCTGGCCGAGGCCGAGGGCTTCACCCTCCTCGGCGAGGGCACCCAGGAGATCGACCTCGGCCCCTCGCAAGTCGGCGTGCGCCACTTCCGCGTGCGCGCCGAGCGCATCGGCCGGCGCGGCCTCCTCGTCCGGGCCGTCGGCACCGCCGGCACCGCCTTCGCCGACGCCGTACGCCGCACGGTCGAGATCTTCCCCGACGGCGTGGAGCGCAACCTGGCGTTCTCCGACCGCCTCGACGGCACCACCGCGCCCGCGCACGAGCTGCACGTCCCCGAGGGGGCCCTCGCCGATGCCTCGCGGGTCGACCTCAAGCTCTACCCCAGCATGGCCACCCACGTCATCGAAGGGCTCGACTCCATGCTCCGCATGCCGGGTGGCTGCTTCGAGCAGACCTCGTCGACCAACTACCCGAACGCCCTCATCCTCGACTACCTCCAGCGCACCCACACCGCGCGGCCCGAAGTGGAGCGCCGCGCGCGCGAGTACCTCACCGTCGGCTACCAGCGCCTCCTGTCCTTCGAAGTGCAGGGCGGCGGCTTCTCCTGGTTCGGCGACGCCCCCGCGCACCAGATCCTCACCGCCTACGGCCTGCAGGAGTTCTACGACATGGCCCGCGTCCACCCCGTGGATCCGCGCGTCATCGAGCGCACCCGGCGCTGGCTCATCGCGCGCCAGCGCCCCGACGGCAGCTGGGCCCCGGACACGCGCTTCATCAACGAGGGCGCCACCGATCACTTCAACAGCGACGTGACCCGCATCACCGCCTACATCGCCCTGTCGCTCGCGCGCACCGGCCACGGCCGGCCCGAGGTCGGCGCCGCCGTGGCGCGCGCGGTCCAGTACCTGTCCCATCACCTCGGCGGCGTCACCGACCCCTACACCCTGGCCCTGGCCGGCGCCCTGCTCGGCGAGCCGCGCGATCCGGCCGGCCTCCCCCATGAGGCGCGGAGCACCTCCGGGGACCGAGACGACCGCGCCCTGCTCGGCCCCATCCTCGACCGGCTGTGGGCACAACGCCAGGAGACCAAGGCCGGCGTGAGCTTCAGCGCCGCGGCCAAGACCCTCACCTACGGGGACGGGCGCTCTGGCACCGTGGAGACCACCGCCCTCGCCGCCCAGGCCCTCCTCGACGGCCATGCCCCGCTCGGCCACATCGAGCGCGCCGTCACCTACCTCCTCGGCGCCAAGGACAGCTTCGGCAACTGGTACTCGACGCAGGCCACCATCCTGTCCCTCAAGGCGCTCCTCGCCTGGCAAGAGCGCGGCACGCGGCCCGGACGCGGCCTCCTCCACGTCGACGTGGATGGCGTCGAGGTGACCAGCGCCCCCGTCGACACCACCGCCGATCTCCTGCAGCAGATCGCCCTGCCCCAGGTGGCCCTCCCCGGCCCCAGGCCGCATCGGATCCGACTGCGCTACGCCGGCAGCGGCTCCATCGGCTACCAGCTCGTCGCCCGCTGGTACGAGCCGCGCCTGGCCCGAGCGACCGCGCCCGGCCCGGTCCCCGCGACGGCCGCGACAGACGAGGATCTGACGGTCCGCGTCGGCTACGATCGCACCACGCTCGGCCTCGGCGAGAGCACCACCGCGACCGTGCACGTCGCCAGCCGCGCGGCGAAGCCGGCCGACATGCCCATCGTGACCGTGGGCCTCCCGCCCGGATTGGACGTCGACCCGGAGGACTTCGAACGCCTCGTGCGCGAGCACGTCGTGGCCAAGGTGCAGCGGGGCGCGCGCGAGGCGATCTTCTACCTCACCCACCTCGCCCCGGGGCAAACCCTGTCGTTCCATTACCGCCTGCGCCCCCGGTTCCCCGTCCAGGTGCAGGCCCCGGCCGCGACCATCTACGAGTACTACCGCCCCGAGCATCGGGCGAGCGACGCGCCCATCCTCCTCACGGTCCACGGCTGAGCCGCCCCGCCACGACCGCCTCGGCGCATTCCCTCTCCTCGTCTGTAGCGCCGCAGCCCCCTCCGGATCGATACTAGGCGCACCAACCGGGTCGAAGGGTCCCCCATGTACATCACCAGCAGCACCTCCGAGATGGCCCGCTCCACCAGCAGCGAACCCGCCGCCGAGGCCGTGGCACCGGTCAGTCGGACCGAGCGCATCCCCTCAGTCGACGTGCTCCGGGGCGCCGCGCTCCTCGGCATCCTGCTCCTCAACATCCTCGTCTTTGCCCTGCCCGACATGGCCACCGGCAACCCCACCCTCCTTGGCCAGGCCACCGAGCGCAACGTCATCACGTGGTTCATCGTCAGCGTGCTGTTCGAGGGGAAGATGCGCGCCATCTTCTCCATGCTCTTTGGCGCGGGCGTCTACATCTTCACCGCGCGCGGCGAAGAGCGCCGCGGCGGCGAGCTCGTGGCCGACATCTACTATCGCCGTACCCTCTGGCTCGTCGCCTTCGGTCTCGTACACGGCTACTTCCTGTGGCCGGGCGACATCCTCTTCTCCTACGGCATCTTCGGGCTCATGCTGTTCCCGCTGCGCAAGAAGAGCCCGCGGTTCCTCATCACCGCCGGGATCCTCCTCCTGCTCGCGCCCTTCCCCTCCAACCTCGTGAGTCGCCAGCAGACGCGGGAGCTGCAGGCGCGCGCCGAGACCGCCGAAGCGCTCGCCCGTGCCGGCAAGCCGCTCACCGAAGAGCAGAAGGACGATCAGAAGGCCTGGGCCGAACGGCTCAAGGACATCCGTCCCGACCCGGCCGCGATCCAGAAGGAGATCGATGCCCACCGCGCGGGCTACTGGGCCGTGTTCCGCCACCGCGCCAAGGAGGTGGCCCGCTGGAACGGCAACGGCCTGTACCGCGGCGGCCTCTTCGACATCGGCAGCATGATGATCATCGGCATGGGGCTCATGAAGATGGGCGTGTTCTCGGCCGCCCGCTCGCGCCGCTTCTATGCGCTCATGGCCCTGCTCGGCTACGGCATCGGCGTCCCGCTCAACGCCTGGGCCGCCTACTGGCGCCTCTCCCATCACTTCGACCCCATGGCCAGCATCGCGAGCTATCTCCCCTATGGGCTGAGCCGGCTCACCATGGCCACGGGGCACATCGGCCTGATCATGCTGGTCTGCCAGGTCGGTGTGCTCTCGTGGCTGACCCGGCGCCTGGCCGCGGTCGGTCAGATGGCGCTCACCAACTACCTCACGCACTCCGTGGTCTGCACCCTCATCTTCAACGGGTACGGCCTCGGCCTGTTCGGTCAGCTCGAGCGCTACCAGATCTATTACGTCGTGCTCGGCATCTGGATCGCGCAGCTCCTCCTGAGCCCCATCTGGATCAAGCGCTTCCGGTTCGGGCCCATGGAGTGGGTGTGGCGCTCGCTCACCTACTGGAAGCCGATGCAGATGTCGCTCGTCTCGCCCGCGCGCGTGCCGCTGGCGGAGCCGCCCGCGCCCCTCGGGCTCGAGGCGGGCCAGAGCGGCAAGTCCAAGCCGACTGGCGCCGCCGGCAACGGCCACATCGTGATCGACCAGCTCGACCACCTGGTCCTCACGGTCAAGGACATCACCACCACCTGCCAGTTCTACGAGCGCGTGCTCGGCATGCAGCCCATCGAATACCTGCCCGGCCGCTGGGCGCTCCACTTTGGCCGATCCAAGCTCAACCTCCACCCGGCGGACCAGGCGATCGACCCCAACGTGCGCCACGCCCAGCCGGGCTCGGCGGATCTGTGCCTCCTCACCCCCACGCCACTCGACGAGGTGAACGCCCACCTCCAGGCGCAAGGCGTCCCCGTCATCGAGGGCCCCATCCGCCGCACCGGCGCCACCGGCCCGATCCTGTCGCTCTACGTCTATGACCCCGACGAGAACCTGATCGAGATCGCCAACCCCCTGCCTGCCGCCACCGCCTGAATCACCTGAAGCGCCCGCGAGCCGGCCCGAAGATCAGCGCGAAAGCTCGGGGTGGAGCAGGCGCCCGAGCAGATCGATGGCCTCCACCACCCGCGGCCCCGGCCGGAACACCACGTCCCCATCGACCACGTGGACGCGGTGCTTCTGCACCGCCGGCACCGTCACGAGCTGCTCGAGCGCCCCGAGCGGCGGCGGCCCTCCCGTCGAGTGACCGCCCACGATCAGCACCTCGGGCGCCTGTACGAGCATCCGCTCCAGGCTGTAGCTCGGAAAGGCCTGGGGCGAATCGTCCGCCAGATTCACCCCGCCCGCCGCCCGGATGAGGTCGCCGATGTGGCTGGCCCGACCCGCCACCACGAGCGGCTCGGGCCAGATGATGACCAGCGTGCGCACCGGCGCCGCGTTCTTGTAACGCGCGCCGAGCGTGGCCACCCGCCCGCGTAGCTCCGCCACCAGGCGGCGCGCCTCCTCCGCACCCCCCACCGCGTCGCCGAGGCCGAGGATGTCGCCGTAGATGTCCTCGAGGTGCAAGACCCGGCTCACGTAGACCGGGATCCCGAGACGCTCGAGGTTCTCCACCGTGCCCTGGGTGTTCGCCGTGGTCGCCGTGAACACCACGTCGGGCCGGAGCGCCACGATCCGCTCGAGGCTCGGATCCATGTCCGCCCCCACCTGGGGCAGCGCGCGGGCCACCGCCGGGTAATTGCTGTAGCGGTCCACGCCCACGATCTTCCCCCCCGCGCCCACGGCGTACAGGATCTCCGTCGAGGAGGGCGCGAGCGACACCACCCGCTCGACCCGCGCCGGCAGACGCAGCTCGCGGCCGAGCCCGTCGTGCACGACGCGCGGGCCGGCGGTCGAGCGTTTGGCGCCACGCGAGCAGGCGCCGAGCCCCCCATAGAAACCGAAGGCGAGCAGCAACACCGCCTTCCACCTCATCCCGCTGCGCGCCCCGAGCATCGCCATCTCCCTGTGTCCCTCTATCAATAGAATGAGATCGCGCTCGGACTCTGGCCGAGATTGAGGGGTGCCGCCACCAGCCGGCTCCCGTCGGCCGGTCCGACATAGAGACCCGGGGCGAGCTGCCCGCTCCCCGGATCGCCGCTGTTGACCCCCACGTAGATCTCGCGCCCCGAGGGCGTGTGCTGCACGAAGGGGATGTATCCCGCCGGCCCTGCCACATCGCCGAGGAGCGCCCCCGTGGACGGATGGAACGCCACCACCTTGGACGTGAAATCCGCGAGGTTGAGCACCGCATAGCCGAGCGTCGACGAGATCAGCGTCAGGCTGCCCGGGTGCCCCCCGAGGGCCGTGTCGAGCGCCACCATGCGCAGGGATCGGCCCTGCCCGAGGTCCACCTCCTCGATCCCTCCCTGACCCGTGGCCGCCCCGAACTGCAAGGACCCGTCGGCCACCAGCACACGGCTGCAATCGCTCCCCTCCGTGGTCAGGGCGGCCAGGGCCACCGGGTTCTCGCCTGCCAGCTGGATCTCTCCCACCACCTCGTCGCGCCCCGGATCCACGGCCACGATGCGTCCCGGCCCCGTGGGTGCGTAATTCGGGCTGCTCGTGTCGAGGTCCTCGAGCGTGACGTAGACGCGCCCCTGGCAGAAATAGAGATTGTTCGGCTCGGGCCGGCCGTCCGCATCGGCGGCCGCCTGCGGCAGTGTGATGAAGCGCGTGATCCCCGAAGACGGCGCGGCCGTGTCGATCACCCCGAGCGCCTGCGCCGCCGGGTTGTTGTAGAGCGCCACGTACAGCTTGGTGGTCCCGGGGATCGGCAGGGCGTCGTGCGGGTTGGCCTGCGGCGCCGGGACATTGGCGTCGCCCGTGCGGATCTCGACCGCGTTGCGAAACGCGGCCCCGGGGTCATAGATGCGCACCGTCCCGTGGGTGCGATCGAGCACGTAGCAGCGCCCGCCCGCGCAGCGCACGTCGTTGTCCGCGTCGAGCGTCGTGTCGATGGCCTGGGTCACCTGGCGATCCTCGAGGCGCACCGTGCCGAGCGCCCCCGAGGGCGGCGAGCTCGTGAAGCTGGCGGTGGTCACGAGCGCGAAGCCCGTGAGCCCCCCCGCATCCGGGTTCTCGCCCGGCTCGGAGCGGTCGCAGGCAGCGAAGAGCAAGAGCCCCACAAGGTAGATCGTTCGCATCAACAGCTCCTTTCCAGCGCTCACCGCCGCAGCGCGAGCGTCGCGTAGATCGCGCGCCCGGGCAGCGGGTAATCAAAGAAGTCCACGAGCGGGTACGGCGTCGTCCGCCCCGCGTTGGCGCTGCCGCCGAGCGGCAGGTCGACGACGCGCAGGTCGAGCAGGTTGCGCACCTCCACCCCGAGCGTGAGCGGCCAGCGCGCGAAAGGCCCGAGGGTGATGCCGGCCGCGTGCAGCCAGCGCGCCGGGATCGCGTTGAAGTTCTGCGGGTCGCGAAACACCCGGTCGAGGAAGGTCACCTCGTAGAACCCGGCCACCGGTCCGCGGGCGAGGTTGAGGCGCGCCGACAGCTCGTGCCGCGCCCGCCCGGGCAGCTGTTTCCCCTGCACGCCCGGCTCCTCGGTCCGGTTGCGCGTGTCGAGGAACGTGTAATCCACGGTGACCATCACCGCCCGCCCCCAGTGCGCCTCGGCCCGCAGCTCCGCGCCGAGCACCGACGACGGCCCGAGGTTGCGCGCCGCCAGCGCCCGCCCCGACGGCAGGAGCACGATGGTGTCGGCGACCCGGCGACCAAAGAACGCCGCTTCCAGCATGGCCCCGAGCCCCCGCTGGGCACGCCTTGCCCCGAGCGTCAGCCCGAGCCCCACGTCCCCGCCCGCCGCCACCTCGGGCCGGAGCGCGGGGCGCGGCAAGATGAACGCATTGTCACCGAACAGCTCGATGAGCGAGGGCAGCCGGACGAACCGCCCCACGTTCCCTTTGATCCACAGCCCTCCGAGCGCCCCGCGCCCCTCCACGGCGCGCCACCTCGCCCCCAGACGCGGCGACAGGAACACCTCCCTGCGTGAGGCCCCCTCGGCCTGGGGCCCTCGCACCCCGACCCCTTCGGCCAGCTGGCTGTCGATGCCGTCGAACCGCAGCGCCGGCGCGAACGCCAACCGATCGTCGAAGAGCCGCACCTCGTCCACGACCGCCGTGGCCACGCGCGTGCGCAGCGACACCGGGCGCTTATTCGGTGGATCGAGGAGATCGTTCGCCTGATAGCGCTCGACCCGCAGCTCGGCATAGACCGACAGGAGCTGGTGGCTGCCCATCGGCGCGTCGATGCGCGGTTCGAGCCCGAACGCCACCGTCTGCCCCTCGGTCCGCGACGGGCTGTAGGTCCCCACCCGCTCCTCGCCGAGGTTGTCGAACTCCACCCGTTCCACGAGGACGTGGGCGTCGACGCGCGCATCGATCGCCTGACGGTTCTGCGGCAGGGCGACCCCGCCCTCGAGCACCAGGCGCCCGGTGTCGAGCCTCGCGGTGCGGGACTCCGCCCCCGCGGTCCCCGGCCCCGGCACCCCCTGCCGCTTGAAGAACCCGTGACTCCCGAGGTTCCAGCGCCACCGGCCCGTGCCCTGCACCGTCGCATCGACCGCCACCTGGTCGAACCCCGCGTTGCGGCGGCGGCTGAAGAAGTCATCGCTCTGGTCGAGCAGCGTGCCCTGGTTGTCGTAGTACCGGAAATCACCGCGCGCCCCGTGATAGGCCGCGCTCAGATCCACGGTCACCCCCGCCTCCGTCCGGCTGTAGCCCAGGCTCGCCGAGCGGGCCCCGAACGATCCGCCGCCCACGGCCGCACGCCAGTACGCCCCCCGCCTACGCGCCCCCCGCCGGGAGATCAGGTGGATGGCCCCGCCGATGGCATCCGCCCCGAGCTCGATCGGCGGCACCCCGCGATAGATCTCCACCCGCTCGAGCCCCTCCACCGGCAGCTGCGCCAGGTCCACCGCCGACCCGAGCGCCCGGTTGAGCGGCACGCCATCCAGGTACACCGCCACCTGCCCACTGTCCGCGCCCCGAATCGAAAGCGACGTGAACGCCCCGAGTCCCCCGCGCGAGCGCACCCGCACCCCGGCCTGCCCCTCCACCAGCTCCGCCACCGAGGTCACGCGGGCCCCCGGCTCGGTCGCGTCGATAACCGTCACGAACGGCGCATCATCCTGCGCCGGCGCGGCCGGTGCCGCGCTCCCCGCCCGCTCCGCCCCCACCGTGATGGTCCCCAGATGCACCTGGGCATGGGCCGGATGCACTGCCAGAGGCAGACATCCCATCATCGCCAGGACCAGGAGGACCTTCCGCTCGCTCATCTCTTGCCGCCGAAAGGCGCCCGGCAGGTAGAATGGCAAGGAACGGCGCAGCGGATGCGCACGGGCCTTGGCCCCTCCACCCGAAGGGCGCGACCATGCGTGCGGGCCGGTCTCCTGGCTTCGGCGCTACGATAGCCCTTCCCAGCGCCCTCCCAGATGCGAGGAGGCCACCAGTGGGTGGTTTTTCACCTACTATCGCAGGTTGATCGCCGTCACAGTCGCGGGGGCGGCGCCGGCCTCGCCTCGGAACCCACTGGATTTCCAGTAGAACTCCGCGGCCTCACCGGCTTCCCGTCACCCGCACGCGTTGGCTGACCCTAGCGAGCCGCCTGACCGCTTGTCAAGCGACATGGCGTCGCCCCTACGCGCCCCTCGCCATCCCGGTATCCTCCAGCCGAAACACCCTGGTTGTCGTGCTCCGGCCCAGGCAGATCCGCGTGTCTGGGGATCTATTTCGTAAGAGCGGGCACGGGTCTCTTCCGCATGCACCCTTTCTTCCCAATCATCCCCTGCGCTTAGGAATTTGACCGTTGACGTATGGCAATGACACTACGGTAAAGTGTTCAGCCTCCGTACACGGAAGCGGTCAGACCAGCGCATTCACAGTACCCAGCAGCACCCAGGGAGCGACGGCAAAAATAGCGAGTTTTCACAGTTTGTTCGCAGCAGAGGCGAGGTTGTCCCCTGCTATGCACAGCGTATTCACTGCGCATCGCACACCGAGATGTGCGAATGACCGGGGAGTCGCGAAACGGTACGCGCCGCCTGCGGCGCGCGCCGTAAGCGGTTAGAACCACTAGCTAGTGGGAGGGTGTCGTATGATTGACAAGGCGGACGCACGGACCATGAAGACAGCCAGCCAACCCAAACGCCGTCCCGGCCGAGCCAAGCCGGTGCACGCCGCTGGGATGACCATCCAACGCCACTTCACGCGTCCCGGCATCGATCCCTTCGATGAAGTCGAGTGGGAGCTGCGGACGGCCGCCATCACGGGCGAGACCGGCCAGATCTACTTCGAGCAGCGCGACGTCGAGGTGCCCCGCGCCTGGTCGCAGATGGCCACCAACGTGGTCGTGCAGAAGTACTTCCGCGGCCAGCTCGGCTCCCCCGCCCGCGAGCGGTCGGTCCGCCAGCTCATCTCGCGCGTCGTCGATACCATCACCCTGTGGGGCAAGGAGCAGGGCTACTTCGCGAGTGACGAGGACGCCGCCATCTTCCATGCTGAGCTCAAGCACCTCCTCGTCCAGCAGAAGATGTCCTTCAACTCGCCGGTGTGGTTCAACGTCGGCGTCGAAGAGCACCCCCAGTGCTCGGCCTGCTTCATCAACTCCGTCGAAGACACGATGGAGTCCATCCTCACCCTGGCCAAGACCGAGGGCATGCTCTTCAAGTACGGCTCCGGCACCGGCACCAACCTCTCACCCTTGCGCTCCTCCAAGGAGCAGCTCAACGGCGGCGGCCTCGCCTCCGGCCCGGTCAGCTTCATGAAGGGCTTCGACGCCTTCGCGGGCGTCATCAAATCCGGCGGCAAGACCCGCCGCGCTGCCAAAATGGTCATCCTCAACGCCGACCATCCGGACATCGTCGAGTTCATCAAGTGCAAGGCCGAAGAGGAGAGGAAGGCCCACGCCCTCATCGACGCCGGCTACGACGGCTCCTTCACCGGCGAGGCCTACGGCTCCGTCTTCTTCCAGAACTCGAACAACTCGGTCCGCGTCACCGACGCCTTCATGGAGGCCGTGCTGCGCGACCGTCCCTGGCAGACGCGCGCCATCATCAACGCCCAGGTCGTCGACACCTACCGCGCCCGCGAGCTCTGGCGCATGATCGCCGAAGCCGCCTGGCACTGCGGCGATCCCGGCCTGCAGTTCGACACCACCATCAACGACTGGCACCCCTGCTCGAACACCGCGCGCATCAACGCCTCGAACCCGTGCTCCGAGTACATGTTCCTCGACGACTCGGCGTGCAACCTGGCGTCGCTCAACCTGCGCAAGTTCCAGGACGAGCGCGGCGACTTCAAGGTCGACGACTTCAAGAGGGCCGTCGAGATCACCATCCTCGCGCAGGAGATCCTGGTCGACAACGCCAGCTACCCGACCGAGAGGATCGAGGCCAACAGCTTCGCCTACCGGCCTCTCGGCCTGGGCTACGCCAACCTCGGCGCCCTCCTCATGTCGCGCGGCCTCCCCTACAACTCCGAGCCCGGCCGCGCCGTGGCCGGCGCCATCACCGCCCTCATGTGCGGCCAGGCCTACGCCATGTCGGCCCGCATCGCCCGCGAGGTCACCGGCCCCTTCGAGGGCTACGCCCAGAACCAGCTGCCCTTCATGGGTGTCATCCGCAAGCATCGCCAGCACGTCGACCGCATCGACTCCGCCCTCGTGCCCTACGATCTCATGACCGCCGCCCGCGAGTCCTGGGACGAGGCCCTCGCCATCGGTGCCGAGCACGGGTTCCGCAATGGCCAGGTCACCGTGCTCGCCCCCACCGGCACCATCGGCTTCATGATGGACTGCGACACCACCGGCATCGAGCCCGACATCGCGCTCGTCAAGTACAAGCGCCTGGTCGGCGGCGGCATGCTCAAGATCGTCAACAACACCGTCGGCGAGGCGCTCGCCCGCCTGAACTACGGCACAGCCGACATCGGCGCCATCCTCGAGTGGATCGACCACAAGGAGACCATCGAAGGGGCTCCCGGGCTCAAAGAGGAGCACCTGCCCGTCTTCGACTGCGCCTTCCGGCCGCGCAACGGCGCCCGCTCCATCCACTGGCTCGGCCACATCAAGATGATGGCCGCCTGCCAGCCCTTCCTCTCCGGCGCCATCTCCAAGACCGTCAACCTGCCGCACGACGCCACAGTCGAGGACATCGAAGAGTCCTACATGGAGGCCTGGCGGCTCGGGCTCAAGGCCATCGCCATCTATCGCGACGGCTGCAAGCGCTCCCAGCCCCTGTCCACCGCCAAGAAGGAAGACACCTCGGGCAAGGGCTACCAGATGCCCACGAACCTCCCGCCCGAGGAGCTCCTCCGCCAGATGGCGGCCACCGTCAAGCCGACCGGCGCCCCCCTGGCCATCCGGCGCAAGCTGCCCGACGAGCGTGAGTCCATCACCCACAAGTTCTCCATCGCCGGCCACGATGGCTACATCACCGTCGGCAAGTACGAGGACGGCTCCCCGGGCGAGATCTTCATCCGCATGGCCAAGGAAGGCTCGACCGTCGCCGGCCTGATGGACAGCTTCGCGACCGTCACGTCGCTCGCGCTCCAGCACGGTGTCCCCCTCGACACCCTGGTCGACAAGCTCACCCGGACGCGCTTCGACCCCGCCGGCTTCACCGGCAACCCCGAGATCCCGCGGGCGTCGTCGATCATGGACTACATGTTCCGCTGGCTGCAGAAGAAGTTCCTGCCCGAGCACAACGCCACCGAGCCGGCGCAGCTGTCCCTGGTCATCCCGCCCGAGCCGCCGACGCCGGCACCGAGCGCGACCGCGCCCCGTCCCGATCCTGTGCGCGCGGCGCCCCCGGCCAAGCCGGTCTCGGTCAGCTCCTTTGCCGTGGAGACGGATGCGCCCACCTGCCACGAGTGCGGCTCCATGATGGTGCGCTCCGGCGCCTGCCACCGCTGCATCAACTGCGGCGCCACCTCCGGCTGCAGCTGATTCCTTCCCCTCCTCTCCTTCTTCCCAGCCCTCACGCGTGGTTGCTAGACGAGCCCTCGACCGAGCGGCACTCTCACCTCAAACTATGACCGCATGGGCGAGCGGTTCACGTACCAGGGGACCTATCCCACCACCGTAGATCTCGACGAATGGACCGAGCGCGACGAGCGGCTGCGCTCCTTCCGCGCCGAGATCGCCGCCGAGTTCGACCCCGACTTCGCCGGCTGGTACGCCGGCCAACTGCTCGGCACGGCGCTCGGCGACCGGCTCGATCTCTACCTCAAGACCCAGTCCGAGAACCTGGCCCGCCTGCGCGAACTCCTGACCGCCCTGGGCGTGCTCTGCGACCTGGTAGGCGCCGGGCTGGCCAACGACTCGGACCTGGCGACCTTCGAGGCCACGCTGCGCCTGACCGGGCTCGCCGAGTTCCACTTCGGTCTGCCGCGGATCGAGTACGACCGCCCCGTGACCCCGCGGGAACGGCTCGTCTTCACCCTGGCCGCCTGCGCCGAGCGGCTCGGCGGGGATCTGCGCTTTGCCCGAAACGCCACCGAGATCTTTCGCCGCACGCTGACCAGCGACGACTTCCTCGCGCCGCCTCCCGATGCAAAAGGGTCGCTCGCCAACGCCACCCGCGCCGCCGCCCTCACCACCATGACCACCGCCCTCCTCGACGACATGCGCGACGGATACCTGCGGCGCTACGAGGAGGATGAGGCCTTCGTGCGGATGATCATCGGGGAGCGCGTGGTCAAACGCTTTGACCGCGCGCGTCAATCGGCCCGCAGGTTCTATAAGCGCCAACCACCCGCGTGATCCCACGGCCCCGACCCAGGAGAGGCATGCCCACCTTCATGACGGAGACAGCGGCCCCGGCGGACCAGGCAACGCGGTCCTGGCCTTCCGTGTCGTCTCTCCCTATGAGAGACGCGACCGCGGGCCTCGTGGAATCAGGGCCCCCCGACAGGGGTCCTCGCCGTCGCGCTCGCCATGCCGGCCTGCTCGGCTGCGTGGTAGGAGGCTTCCTGCTCGTCGGCCACGTGGACGTCCGTGCGGACGATCCGCCCATCACCACCCGCGTCGTCCCTTCCCCTCAAGGCGTCGTGATCGAGGCCATGACCGTCATCGACGCGCCCGCCGAGCAGGTGGCGGCCGTGGCCGGCGACCCCGACGCGTTCCGCGAGCTCCTGCCCGCGGAGAGGGTGCGGGTCACGGGCACCCGCGGCCAGGCGCTCCTCGTCGAGGTGACCATGCGGAACCCCTGGCCCATCGGCGTCGTGCAATGGACCGAGACCGTGCTCCGCCACGTGGCCCCCGATGGCAAGACCCTCATGGTCGAGCGCGAGGCCTATGACGGGCAGTACTACCGGTACATGCACGCGGTCTGGCGGATCTCGCCGCGCGAGGGCAAGGGCTGCGACGTGAGCTATCAGATCCGCATGGATCCCCACGCGTGGGTGCCCAAGTGGTCGCTGCGGCGGGGGATGACGAGCGGCATGACCAACACGGTCGAGCGGCTGCGACAACTCAGCCTGCGGGCTCGCTGATCCCGGGGAGCCCTCCATGCGTCCCGCCGTCCCCCGTGCCCTGACCCCACCCCGGAGGAGACCATGAGCTTACGCATCGCCGTGATCGGCGCCGGCGCCGTGGGCGGCTACTTTGGCGGCCGGCTGGCCCAGGCCGGTGTCGAAGTCGCCTTCGTCGCCCGCGGGGCCCACCTCGCCGCGCTCCGCACCCAGGGCCTGCGGGTCGCCAGCATCGCCGGAGACTTCGCCCTCGACCGGGTGACGGCCACCGACCAGCCCGCCGAGATCGGCCCGGTCGACTACGTCATCGTATCGGTCAAGGCGTGGCAGGTGCCCGAGGTGGCCCCCACGCTCGGGCCGCTCCTCGGCCCCGAGACCGCCGTGCTCCCGCTCGAGAACGGCGTCGAGGCCGCCGACCAGCTCGGACAGGTCCACGGCCCCGAGCGCGTCCTCGGCGGGATGTGCCGCATCATCAGCTTCGTCGCCGAGCCGGGGCTGATCCGCCACGTCGGCGCCACGCCCCTGGTCGCGCTCGGCGAATTCGACGGCCGGCGGAGCGAGCGCCTCGTGCGCCTGCAAGAGGCGCTCGAGCGGGCCGGGGTGAGCGTCGAGACGCCCGCGGACATCGTCGCCACGCTGTGGGAGAAACTCCTGTTCATCGCGCCCTTTGGCGGGGTCGGCGCGGTGGCCCGGGCGCCCATCGGCGTCATCCGCGCCCTTCCGGGCACGCGCGGCCTCATCGAACGCGCCATGCACGAGATCCACGCCGTGGGCCGGACGCGCGGCATCCGCGTGACCAACGACGCCGTGACCCGCGCGCTCGCGTACATCGACACCCTGCCGCCGGCCGGCACCGCCTCGTTACAGCGCGACCTCGCGGCCGGCCGACCCTCGGAGCTCGAGGCGCTCATCGGCGTGGTCGTGCGACACGGCGCCGCCGCAGGCGTGGCGACACCGGTGCACGCCTTCCTCCACGATGCCCTCCTGCCCGGAGAACTGCGCGCCCGCGGCCAGCTGCAGTACCCGGCATAAACCCTCCCGCCCGAGAGCCAAACGCTCCCGCGTGCCAGGCGGGGTCCTGGCCGCCCCCGCGCCGCACCGTTTGTCGTACAGTGCGGCCATGCCGGTGTCCCAGGAAGCACTCGCCGTCCATCACGCAGCCACCACCATCGACCTCCACGCCGACACCCCCAAGCTCATGTCGCGCGGCTACGACGTGGCCACCCGTCACACCCCGCGCTGGCCCCTGTCCAACTTCGGCGGCCACGTCGATCTGCCGCGCATGCGCGAGGGAGGACTCTGCGCCGAGTGGTTTGGCATGTGGACCTTCCCCGTACCGCAGAAGGGCTGCGCCGCCGACATCCACCGCCAGCTCGATGCCCTCGAGGCCGCAGCCCAGGAGCATCCGGACGAGCTCCGCCTGGTCCAGAGCGGCGACGAGGTCCGGCGCGCCCGGCAAGACGGCTTATGCGCCGGACTGCGCGGCATCGAGGGCGGCCAGGCGCTCGAAGGCAAGATCGAGAACCTCGAGGCCTTCGCCCGAAGGGGCGTGCGCTACCTCGGCCTGCTCCACTTCAGCAAGAACGACCTCGGCTACCCCGCCATGGGCCTCGGCCGCGATCACAGCCAGGGCCTGACCTCCTTCGGATGCGAGGTCGTGGACGCCTGCGCACGCCTCGGCGTCATCATCGACCTCGCGCACATCAACCGCCCCGGCTTCTTCGAGGCCGTGCGCCGCTCGCCCCACCCCGTCATCGTCTCCCACACCGGCGTGGCCGGCGTGCGCGAGCACTGGCGCAACATCGACGACGAGCAGATCCGGGCCGTGGCCGACTCGGGCGGCGTGGTGGGCATCATCTTCGCCCCCAAATTCGTGGGCGGCGACCTCGAGGCCGTGGTCGATCACCTGCTCCACGTCATCCAGGTGGCCGGCGCGGGCGCCGTGGCCCTCGGCTCGGACTGGGACGGCTTTGTCCGCCCCTGCCGGGGCCTCGAGGACGCGGCCCAGCTGCCCCAGCTCACCGAGGCCCTGCTCCGCCGCGGCCTCGGCATCGAGACCGTCCATCGCCTCCTCGGCGGCAACGTCCTGCGCGTCCTCGACGCCGTCCCGGCCACCGCGGCCACCTGACCCCAGCCGCCCGCGCTACATCCGCTCCAGCACCTCGATACCGAGGAGCCCGAGGCCGTGCTGGAGGATGCGCGCCACCAGCTCGGTCAGCACGAGGCGCGAGGCCCGCACCGCCGGCTCGGCCTTGAGCACCGGATGGTCCGCGTAAAAGCCCGAGAACGCGGTGGCCAGCTCATAGAGGTAATCGCAGAGGAAGTGCGGGCGCGCCGTCCGCCCGGCCTGCTCCACCACCTCCGGGTACCCGAGGATCCGCTTGGCGAGCGCGCGCTCCACCGGCGTCCCGAGCACCACCTCGGCGCGCCGCGGCGCCTCGCCGCCCTTGCGGATGATCGAACGGATGCGGGCGTAGGCGTACTGCAGATACGGCGCGGTGTTGCCCTGCAGGGACAGCGCCTTGTCCCAGGTGAAGGTGACCAGCGTCTGGCGATCCTTGGAGAGGTCGTTGTACTTGACCGCCCCGAGCCCCACCACGCGCGCCACCTCGCGGCGCTCCGCCTCGTCGAGCTCGGGGTTGTGCTCGCCCGCCACCACGTAGGCGCGCCGCTCCGCCTCGTCGAGGAGATCCGAGAGGTGGATGACGTTGCCGGCGCGCGTCTGGATCGTGCCCTCGGGCAGGCGCATGAGACCGAACCAGGCGTGCTCGAGCGGGACCTCGACGCCGAGCCGGCGCGCGACGGCGAACAGCTGGCGAAAGTGGAGCTGCTGGCGCTCGTCCGTGACGATGATGATCCGGCTGGCGCCGAACAGCCCCACGCGGAGCGCCATCGTGGCGATGTCGGTCGTGGCGTAGTTGAACCCGCCGTCGGACTTCTGGACGATGAACGGCGGCAGCTTCTCGGACTCGGGGAAGAACACCACCTTGGCGCCGCGGCTGTCCTGCACGATGCCGCGCCGCTCGAGCTCGCGGATCACCGTGGGCAAGAGCTCGTTGTAGGCCGACTCGCCGAGCCAGTAGTCGAACTTCACGCCGAGGCGGTCGTAGATGCTCTCGAAGGCGTGGCGCGAGTCGTCGATGAACTTGCGCCAGAGCGACCGGTTCTCCGGGTCGCCGGCCTGGAGCTTCACGAGCTCGCGGCGCGCCTCCAAGAGGATCGGCGGCACCTGCCCCTCGCCCTCGGCCTCGTCCCCGCCCTCGTCCTCCGTCGCCTCCGCACCCTCGGGCCCAGACGCGGTCTGCGCGCCCTGTCCCCCTGTGCCCGCCTGGGCCCCTGGCGCCGTGCCACCGAGCGCCGCACGCTCTGTCTTCTCCTCGGCGACAAAGCGCGTATAGAGGCGCAGGAGCTCGGCCACCGGGTCCTGGGCATAGGCCGCCGGATCCAACCAGCGGCGATAGGCCACGATGAGCTTGCCGAACTGCGTGCCCCAGTCGCCGAGGTGGTTGTCGGCGATGACGTCGTAGTCGAGCGCGCGCAGCGTGCGGGCGATGGCGTCGCCCACGATGGTCGAGCGGATGTGGCCGATGTGCATGGGCTTGGCCACGTTGGGCGCGGAGTAGTCGATCACCACGCGGGCCCGCTGGCCGACCGGGCGCAGACCGAGACGCGCATCCTCCATGCGCTCGGCCACCCGCTCGGCGAGGTAGCCGTCGGCGAGATGGAGATTGACGAAGCCCGCGCCGGCCACCTCGACCTTGACGAGCGCCGCATGGCCGGTGAGCGCCGCGGCCACGGTCTCGGCCAGCTGACGCGGCTGACGCTTGAGGCTCTTGCCGAGCTGCAGGCAGGCGGAGATCTGATAGTCACCGAACTCCGGACGGCCGGCCACGACGACGGGGAGCTCGCCGGGGATCGCGCCTTGAGGGGTGTCGGGGCCGAGGGCTTGCCGCAGCGCATCGGCGGCGCGCCGCCCGAGGTCGGAGAGGAGGTCGAACATGGGCGGAATTAGTACGGCCGGGGAGAGGAGGGTGTCAATGGTGGCTCCGAGGGAGCCGCGAGGAACGGGGTGCATCGGGGAGGCACAGGGAGAAAAGTTGCTCCCTCCTGGTGGGGTGGTTTAGCGTTCCGCTATGGCGAACGAACCGCTCGGTCATGTCACCCTGGTGCCGCCGGAGGAGCGAGTGCGACTCACCACATCTGAGATCAAACAGCGCTATCCCGATCGCTGGGTCGTGCTGGTCGATGTCGATGATTGCAAGACACAGATTCTCGGTGGGGTGGTGTATGCGCACAGCCCGGATCGACGGGCTCTGAGTCCCACCGTCAAGAGTCTGCGGGATACCGCTGTGTTCTGGACCGGTCCGCTCCTCGGGAGCCTCACCCTCTGGCAGCTCGAGCATGTGGACAGCGCCGTTTGATCTGAAGGCACGCACTGTTTTTGTGCTGGCGTTCCTCACCGGCCCGCTCGGTGTCCGACGATCCATGTTCGTGCTCGATACCGGCAGCCAGGTCAGCGCGGTGGATCCTGCCGTAGTCGACGAACTCGGCTATTCCCCACGGATGGGGCGCAAGGTCAGCCGCCTCGTAGGCGTGGGGGGCGTGCAGGTGGGCTATGAACTTCCCGTGATGCGGCTCGAGACCATGGGCCTCGTGCTCGCGCCCTGCCTCCTCATGTGCCACGACATGCCGCGCAGCCTGGGAGTGGATGGCCTCATCGGCATGGACCTCTTGGAAGGTCACATCCTGACCCTGGACGGCAAGGCCGGCCTGGTCACGCTCACCCCATAAATCTCGGACCCGACGTTCGCGATGGATCTTCTGCGACGGAAACTCCGGTTCGGCCGCCCCCTCTGGAATCCAAATTTTTGCCCCGCTTCGAAGTATCGACGACAGTGACCCAGCGAACACTTTTGAGGAGGGACGTACGATGGTCTCGCTGCGCTTTGTCGGCCGGTTCGGTCGACTGCTGCTCGTCGGGCTGGCGATCTCCGGAGGGGGCTGCGCGCCCACGGCTCGCCCCACGGCGCCGAGCTGCGCCGATGGCATCAAGAACGGCACCGAGAGCGACGTCGACTGCGGCGGGGCCGGCTGCGGGGCCTGCGCCGAGGACCGGCTCTGCGTGTCGAGCGCGGACTGCGCCACGGTGAACTGCTTCCAGGGGACCTGCCGTCCCCCCTCGCCCCAGCTCTTCTCCGTCACCCCGCCCTACGGCACCCGGAGCGGCGGCCTCACCCTCACGCTCAGCGGCGCGAACTTCCGCGCCGGCGACGGGCTCGAGGTCCTGGTGAACGGCGTCCCGGCCACCGACGTCCGGTTCGTCTCCCCGCACCGCCTCACCGCCGTGCTCCCGGCACAGGCCGAAGCCGCGGGCCCGGTCATGGTCACGCTGCGGGCCCCGGACGGGCAGACGGCCGGCGGCATGCTCTTCGACTACCTCACCCCGACCCGGGCGGCGAGCTTCAACACCCCCCGCAACTACGCGAGCGGCGCCTACCCCTCCGCCGTCACCGCGGCCGACTTCAACGGCGACGGCGTGAGCGACCTCGCCATCGCCAACGAGGACAGCGGCGACGTGAGCCTGCTCCTCGGCACCGGCGCCGGGCGCTTCGGGGGCGCCACCCGCCACACCACGGGCACCGCCCCCCGCGCCATCACCGCCGCCGACTTCAACGGCGACGGCAAGACCGACCTCGCCGTCGCCAACGCGGGCAGTGACAGCGTGAGCCTCCTCCTCGGCACGGGCACCGGCGCCTTCCAGACCGCCACCCACCATGCCGCCGGCCCCTCGCCTTACGCGGTGCGGGCCGCCGACTTCAACGACGATGGCCACCTCGACCTCGTCGTCGCCAACTCCAGCAGCGACACCGTGAGCCTCCTCCTCGGCCTCGGCCAGGGCGACTTCCAGGATCCCGTCCGCGTCCCCGTCGGTCTGGCGCCCTACGCGATCGCCACGGGCGACTTCGACGGCGATGGCCAGATCGACCTCGCCGTCGCCAATTCGAGCAGCAACGACGTGAGCATCCTCCTCGGCACGGGCACCGGGTCCTTCCAGGACGCCGCCTACTACACCGTCGGCGCCTCCCCTCGCGCCATCACCGCGGGCGATTTCAACGGCGACGGCCGCACCGACCTCGCCGTCGCCAACTACCTCAGCGACAACGTGAGCCTGCTCCTCGGCGCAGGCGCCGGACGGTTCCAGAACGCCGGCGTCCACCCCGCCGGCTCCCTCCCCGCGTCCCTCACGACCGGCGACTTCAACGGCGATGGCCAGACCGACCTCGCCGTCGCCAACTCCAACAACAACGACGTCAGCGTCCTCCTCGGCACCGGCGCAGGGTCCTTCCAGACCGCCGCCCACCTCCCCGCCGGCGCCATGCCCTGGTTCGTGACCGGCGGCGACTTCAACGGCGACGGCAAGACCGACCTCGCCGTCGCCAACTACCTCGGCGACAACGTGAGCGTCCTCCTCGGCATCGGCCAAGGCTCCTTCCAGCTCGCCGTCCCTTGCCCTGCGGGCTCCGATCCCTACGCCGGGATCGCGGACGACCTCAATGGCGACGGCAAGACCGACCTCGTCATCGCCAACGCGGGCAGCGACACCGTGAGCCTGCTCCTCGGCACCGGCGCCGGCGCCTTCCAGGACGCCGTCCACTATCCTGCCGGCGCCTCCCCCCGCGCCGTCGCCACGGGCGACTTCAACGGCGACGGCAAACCCGACCTCGCCATCGCCACCGCCAAGAGCGGCCAGAACGTGAGGGTGCTGCTCGGCACCGGCACAGGCGTCCTGCAGGACCCCGCCGACTATGCCGCCGGCCTCCTCCCCTCGGCCGTCCTGGCGGGCGACTTCAACAACGACGGCAAGCTCGACCTCGCCACCGCCGATCAGGGCAGCGACACCGTGAGCCTGCTCCTCGGCACCGGCACCGGCACGTTCCGTGGCGCCCTCCGTCATCCGGTCGGAGCCTCCCCCTCGTCCATTGCCGCGGGAGACTTCAACGGCGACGGCACGCTCGACCTCGCCGTGGCGCACGCCTACCTCAGCAAGGTGAGCGTGCTCCTCGGCGACGGCACCGGCGCCTTCGAAGAGGCCGCCCAGTATCCCATCGACTCGTCCTCCTCGTCCGTCATCGCCAGCGACTTCAATGGCGACGGCCGGATCGATCTCGCCGCCGCCAACTCCTTCATCGACACCATGAGCGTGCTCCTCGGCACCGGGGACGGCACGTTCCAGGCCGCCGTCCCCAACCCCGGCGGCTCGTCCGTCACCGCCGGCGACTTCAACGGCGACGGCCTCACCGACGTGGCCGTCTCCAGCTACCGAAACGACGTGCGCCTCTTGCAGGGCGTCGGGACCGGCGCCTTCCCCGCCTCACCGGTCACCTACATCGCCGGCGACGCCCCCCGCTTCGTCCTCCCGGGCGATTTCAACGCCGACGGCAAGCTCGACCTCGCCGCCGCCACTACCGCGGGCGTGTCCATCCTCCTCAACGACGCCAACTAGATCAGCGCTCACGCACACGCAGGCGGCGCGACTCGCTCACGACGAGACGCCTCGCGCACGAGCGGCGCTACCTCACCTAGTCAGCTTGCGATTGCAGGTTCTTTTCCCTATCCTCGACCCATGTAGGGGCACCCACCGACGTATGGACATCTCCTCCCCCCTACAGCCCGGCCTCTCCTGACTCGTGGTGGGCACAGAGCGCCGGATCGCTTCGATCGATAGAGCACCTCCTGGCGCGCTGGAGATGCGCGGCCACATGTGCGGAGCCTGGCCCATGCGTCACTCGCCCTTCTTCCTCACCGGCGCCCCGAAGTCAGGCACCACCTGGCTCGGCAAGCTGCTCGATGCCCATCCCGAGATCAGTTGTCGTGGCGAGGCCTGCGTGCATCACTTCGGCCTGCGCATGGTCGAGGCCAGCCGCAGCTACAACGACCTTCTAGCCAAGCGTCGGACGGTCGTCACCGACAGCAATGATTTTCCGGCGATGGCCTGGGCGGACGTGATGAAGCTCATGCGGTACTTCATCGAGCTGCGCCTCGAGGCCATCGCCGATCCCGCCAAGCCGGACCTGCGCTTCCTCGGGGAGAAGGACCCCGAGCACGCCCTGCACTTCAAGGTCCTCGACCAGCTCTTCCCCGAGGCCCGCTTCATCCACATCATCCGGGACGGGCGCGCGGTCTTCATCTCCGCCTGGCACCACAACGTGCGGACCCGGGACCCGAACCTCGCCACCCACAGCTTCGACGACTTCCTGGCCATCACCGCCAAGGAGTGGTCCGATCGGGTGCGGCGGGGCCGTGAGGCCGGGCGGCGGCTCGGAGACCGCTACTTCGAGCTGCGCTACGAGGACCTCGTGGCGTCCCCGGAGCTCTGGGCCCAGCGGGTCCTCGACGTTCTCGGGGCGGCGTCGGACCCGGACACCGTGCGCGCCTGCGTGGAGGCGGCCTCCTTCGAAAAGCTCAGCCGGGGCCGCAAGCCCGGCCAGGAGGACGCCTCCTCTTTCTTCCGTAAGGGCCTCCCGGACGCCTGGCGAGAAGACCTCTCCACCGCCCAGAGCCGGCGCTTCGTCGAGCTCTCGGGTCCCCTCCTGGAAGAGCTCGGCTACCATCCCTGAGCCGAGACACCCAGTTGTCCGCCTGCTGCGGCCCGCCAGCGACGGCATCCAACGATGGTGTTCCGGCTGCGGGGGAACGAGCGGGGACCGCTGCTTTCGCGTCGACAGCCCCGGGGCCCCGTGATAGCACCGGGCGTGTCCTCGGACCCGGGTCCCGCCGCGCTGCTCTCCACCTTCCCCGCGCTCGCCGACCGGATCCCCTGGCAGCCGCTCGGCCACTTCCCTACGCCCCTCCAGCGCATCGATCACCGCTTCGGGCACCTCCTCGGTCCCTTCGCCCCGGGCGGCGGCACACTGTGGGTCAAACGCGACGACCTCTGCGGCGGCCCCTATGGCGGCAACAAGGTGCGCAAGCTCGAGTTCCTCCTGTCCGACGCCGCCCGCCGCGGCGCCCGCCGCCTGCTCACCATCGGCGCCTATGGCTCCAACCACGTCCTCGCCACCACCGTCTACGGCCGCCGCGCCGGCTTCGACGTGGACGCGGTGCTCTTCCCGCAGCCCCTCAGCGCCCGCGTCTTCGACCAGCTGCTCGCCGAGGCCCACGCCGGCGCCCGCCTCATCCCGACCCGCTCCTACCTCGGCGCCGGCCTCGCGGTCGCGCGCGGCCGCCTGCGCCGCGGCGTCTACTGGATCCCGGCCGGCGGCTCCTCGCCCCTCGGCGTGCTCGGCTACGTCTCGGCCGGCCTCGAGCTCGCCGCCCAGATCCGCGCCGGCGAGGCCCCGCCCTTCGACACCATCTACGTCCCCCTCGGCTCGGGCAGCACCGCCGCCGGCCTGTGGCTCGGCCTGGCCCTCGCCGGCTGGGCCGGTCGCCTCATCGCCGTGCGCGTCGTCGATCGCATCGTCGCCAACCGGACGCTCGTGCGCTGGTGGGCCGCGGGGGGCGCCCGGCTCCTGCGGCGCGCCGGTCTCGCCACCCTGCCCGGGACGCGCCCCGAACTATACGTGGACCACCGCTTCTTCGGCCCCGGCTACGCCCACCCCACGCCCGCCGCCGAAGACGCCGTAGCCCAGGCCGCCCAGGCCGGCCTCACCCTCGAGACCACCTACACCGGCAAGACCTTGGCAGCGCTCCTCGAAGACGCCCGCGCCGGACGCCTCACCGGCCAGAACGTCCTCTTCATCGACACCTTCAACTCGCTCGACCTCGCCCCGCTGCTCCCGCCCGCCCGCGACCCCGCGCTCCTCCCCCCGCTCCTCGCGCGCCTCTACGAGCAGTACCGCGCCCGAACGTCCGTCACTCCCGCCCGTTGAGCTTCTGCAGCGACCCGTTCGTGTTCACCTCGCAATCGAGCCGCTTGCCGGGATACTGCAGGATCCGGCGGTCGGCCTGCGCGATGCGCAGATCGCTGTCGTTGTTATAGACGAGCGAGCTCTGGGTGAAGCTGATGTTTGCCGTGTACGTAAACGTTCCACCCGAGTTCGAGCCTGTGCCCGAGAAGGTGCACTCCTGCTCGTGAGTCAGCGTGGCCCCCGAGGACCCGATGACGAAGGTCACCTGACAGGGCCCCTCCTGCACCACCAGCTCCGAGCTCGACGCGCCCTGGGTGATGGTCAGTGCGTTGCCTTGAAGCGGCATCGTGGGCGCGGTGCCGTCGTCGCACGTCTGCGACTCGGTACCGCTGAAGTACAGCCACGAACCGATGTACGAGTTGGTTGCTCCGGAGCCATTGCCGGAGAACGCGCCGCAGCCCGATAGCAGCAGGGCCAGACCCACACCGAGACCGTGTACTCGCATGGAACCGCCTTGTGGGGCGCGCACTGCGCCCCTGGAGAGGATGAAGGTGCCGAAGAAGATAGGTCGGGATTCGGAGGCAGAAGAGGGATCAGTTACTCGAGCGCTGGAGCGCGCCGAGCTTCTCGCCAAAGCAGCGGAGGTTCGCGCCCGATTGCCACTTCACGTAGAGCTCGTAGGTGTGCGCCATGGTCAACCCGCCGTCCAGGAGCACCATCGAGCCGCTGTGGAAGGTGATGTCGCCGTGATAGGTGCCGTCGGTCGCGCTGCCGCCGCTCAGGGGGCACTTCTGATCGGGCAGCACCGTGGCCCGGTCGCCGTCCACCCGGAACTCGACGTTGCAGTTGCCGGCCTCCCGCATCACCACCACGGAGCCCTTCCCCGGATCCACGGCCAGGAACGTGCCCGCGAGGTCGTCGGAGGCCGAGCGCTCGTCGTTACAGCGCTCGGTGATGCGCCCGGAGGCGAACTCCCATACCCCGAGGAACCGGCTGATGGCCGCGTTCTCGCCGCCGCCGCTCGCCCCCCCCTCCGGGTTCTGACCCACGCAACCGCCCACGAAGCATAAAAGGAAGGGGGTCGCGAGTAATAAAGGGCTCCATCCTCGCCAGGTCCTGCGCATGGGACCAGGATCTTCCCGAACCCCCCTTGGGTGTCAAGACAGATCCCACCCGCCCGCCTACGCGAGCGCCACCGGCTCCACCACCGAGACCTCTCCCTTGGGCCCCAACCCCAGATAGCCACTCGGAATTTGCCGGTCATGCCCGAACACCACCAGCCAGCGCTCCGCCACCGCCCGCGCGAGCAGCGCCCGCTTGGTCTCGAGCGTCCGCACCACATCGAGGTCGTAGGCCATGATGAACGGCAGCCGCAGGTGCACCGAGGTCGGCACCACGTCGCCGAAGAACAGCACCTTGTGACCGTGGCCGTCGTCGATCAGCACCGACTGGTGATGCGCCGTGTGCCCCGGCGTCGGCAGCACCCAGGCACCGGGGGCGAACTCGTGCTCCCCCTCCACCAGCTCGATCAGCCCCGCCGCGGCGAGCGGCGCGAAGTTCTCGTCCCGGTAGCTCGCGCGGTTGCGCTCGTGCGGATGGGTCGCGTCCTCGAACTCGCCGCGCTGGATCACGTGGCGCGCGCGCGGGAACACCGGCTCGAGCCCCCCCGAGGCCGTGCGCCGCGTGGTCCCGCCCGAGTGGTCGAAGTGGAGGTGCGACATCACCACGTAGTCGATCGACGCCGCCTCGACCCCGAGCCCGGCCAGGTGCTTGGCCACGCTCTCGTCGTGGTCGATGCCGTAGATCTCCTTCTCCCGGGGCGGGAACTTGTCCCCGTTGCCGGTCTCGATGAGGATGCGCCGCCCGCCGCGCTCGACGAGGAGGCAGTTGGTGGCGTACTCGCAGCGGTTGTGCTCGTCGCACGAGACGAGGCGGCTCCAGATCGTCTTCGGCACCACGCCGTGCATGGCCCCGCCGTCGAGCCGGAAGTCGCCGCCGTTGATCAGCGTGAGGGTCAGATCGCCAAACCGCATGGGGCCTCCTCGAGTCGGCCGGGGGACGCCGCGGACGCCGCGCACCAGGCGCGCGTCAGCGCCGCCGGATCTCCTTCACCTTCATATAATCCGCCAGCGCCTCCGGCACCCGCACCGAGCCATCGGCCTGCTGGTAGTGCTCGATGATCGACGCCCACACCCGCGGCGTGGCCAGCCCCGAGCCGTTCATGGCATGGCAGAAGACGGGCTTGCCCCCGTCGGCCGGACGGTAGCGGATGTTGCCCCGCCGCGTCTGGAAGTCGGTGTAGATGCCGCACGACGACACCTCGAGCCAGCGGTCCACCCCCGGCGCATACACCTCGAGGTCGAAGGTGCGCGCCGAGCCGAACGTGAGATCCGCCGTGCACAGGTCCACCACCCGGTAGGGCAGACCCAAGAGCTCGAGCGGCCGGCACGCGTCGGCCACGAGCCCCTCGAACTCCGCCCCCACCTGCCCCGGCGTGCAGAGCTTGACCAGCTCCACCTTGTGGAACTCGTGCAGCCGCTGCATCCCTCGCGTGTCCTTGCCCGCCGCCCCAGCCTCGCGCCGGAAGCACACCGTGTAGGCCATGTACCGCCGCGGCAGGTCCGCCTCCTCCAGCATCTCGCCCATGTGCAGCCCCATGAGCGGCACCTCACCCGTCGGGATGAGCCACGCGTCGTCATCGCGCGTGCGGTACGCCTCGGCCTCGAATTTCGGTAATTGCCCCGTGGCCGTGAACGTCTCGGTGCGCACGAGGTGCGGCGGCAGGATCTCCTCGTAGCGCTCGCCGTTGATGTCGAGCGCCAGGCGCACGAGCGCCCGCAGGAGCCGCGCCCCCTCGCCGCGCAGGATGGCGAACATCGAGCCCGACACCTTGGCCGCCCGCTCGCCGTCCCAGATCCCGAGCTCGGCCCCGAGCTCCCAGTGCGGCCGCAACGCGAAGCCGCCCGGCGCCGTCTGCCGGTTGCGGAAGTACTCGCGCACCTTCTCCGAGTCCTCGAGCGGCGTGCCCTCCGGCGTCCGGAAGTGGACCCGCCGGACCTTGTTGTCCGCCTCGCCCTCCCCATCCGGCGCATCGTCCGCCGGCAGGTTCGGCAGCCTGAGGAGGATGTAATCGATGCGCTGCTCGAGCGCGCCGAGGTCCCGCTCGAGCTCCGGCAGCCGCTCCTTGGCGCGCGCCACCTCCGCCTTGCGCTGCTCCGCTTCGTCCCGCTGCCCCTTGGCCATGAGCTGGCCGATCGACTTCGAGAGCGAGTTGATCTCGGCCCGCACCCGGTCGACCTCCGCCGTCAGCCGGCGGCGCTCGCCGAGCTGGCTCGCCAGCTCATCGATCGTCGCGCGGTCCACCTTCTTGCGCGTGAGGCGCCGCGTCGTGGCTTCGAGATCGTTGCGGAAGAGATTGACGTCGAGCATCGGTCCTCCGGCGCCGCCTGGGGGCCGCGCCCTGTCAGAGAAGTTGCCAGGGGGATTACATGGCGCGGCGCGCCGAAGTCAAGGACTGGTCTCGAGGCGAGAGGCTAGCGGCCGACAGCCGGCAGAGGGGGCGGGAGGCGCGGATCAGTTGCTTACGCTGAACGACAGCGGCTGCGCCGAGCGGTAGGCGTCCCCCTGCAGCTCGCCGTTCGTGAGCACGGCCCGCAGCGCCGTCACCGACACCTGCTTGCCGCGCCAGCTCTGCCACACGTTCGCCGGCACGGTCAGCGACTGCACCGTCGTCAGCACCCGGTAGGGCGTCCCGCCCACGGCGCTGAACTGGAGATCGAAGACCGTGCCCGCCACCGGCGCCTCGTGCGGCGCCACCAGCGTGGCCGGTGTCCCGCAGGTCGGGCACTTCTCGCAGGTCGCATCGCCGTTCGCGTTCCCCGCCGTGGTCGACGACGGCTGCCACTCGATCGTGGGCGGAGTCGTCCCCGGCAGCGTCGCCCCCTCGGTCACCGGCTGGAGGAACCGCGGCGCCTGCGCGTCGTCCGTACGCACCCGGTTCGCCTGCTGCGCCTCGTCGAGCGTGCGCCACACCTCGTCCGTGGCGCAGCCCTCGTAGGCGTCCGGCTCGCGGCTGGTCCCCGTCTTCGCTCCGCAGGCCGCCAGGCCCCCGAGCATCCCCAGCACCAGACTCGCCAGCGTCATCCCCATCGCCGTCTTCTTGGCCTTGATCATGGTCTCTCTCCTTGCGTCATCATTCATTTCATCCGCCGCGGGGACACACTCCCGTCCCCCCGCGGCGAGCCGCGCGACGCCTCCCCCATCGCGCGCGACCTCGCGCGGACCCGCAGGCCCGACCCGTCCCCCCGAGGCGCGGGTCAGAGCAAGTCCACCACCGTCGACAGGATCACCGTGTGATCCTCCTGCTGCAGCCCGTTCCAGCGGTCGAAGGCATGGAGCTGCCCCGCCAGCCGGATGAGCCAGCGCCGCGCCGGCGACACCGTGATCGCCGGCGTGAGCGTCACCGCCATGCCGCCGCTGTTCGAGCGATCGACCGCCCGCGTCCCCACGCGCTCCTCGTCGGGCGCGAGCCAGCTCACCTCCGCGCCGAGCGACAGCGCCACCCGCCGGTGCGGCTGATACTGCACCGTGACGTTGGTCCCCAGGCTCTCGCCCCGGCGATAGCCGCGCCGGCCGGGCGTCGTGTAGCGATAGCTCGCCGAGGCGAACACCGCGAGCGGCGGCCCGTACCATCCATAGCTCAGGCCGAAGATCGGATCCCAGGAGCCGCTCCCCGGCTGCTCGTCCTCCGGATAGGGATAGCCCCGGCCGTCGTAGAGCCGCGGCCCGGTCGGCGTCTTCAGCCCGCCCACGAGCGAGAGGATGTGGCGGGCCGCAAAGCGCCGATCTCGCCACAGCACCCCGCGGAACAGCACCTCCAGGTCACCGACCCCCGTGTACGCTTGGCGCGGCCGACCCGCCGCATCGACCCACTGCGTGATCACCGGCAGCATCGTGCTCAGCGTGAGCCGGTCGGTCGGCGACCAGGCCAGCCCGAGCGTCGAACGCAGCGTGCGCGTCTGGAGCAGGGTAGCCCCCTCGCCCTCGCGATGGGCCCCGAGGCGCTCCTCGAGCGACAGCCGCAGCCGATTGCGGTAGGGCTTGTCCACCCCCACCGCCGTCAGCGTCGTGTCGCCCAGGGAGCAGGTCGAGCATGCCAGGGCCCGGCCGGAGAAGAGCCCTCCGGCCAGGGACACCAGCAGCCATAGTACGCCCAAGCGCACGCCACGCGGCCCAAGGCCACGGGGTCGCGCACCCTGGACGCACGTCACGAAGCGGCGCCACGCGCCGCCCGCTCGTACGAACACGGCACACCTCCGTCGTTAAGAAGGACGATGCAGACTCGTCTTCGAACGACGGCGGTTCAGGGAGGGGGCCGGGAGGCGTCGGGCAGACGATCCTGAAGGCGCGCGACGAGCGGCTCCAGCCACTCGGCCGTCGTGCCTGGCGGCAGGAGCCGCAGGGGGGAGGGCGGCGGCAAGGACGGTGTCACCGTCAGCACCCGTTCCTGGAGGTGACGATGACAGGGCTGAAAGCGCGCCATGCCGTCTTCCGCGGGCGTCTCTGCGCTCACCGCCGAAAGACCGAGCTGCGCGCGTCCGCCCGGGCAGTCCGGACAGCCGCAAGGGTTTTCGATCCCGTGCGAACCACAGCAGCACTCGACCACCGGTCCGGCATCGAACGCGCTCGCCACTCCACTCGCCTCCAGGGCGATGAAGAGCACCGCGACCGCGGCGATGAGACGGATCGGGAATCGAGACACTGCGTGAGCCATATCACCGTTTGGCCCCCAAGGGCAAGGACACGCACGCCCACTACGGCGCAGCCAGCGACGGCGTCCCACGGTGGCGTTCCGGCCACCTCGCGCAGCGCCGCCACCGTATCGAGCAGGTGGCGCTGGCTCGCCTCCTGCCACTCGGAGGCCGGGGACATGATCCATGGGACAAGATGCGGGCGCGGCCCGCGGTGAGCGAAGGCCGGCCGGCCTGAGCCGAACCGCCCTGGCCGCCTGGGGCTGCCCAGGGCTCCAGGATGATTTCTGGCCGATCCTCCGATACCAACCGCCGCGCGCAGCGAACTCCTTTCCATTGGAGGAACACATGACGACATCCACCTTCTGGCCCAGGTCCCGTCCCCTTTGGCTCACGGCCGCGCTGCTCGGCGCCGCACCCCTCGCCGCCTGCGGCGTCGCCGAGCCCCCATCCGCCCCCTCCCTCGGCACCGCCGACGTCAGCGTCCTCACCCAGGCCGTGACCGCTTACGCCGCCTGGGTCACGACCAGCACGACCGACCCCTACGTCAACCGCTGCGCGACCGACCCCGTGACCAGCATCGGCGCGCTCACCACGAACCCGACCTACGTCATGGGCTATCGCAGCGGCAGCGACGGCTGCAGCGTCCCCGCCCCGACCACCGGCAACGGCCTCGTGCACCACCAGGGGATCCAGCGGCTCACCCGCGGCGGCTACAACTACCTCCTCGCCACGACCTCGGTCGACGCGAGCTCGGATCCGGGCTTCGAGGTGGTGCGCCTCGGCTCGAAGGACGCCACCACGGGCGCCCTCGGCAAGAACGTGGATCCCCTGCAGCTCTCCTCCTGCAGCGACGCGATCGTGCGCTACGCGTCCGACGGCTCGTCACCCCGCGACCACGCCGGCGGCCTGCAGGTGAGCGGCGAGTACGCCATCGTCCCCTTCGAGCACGCCAATGACGGCTACACCGCCGGCTTCCGCACCGCCGCGCTCTCGGATCCCACGAACCCGCAGTGGAGCCCGCTCGTCCTCCGCACGCGCGGCCAGACCACCAACGCCGGCGCCGCTGCCCTCACGCGCCTCGCCTCGGGGCAGTTCCTCGCGTTCCTCTTCGGCAACGACTCGGACGACGTCGAGGTGTTCGTGTCCTCGCAGACCGCCCTGCCCGGCCACGGCGGCACCACCTCCCAGTGGGTCTCGCAGGCGAGCACCGCGACGCCCTTTGGCGGCTCCAATTATCAAAACCTGCAGCTCGTGACCCGGTGCGACGGGCAGCTCTACGTCGCCGGGACCCACAAGAACACGACGGGCGAGGACTGGGTGGACCTGTGGCGGGTGGACTTGAGCTCGACCTACCTGCCGACCTTCACCAAGGTGGCCAATCGCCACATGTATTGCAGCACCTCGAACACCGGCAACACGCGCTACTGCGACTTCGACGCCGGGGCCGGGATCTACGTCAACGGCACGGGCGGGATCCTCCTCTACGGGGTGGAGCACTACAACGACGGCTACCCCGGCACGACCCGCGCGGTGAAGGTGCGCGAGTTCCCCTAAGCCACGGGGCGCAAGAACTCGAGGGTGCGGGTGCGGCACCGCGCGCGGGGCTCGACGTCGAACACGTGCCCGCACCCGGCGAGCCTCTCGGCGGTGACGTGGGCCAGGAGCGCCTGGGCCCCGGCCACGGTCGCGCTCCCGTCGAAGAGCGGGGAGCGGGCGTCATGCCCGGCGCGGCCGGCGGGATCCGTCTCCCGTCGGCGGCGTCAGGGCTTGGGGTGGGCGGCCATGAAGTCGTAGACGAGGCTCGGCCAGCTGGCGCCGAGGGCGGGGAGGTGCGTGCCGCCGCGGATCGTCCACAGCTCGGCCGCGCCGCCCGTGCAGTTCGGCCAGCGCTCGACGGTGGTCTCGGCGCCGGCCAGGCTGGTGTCGACGTCGAGCGTCCCGCCGGAGACGGCCGTGACGCCGCAGCCGTTGAGCTGCGCCCAGCCGGCCACGCTCTCGTGCGCCGACGGGAGGTTGGGCAGGTTGCCACCACCAGCATAGGGGATGGTCTCGTCGCTGTCGCCGTGGACCTGCAGGACGGCCACGCGCTGGCTCGGCCGGCAGCGGGTGACGTCCTTCCAGTTGTCGCCGGCCAGGCTGACGATGGCGGCGATGCGCGGCGAGAGGTCGCAGGCCAGGCGGTGCGCCATGAAGCCGCCGTTGGAGTGGCCGAGGATGTAGATGCGCTTCGGATCGATGTTGAAGCGGACGTTCATGTCGTCGATGATCGCGCTCACGTAGGCGACGTCGTCGACCCCGGTGCCGCCGAAGTCGCAGCAGGCGTCGGTGGCGTTCCAGAAGCGGTGGTTCGAGCTGTCGAGGGTGCCGTCGGGGTAGGCGTAGAGCAGGCCGTGCGACGCGGCGAAGGGGCTGAAGCCGAAGTACGCGTCCTGCAGGAAGCCGCTCGCGCCGTAGCCGTGCAGCAGGATCACCAGGGGGAAGGGACGCGACGGCGTGTAGCCGGAGGGCACCTGGTACTGGTAGGGGCGGGCGGCGACCAGCGGGTTGGTGGGGCCGGCGTCGGGGGAAAACGACTTGCCCGAGGTGCAGCCGAGGAGCAGGAGGGCGAGGAGGACGGTGCGCATCCGCGCATCCTATCCCGAGCCGGGAGCGAACCTGAAACCAGAAGCGGCCAGGCGACACGGGTCCTTATGCGCGCACGAAGTCTCATGGGCCCGATGGCGTGTCTCGTTCTCACCCTGGCCGGTGCGAGCGCTCTGGGCGCGGAGGTCACCCTGGAGGTGCAGCCGCCGCAGCCGCTCCTGGAGGTCACGCCCTGGGCTCGCCTCCTCAACTTCGATCTCATCGTGGAGAACCACACCGCCGGCGACATCGAGCTCATCGAGGTGGAGGTCTCGGCGCTCGATGCGCATGGACAGCTCGCCGCCCGCAAGCTCATCAACCAGAACGGCATCCAGCCGAGCATCCTGACCCTCCCGGAGCGGACGATCCATCCAGGGGCGCGGGGCATCCTCTTCAACCCGCTCTATTCCTTTCCTCCGGACCTGCCGCTCGCCGAGCTGCGCTACCGGCTCACCTATCAGGCCACGGCCGGCGCTCCAGGCCCCACGCCCGGGCCCCCCTCCGGCGCCACCTCGGACCGCCCCTCGGAGAGCACCGGCCCTGCCGACGCGGCCCGGACCCTGGTCGTCGAGACCCGCGTCCGGCCCGTCGTGTACCGCCCGCGGGTCCGGCTGCAGCTGCCGCTGCACGGGCGCTTCATCGTCTGGGACGGGCACGACTTCCTCTCCCATCACCGGCGCTTCAACTACACCCACCCGGTCCTGCAGGAGCTCGGCTTCAAGACCAACGCCTCGCGCTATAGCTACGACTTCGTGCCGATCGCCGGGGACGGCACCTTGCACCAGGGCGCTGAGGCACCGAACGAGCACTGGTATGGCTTCGGCGTCACCCTCTACGCGCCGGGCGACGGCCGGGTGGTGGCGCTGGCCGATGACGCCCCCGACGATCACCACTTCGACCTGGAGGCCGCGAAGAAGAACTCGCTCGCCCTGTTCGGTAACTACATCGTCATCGATCACGGCCACGGCGAGTACAGCGTGCTCGGACACATCCGGCAGAAGAGCGCCCGCGTCCGGCTCGGTGACCGCGTCCGCGCCGGGCAGCCCGTGGCCGCCATGGGCGCCTCCGGATCGTCCTTGTTCCCGCACCTTCACTACCAACTGCAGACGACCATCGACGAGAGCGGTGAGGGCCTGCCTTCCTATTTCCATGGCTTCAAGCGCGTGCTCGGGGCCCGCACTCGGCGCGAGCGGTATGGCGCCATCGACACGGGCGACATCATCGAGAATTGAGGGTCGAGCGACGTTGCCGGCGGCCCGTGGGGGGTCCCCAGGCATCTTCGCAAGGCTGGCCAGCGGACGTAGGAGGCACCCGGGAGCCCTCGCCGCGGTGGCCATCGCCCCTCAGAACGGCCCCCAAACCGTTTGCAACGGTGGCAAGGGTCGCAACAGACGTCCGAAAAACGTCCGGCAGCGTTGCACGCGGTTTTCAGACGTCTAAAAACCGTTTGCAACGCCGCCGGGCCGGTCCAACCATTGTCCAGGATCTCGCGAGCCAGCGTTGCAAACGGTTTTCCGGACGTCCGCAAGGGCCTTGCCAGCGTTGCAAACGGTTTTTGGACGTCCGTTGCGACCCTTGCCACCGTTGCAAATGGTTTTTCGGCCTCCGTGCGGCGCTCCGGCACGCTGGCGCCGGGCGCGACCCCAAGAGGATCGGGGCTAGCAAGCGATGTAGCGGGAGCGATCGGGGGGTAAGGCCTAGATTGTTGTAAAGTTGTGGCGAAAGACGCATCGCCTCCCCACCCTGCTCTTGCTCCGCTTTAGAGGATCGCCGACAGTAGTCCTGTAAACCTTGGTCTTATGAAGGAGGCGCGGGACGATGACTTCTCTTGGCTTGGCCGGGTGGGTGCGCTGGTTGTCGCGGGGGTTCGGGGCCCGATGGGTCGTCCTGGGGCTGGCGCTGGTGGGGGTGGGCTGTTCGCAGGAAGATCCCTGCGCCAATGTGCAGGGGACCTGTCTGGCGCTCGATGTGCGCGGGGACGTGGGGCAGCTCGATTCGCTGCGCCTCGATCTGGAGGGGGCGATCACGTATGGGCAGACGCTGCCGCTGCCGGCCAAGGTGACGCGGCTGCCGGTGGCGGTGGCGTTGCCGCTGCCGGATATCTCGGGCGCGCTGACGATCCACGCGGCCGGGCTGCGCCAGGGGGAGACGGTCGGCATCGGGCAGCAGGACGCGGCGGTGACGCCGGGCGGGCACGTGCGGGTGACGCTCAACCTGGCGCGCGGCGCGGGCTCCTGCACGGACGGGAGTCTGCAGAGCAACGAGACGGACATCGATTGCGGCGGGTCCTGCCCGCCGTGTCGCGACTTCCAGCGGTGCCGCGGCAACTCGGACTGCGCGAGCGGGGTGTGCGCGCAGGGTCAGTGCGCGGTGGCCGCGTGCACGGACACGGTCAAGAACGGCAACGAGACGGATGCCGACTGCGGTGGGCCCTGTCCGCGGTGCGCTGACGGCAAGACCTGCCAGGCGGCGGCGGATTGCGCGAGCGGGGTGTGCACGGGGAACCGCTGCGCGGCGCCGCTCTGTACCGACGGGGCCAAAAACGGCAGCGAGACGGACGTCGATTGTGGTGGGTCCTGCCCCCGGTGCTCGGACGGCAAGGCCTGCAATGGCGCGACCGATTGCGCGAGCGGCATCTGCTCGCGGGGCCAGTGCGTGGCGGCGTCCTGCACCGACAACTCGAAGAACAACGACGAGACGGACGTGGACTGCGGCGGGTCCTGCCCGGGGTGTCCCGATGGCAGGACGTGCGGCGTCGGGCCGGACTGCACGAGCGGGGTGTGCTCGTCGAACGTGTGCGCCACGGCCGTCTGCACCGACACGATCAAGAACGGGACCGAGACGGACGTGGATTGCGGCGGGGCCTGCCCGAAGTGCGCCGACGGCAAGAGCTGCGGGGGGCCGACCGACTGCACGAGCGGGGTGTGCTCGCGCGGCAGCTGCGCCGTGCCTTCGTGCAGCGATGGGGTCCGCAACGGCGGCGAGGTGGACGTCGACTGCGGGGGGCCATGCTCGAAGTGCACGGACGGACGGGCGTGCACGGGCGCCGCGGACTGCGCGAGCGGCATCTGCGCGGGGAACATCTGCGTCGGCGCTTCGTGCGGCGATGGCCAGAAGAACGGGACCGAGACCGATGTGGACTGCGGCGGCGGGAGCTGCCCGGGCTGCGCGGGGGGCCAGCAGTGCCAGGTCGCGGCGGACTGTGCGCAGCGGGATTGCCAGGGGGGCGTGTGCGTACTGCCCGCGCCCGAGCTGTCGGCGGTGTCGCCGCCCTACGGGACGCAGGCGGGCGGGATCACGCTGACGCTCACGGGGGCGAACTTCGCGAGCGGGGCCGGGTTCGGGGTGACCCTCAATAATGTGGCGGCGACGAATGTCACGGTGGTGTCCCCGCGGCGGGTGACGGCGGTGCTGCCGGCGCAGCCGGGGGTGGCCGGGCCGGTGACGGTCACGGTGCGCAACCCGGATGGGCGGACGGCGAGCGGGCGCCTCTTCGAGTATCTCCAGCCGACGACGACGCCGGCGTTCGGGGCGGTGCGGAACTTCCCGGCAGGCCAGACCGCGGCGACCAGCCAGAACCCGTGGTCGGTGGCGCGCGGGGACTTCAATGGCGACGGGAGGCTCGATCTCGTGACCGCCAATTACGGCAGCGGCGTGGTGGGGGTGCTCCTCGGCAACGGCGACGGCACCTTCCGCACCGCCGTGAGCTACCCGGTCGACGTGTCCCCGCAGTCGGTGATCGCGCGGGACCTGAACGGGGATGGCCGGCTCGACCTCGCCACCGCCAACATCTCGGGCAACAACGTGAGCGTGCTCCTCGGCAACGGGGACGGCACCTTCCGCGCTGCCGTCCATTACCCGATCGGCCTCTTCCCCACGGCGGTGACGGCGGGGGACTTCAACGGCGATGGTCGGGTCGATCTGGCCACGTCCAACTACGAGGGCGACAACGTGAGCGTGCTCCTCGGCAACGGGGATGGGACGTTCCGCAGCCCGGTCAACTACCCGACCGGCATCGATCCGACCGGGATCGTGGCGGCGGACGCGAACGGCGATGGCCGGATGGATCTCCTCACCGCCAACTACGCGAGCAGCGACGTGAGCGTGCTCATCGGCAGCGGCGACGGCACGTTCCAGCCCGGGCTCAACTACCCGGTGGGCTTCGCGCCGCAGGGCCTGACGGTGGGGGACTTCAACGCCGACGGTCAGGTCGACGTCGCGACGGCCAACGACGTCGGCAACGACATGAGCGTGCTCATCGGCAACGGCGGCGGCACCTTCCGCGCCGCGACGAGCTACCCCGCGGGGTCGAGCCTGTCCGGGGTGATGAGCGGGGACTTCAACGGCGACGGGCGGCTCGATATCGCCACGGCCAGCAACGGGGGCAACGACGTGAACGTGTTCGTCGGCGTGGGGGACGGCACGTTCCAGCTGGCGGTGAACTATCCGGCCGGGCCCGGCCCGCAGTCCGTGGTGGCCGGAGACTTCAACGGCGACGGCAAGACGGATCTGGCCACGGCCAATTACACGGGCAACGACGTGAGCGTGCTCATCGGCAGCGGGACGGGCGCCTTCCGCGCCGCGGCCGCCTACCTCGGCGGTAGCCTGCTCGGGCAGGTGGCGATGGGCGACTTCAATGGCGACGGCCAGCTCGACCTCGCCACCGGCGACACCGGCACGAGCGGCAGCGCGGCGGTGCTGTTCCTCGGCAATGGCGACGGCACGTTCCAGGACGGGGCGAGGTTCCCGTCCGGGGCCTCGCCGCAGGGCGTGGCGGCGGCGGATTTCAATAAGGATGGCAGGCTCGACCTGGTCACCGCCAACGTGAACGGCGGCAACCTGAGCCTGCTCTTTGGCACCGGGGCCGGCACGCTGCAGGTGGCGACGAGCGTCACGGTGAACGTGGCGCCGCGCTCGGTGCTGGCCGCGGATCTCAACGGCGACGGCAACGCCGATCTCGTGACCGCCAACTCGGCCGGCCAGACGCACAACGCGAGCGTCTTCCTGGGCAACGGCGATGGGACGTTCCAGCCCGAGCTGACCTACGGCGTGGGCACCGGCCCCCGGTCGGTGACCGCCGCGGACCTCAACGGCGACGGCCGGCTCGACCTCGCGGTCGCCAACGCCACGAGCGGCAACGTGAGCGTGCTCATGGGCAATGGCGACGGGACGTTCCGCCCATCGGCGCAGTTCCCTGCCGGGACCGGCTCGCAGGCCGTGGCGGCCGGAGACCTCAACGGCGATGGACGGGTCGATCTGGCCCTGGCCAACAACGCCGGCAGGAGCACGAGCGTCCTCCTCGGCAACGGCGATGGCACCTTCCAGGCCGCGGTCCCCTACCCCGCCTTGGCCAACCAGGCCGCCGTGGCCGTGGGAGACTTCAACGGCGACGGCAAGGCCGACCTCGTCTCGGCCGACACGAGCGGCACGCTGGGCATACGTTTCGGCGATGGGAGCGGGAGCTTCCCGTCCGTGGCGGCCCATTTCGCCAGCCCCAACCTGGCCTCCGTGCTCGTCGGCGACTTCAACGCCGATGGCAGGCTCGATCTGGCGGCCACCAGCACCAAGGGCATCCTCTCGATCGTCCTGAACGTCTCGAACTAGACCAGGAACAGGAACAGAGACAGAGACAGAAGGCGCGGCGCCCCGCTCACTTCCCCGGGGCGCCGTGCAGCGTGCCGCAAGCCCGCTCCTCGCGCGCGCGCCGCTCATCCTTGGCGTCATACAGCTGCGCCAGCGCGCAATGCGGCGCCGGGTCAAACGGGTTGACCCGCAGCGCCGTCTCGAGATAGCGGATCGCGTTCTCCGCCTGCCCCTTCCGCCGCCAGGCCTCGCCCAGCGTCACCGAGAGCCCGGCCGAATCCGGATACAGCTCGCTCGCCGGCGTCGCCGCCGCGATCGCACGCTCAGCGTCGCCGAGCGCGAGGTAGGTCCGCGCGAGCCGATTCGCGACCGGGAGGTTCCCCGGCCCCGTGAGCCCCTGCGCCTTCTCGTACTCGAACGCCGCCGGGGCCAGGCGCCCGTGGGTCTCGAGCATGCCCCCCAGGCGAGCGAAGCGCCGTGCCCGCTCCTCGGTGATCTCCTGGGTGTCGTCCTCGTCCTTCTCGCGGTCCCGCTCCGCCGCCTGCCCCTTGCCGCGCCGGGCGAACTTGAGCGACGCCGGCACGAGCCCCGGATGGGTCCGCAGCTTGCGCCCGCGCAGCCAGCTCTTCCAGTCGCTCTGGAACTCCGAGAAGCTCCGGTTCGTCACCGCGGCGATGGCGCGGGCGTCGCTCGACCCCGACTTGAGATAGAGGATGACCTGGCGGATGCCCTCCCAGCCGTGACGCCCCTGGAGGTACTCGATGACGCTCGCCACCTCGGCGAAGGCGAGCGCGGTGTCGGCCTGGGAGGGCAGCTTGGCCATCGAGGGGTGCATCTCCTCGAAGGTGATGAGGCGCCCGGAGCGGCCGAGGGCCGTGGCGAGGAGGTGCTCCATGGTGGGCGAGAGCGTCCCGCCCGGCGCCTCACGCCAGCGCCGCTCTTCGAACTTGGCCAGGCCCTCGTGCAGCCAGATCGGCACGGTGTTGTGGCTGGCGCGCGAGACCACGAAGTGGGTGAACTCGTGGGCCAGGGTGTCGAGCCACGGGTAGCCGCGGACGAGGGCCCGCGGGGAGACGATCATGAGGCGGTTCCACTTGCAGAGGGCGATGGTCCCCGAGGTCTCGATCTCCTTGAGGGTGAGCGTGGAGACGCGCGCGAGGTCGGCGATCTCGGAGTAGATCTCGACGCGCACCGGGGCGTCGAAGGCGGCCATGCCGCCGAAGTCGCGCTCGGCGATCTCGCGGCGGGCGGCGGCCAGGGCGGCGAAGGCGTAGGGCAGGAGGATCTCGTCGCGACCGCCGTAGCGGATGATGAAATGGCCGTCGGGGGAGGTGGCCTCCTTGAAATCGCGCGTGGCCGCGGCGGTCGAGGCGATGAGCTCGCGCAGGGCGCGCCACTCCTCGCCCGCGCCGCGCGGCAGGCCCACGAGGGCCCGGTCGAATCGTTCGAGCGCGCCCTTGTAATCGCCTTGCTGGAAGCGGACATCGCCCACGGCGAGGAGGGTCGCGGGATCCTCGGGATCGCTCGCGGCCAGCTTGTCGGCCTCGGCCGCGGCCTCGGTCACCCGCCACTCTTCGAGGAGATCGTGGACGTGATCGGCCTGCGCGGGCGCGGCCGGCGGCGCGGCGAGAGCGCGGGCGCCGAGACAGACGAGCAGGAGGGCGACCAGGGACCCTCTCACCGCGCGAGCTCCTCGTAGAAGCGCTTGACCCGCTCGCGGTACGCCTCGGGGGCGGCGCGCTTCATGGCGTCGAGCAGATCCTCGCGGAAATCGCGCGGGGCGCGGTACTCGTCGGCGCCCGGGATCTTCACGACCTCGTCCTGCCCGCCGCCCCGGCCGTCCTGCTCCCGCGGGCGGCGCGACTGCGACACCTGCTGGCGCAGCTGCCCGAGCTGGTCGGCGGCCTGCCGTTCGGCCGCGAGCGCATCCCGCGGCTCGCCCTGGCCGAGCTGGTTCTGGGCGCGCTCCATGTGCTGGCTGGCCTGCTTCATCCCCTCCCCGGCGAGCTGCATCATGCCGGGGGACCGCTGCCCCCGGGAGCGCTGTTCGAGCTCACGGCGGGCCTCCTCCAGGCGACGCGACGTGCCGGCCTGCTGCTGGCGCAGCTCCTCGAGGCGCTGCCGGTCGGCGGGGGAGAGCAGTTCGTCGGAGCGCGGGAACTGGCGCTCGAGCTCCTCGGCCAGCCGGCGGGCCACCTCCTCGCCCTCGGCCGCGTTGCCGCGCGCCTTGCGGTATGGGGTGCGGGCGCCGGTCCATTGCTGCCGCTGCTCCTGGAGCGTGAGCCCGAGCTGGACGTCGGACAGACCGGACCGGGCGGCGCGCACCTGCTCGCGCGCCTGGTCGAGATCGGCCTGGCGCAGGGAGCGCCCGAGGTCATCCACGGCGCGGCGCGTCCCGGCGAGCCGCTCGCCATCGCCCGGCGTGAGGAGCCGAGGATCAATGGCGTCCACCTTCTTCTGCAGCTCGGCCACCTGCTCGAGCGCCTTCTTGGCGAAGGGCTCGACCCGCTCGCGCATGTGCTGCTCGGTGGCCTGCTGGTAGCGGGAGCGCACCTTCTCGGTCTCGGTCGCCAGCTCGCGCTCGTCGTGTTCGAGGTCGGCGAGCTGGCTCTCGAGCTCGGCCAGGGCCCGCTCCTCTTCGGAGAAACGGTCGCCGCGATAGCCGCGCAGGCCGCCCTCGAACGACTGGGCCACCTGATCGAGCGTGCGCGAGAGGCGGTCGAGCTCGCTCATGGCCTGATCCACGTCGCCCCGGGCCAGCATCTCGCGGAGCGAATCGAGCCGCTGGTGCATGTCGCTGTCGGCGAGCGCCTCGCGGTTGAGGAACTCGTCGGGGACGTGGCCGCCGAGCTGCGCGGCCTTGGACTCGAGCTCGGCGAGCTTCTGCTCGAGGCGGCGCAGCTCGCGCTCGATCTCCTGGCGCAGCGCCTCGCTATGCGAGTTCTTGTACTGCGCGAGCAGCTTCTTCAGGCGGTCGCGCGCCCGCGCCATCTCGTCCGACAGCGAGAGCAGCTGCTCGAGCCGCTGGCGCTGGAGGAAATCATCGAGCAGGAGCACGTCGCGCTCGAGCTCGCTCACGTGGCGCGGGTTGGCCTCGCGCAGGCCGCGCAAGGCGGCGGCCGTTAGCGTCTCCCCCGGAGACCGGCCGGCCTGGATCCGGCTCGAGAGGCTGCGCACCTCCTTTTCCTCGGCCCGGTGGAGGCGGGCGAGGCGTTGATGCATCTCTCCGGCTGCCACGCGGAGCTCATGCCCTGCCAGGGGATCCTTGTCGAAGGTGCCGAGCAGGCTGCCGAGCTCATCGATGAAGCGCCCGCTGGCCGCGTGCAGGGCGCTGCGCCGCTCGAACTCGATGGCCGCGGGGTTGGCCCCGTCCGGAGGAGCCGGGTCCTGAGCGTCCTTCCGCGGTCCAAGAAATTCGCCGTCGATGCGGTCGCCGAGGAGCTGGACCGCGTGGTCGAGGAGGACCTGCTCGCGCCCCAGCATCTCGTCATGCTTCTGGGCCGCGGAGTAGAGGTGGAGATAGAGGGTGCGGGAGCGCCCGAGGTTGGGCCCGCCCACGTCATCGTTGTCCTTGACTTCGAGCCAGTACGACACGCGCACGCCGGGACGGAGGTCCACCTGGGCGAGGTCCCATTCCCAGGACCCCGCCACCTGCCGCAGACCCGACCCCTGACGGACCGCGAGGCGCTGCTCATGATCATCGATGCGCCACACGAGCTCGAGCGGACCGAGGCCATGGTCGTCCTCGGCCGAGTAGGCGAGCTCGATGCGGCTGCGCGGCTGGGTGACTTCAAGATCGTCGGCCGGCGCGCGCAGATCCACGCGCGGCGGGCGGTCGACTTCGATGGTGATGCGATGCGCATCCGCCTCGCGCAGGGCGACGTCGGCCTCGGTGTGGAGGAGGAAGCGGTAGGCACCGGGACCGGTGACGGTGAAGCGCGCGGCCAGGCGTCCTTCCTCCACGGCGACCTGGGGCTCGGGCGCGGTGGCGGGAGCGGCTGAGGTGCCTGGGTCGAGCTCGAGGAGGAGCTCGGCGCGCTGCGCCGGCACGAGGAGCCGCCCTCGCATCTCCACCTTGGTGCCCCTCGGGGCCAGGACCTCGCCGGAGGAGCCGGTGATGGTCCGTGGGGGGAGCTGGAGGTAGCCGGGATAGGTGAGCCGCACCTCCAGATCACCGACCAGGGGCTCGCTCGCCCGCTGGGCAGAGGGGGCGGGGGCGCGTTCGAGGGCCAGCGCTACTCGCAGCCAGCGCCCTGCCGGCGTGAGGAGGGACACTCCGTAAAGAGAGAACATGAGCGCGACCGCCAGCCAGCGGCGCCGAGGCAGCTGCAGCTCGACCAGGCGGCGTGGGTCGAGTCGGCTGGCACGCTCATCGACCTGGCGAATCAAGGCTTCCACAAGCTCGGGCGAGACCGTGGGCTCGCCCGACAGCTGCGGCAAGAGGCGCTCTAGTTGTACGGCCGAGAGGATGAGATCGCCCGGCCCGGCGCTGGCGCCGAGGCGCTCGTCGATGGCCCGCGCCACCGCGTCGTCGCTACCCCAGAGCCAGCGCGGCCGGAGCACGGCGGCGAGCACGACCCCCAGGGCCAGCGTCACGGTCCCCCAGCCGGCCCATCCCCTGACACCCACGTGACCGAGCACCACCAGGACGAGCCAGGCCGCACTGCCGGCCGTAGCCGCCGCCACCGCTCCGTTCAAGACCGCCTGGCGCAGGCGGAGACGGGTGCGCACCTGGGTCAAGAGGGCGCCGATATGCCCGGAGCGGTTCACGTCTATGGCTGGTGATAGCCCCTCGCGCCCAGGGGCGCAAGAGAGGGGGTCGTCGCGCGTGCGAGGCACATGGGCGGTCCGCAGGGCATCATTGACTCAAGCGATGAGACAATCAATGGCGGTATGATGGCTTTGCTTGCTGGGGTGCGGGGAAAGACAGGATCGGCTGACATGCCAAAGCTCTGGGCCGCGAGGGCTCAGCAGGGGGCCGTTTGCTGTGTCCTCGACGGCAGAATGGCCTACCCAGCAATGAGGCGCGAAAATTCTGTTGGTCCGAGCAACTTTTTACTTGCACTGTTGTAGAATTCGGCTCATTGATAGTGCGACGGTGCTGCGCGGCTCTTGAGACGTTCCCCCCCCGACGTTTCGAGCCTCGTGGCACCGTCCTTTTTATTTCTACCCTCCTCTTCATCCTGCCGCCTCCCGTGTCACCCCTCGAGAGGCTCGGCCCGCTGCCGGTAGGAATGCTGGAACTATCCGGCCTCCTTGCGCTATTTTTCGCGCGGGGGATTGAATGAGACCTGCCCTTGCTACGTCAACCTTCTAGAGGAGCGCCTACGGAGGCGAACGACCGGGACCTCGTCAAAGAGGCGCGGGCGGGTAGCCACGCGGCGTTCCGTACATTGGTCGAGCGACACCAGCAGAAGGTCTATGCCATGGCGCTGTCGATGATGCGCGATCCGGACCAGGCGAGGGATGCGGTGCAGGATGCTTTCATCAAAGCTTACGAGCACCTGGATACGTTCCAGGGGGACTCGAGCTTCTACACGTGGTTCTACCGCATCGCCTTCAACCTGTGCATCGACCGGGCGCGGCGGGCGCGGCGTTTCACCCAGGTCGAATTCGATGAGGCGCTTGGTCATGAGGAGGATGCGGCCTTCGAGATGGGGCCGCAGCGGCTCGGGTTCGACCCGGCCCAGGCCCTCCACGATCAGGAGATCCGCCAACGCGTACTGGCTGCCTTGGAGGAATTGTCCCCTACACACCAGACGGTCCTCGTGCTGCGGGAGGTGGACGGGCTCGCCTACAAAGAGATCGCTGAGGTGATGAACGTCTCGATCGGGACTGTCATGTCGCGCTTGTTTCATGCGCGAAAGCGGATGCAGCAGCTGCTGCGTGCGCTGGTGGAAGGGGACGAAGGTGTGGACGCGAGCGGTGCCGGAGACGCGGCCGGCGCCAGCGCCCCTGCGGAGGAAGCGGTCCCTGGCGATCGGCCGGCGGAGAAGAAGGTGCAGCAATGACCAGGCCCACGGATCTACATCGGCTACATGATGGCGAGCTCGAGGGTGTGCAGTTCGAGCCGGACCAGCTCGACGAGGTCGACCGGGCCCGGCTGCAAGCGATCGACGAGGTGGGGACGGCGGTGCGCAGTGCGCTGCTCGGCGCCAGCCAGAAGGTCGACGTCTGGTCGGGTATGGCGCAGCGGCTCGCCGCAGTGGACGAGGCTCGCCAGAAGCAAACGACCTTGCGCCGCTGGCGCTCCCGGGCTCGCCGTGGCTTGGCCTTGCTCGTACCGGCGGTGGCGGCGGCCGGGATGCTGCTCTGGATTCGCTCGACCGATCCGCGAGTGACCAACGATTGCGATATCGAGCTTCTCGATGTCTCGGGTGCGACCGCCACGGTCATGGAGGTACCGGATGCCAGCGGCCAAGGAGCCACCACCGTGATCTGGATGACGGAGGAGGCGCGATGAGGGCGCTTGGGCGGTTCCTCGGTTCGATGGCTCTCCTGCTAGCTCTGGGGTCGCCCGCGCTCGCCGAACCTCGAGCCCACTGTGCGGTGCGCTCGATCAGCGCCTCTCGGGGGGCTGGCGGCATCGATCCCCAGCTGGCCGATCTTCAGGCGCAGCTCACTCGGCCGCCCTTCACCGAGTGGAAGAGCTTTCGCCTGCTAGCGATACACCAGGTCGAGCTCATGCCGGGCAGTACGTCGAGCTTCGCGCTGCCCGAGGATCGTCAGGGGCTCCTCATCTACAAGCAGCACCTGCTCGGCGAAGGGGGTCGGCATCGCGTCCGGCTCCAGCTCGAGATCCGCAAGGGCTCCGAGGTGCAGCTCTCGACCGTCTTTGTCCTCGACGAGGGCGGTACCGTCCTGACGGCCGGGAACAAGTACGGCGACGGCATCCTCATCCTGGGCGTGGCCTGCAAGACGGACTCTTGATGTCCTGCAGCGCTCCTCTTCTCCTGTCCTCCTGATCTGCACTCGGTCGAACTCGTCGGCGCAGCGTAAGCGCTCGCGAGATCCCAGGCACAGTCACTGCAGAGCCTCTGGTGCGCAAGACAGGACCAGGAGGAAACCAAATGCGCAAGATCACGATGTGGATCTCGGCGGCCGCTCTTGCGGCCTTTGCCGTCGTGGGCACGGCCCGCGCCGAGGAGCGAGCCATTGTCACGAACCCGGTCAAGCCCGAGCATCGGGTCAAGGTGACCAACTCCTCACAGGCCAATTCACCGTCCGTTCGGAGCCCGCTCAGCGTGCCGGATCGCAAGTTCATCGAGCGCGCGGCGTCGGACAACATTGCGGAGATCGAGATTGCGCGTCTGGCGCTCGATCAGTCGAAGAACGAGCAGGTGCGCTCCTTTGCCCGGATGATCGTCGACGATCATGAGAAGGCGCTCGATCGTCTGAAGAGCATCGCCAACGACAACGCCTTCCCCATCCCGACCGAGGCCGCGACCAAGCAGCTTGATGAATACCGCCGGCTCGCCAAGCTGAGCGGCATCGACTTCGATCGCGAGTACATGAAGCTCATGTCCAAGGAACACGACCAGGCCATCGATGCCTTCACCAAGGCCACCCGCGAGGTGAATAACCCCGACCTGCGGGATTACGCCCAGAGGACGCTGCCTGCGCTCATGGAGCACCGCTCCAGAGCGGAGTCGCTCCTCAAGCTCATCAAGGCGTAGGTGCGACTCCCCCCGCTGGGATGGTGTATCTCAGCGGGAGCCGCGCACGGGACGAGGCGGACTCTTCCCGGTCCGCAAGGCCACGAACTCCTCCACGGTCTGGCACCGGAGGTAGGGGTTCGTGGCCTTCTCCCACCCGATGGTCGAGGTCGGCGTCTGGCCGTAGTCATGGCCGGGGTAGACGCGAGTCTCCTCGGGCAGGGTGGCGAGCCGTTGCAGGCTGCCGAAAAGAGTCGGCGCATCCCCCCCGGAGAAGTCTGTACGGCCGCAACCGCCCACGAAGAGCGTGTCGCCGGTGGCGACGGCCTCGCCGGTGTAATAGGAGCGAGCATCGATGGTGTGCCCCGGCGTGGCGAGCGCGGTGAGACGCTCGCCGCCGATCACCAGGGTCGCTCCATCCTCGATCGGATGGAGTGTGGCCTTGGGAGCCGCACGCCGCAGCGCCTCGAGCTCGCCGGCCCCGACGTAGGCTGGCGCCCCGGTCGCCGCCGCCAGGGCTTCGACACCGTCGATGTGATCATGGTGGGTGTGGGTCACGAGGATGGCGGTGACGCGCCAGCCACGCCGTTCTATCTCCCGTAGGAGGCGGTCGACCTCGAACGCTGGGTCCACCACGGCGCAGTCTCCGATCTGAGGCGAGGCCACGATGGTGCTGAAATTCAACATCATCCCGACTTCCATCTGCAGCATCTCGAAACTCATGGCTCTTCTCCACCTGGGCCGGCCCTCCGGCGTGGACCCTTGTACCACCGACCCAGGGACTTGTTCACACCGACGCCACTCCCCTTTCTGTACGGTCCTACCGGGCGACCGAGAACGTCACCTGGCCGGTGCCGACATTCTCCGCCAGGTCGACCGTACGCACCGCGATCGAGTGGGTGCCGGCGGACAGCCGATCGGGCAGCCGCAGCACGAACTCCTCCATCGATTGGTCGAGGATGCTGTCGCGGGGCGCAAAGAGCTGCCAATCGCCACCGTCGATCGAGTAGGCCAGCTCGGCGATCGGGCTGAAGCTGTCCCGGGCCAGGCCGGTGACGAGTGGATAGGCCACCTTGAGGTCCATCACCTCGGGCTTGCGATTGTCGATGAGGAAGGGCGCCGATACGAGCGTGTGCTCGAGTGCGTCCTCGCGGGGGCTCGACGGCGCGTCCGAGACGCTCACTTTCACGACGTAGTTCCCATCCGGGATGGCCTCGGTGTTCCAATCCCACTCCCGGGCGGTGAGCGGCTCTGGCCCGCCGAGTGGCTTCCAGTTGCCATCCTCCTCGGCACGGTACCAGAGCCGATAGACGAGCTCGTCGTCGTCTGGGTTCTCGACTCTCCATTTGATCTTGATGATCGGCGAGCGGGGCTTGCCAGTGCCGGAGGCGGAGCGCACGGTTCGCCCCGCGTCATCTCCGACGTTGACCTCGGTGACCCGGGGCATCTGGTTCTGCGGCAGGTAGAAGATCGTCACGTCGCGGAGGAGCGCATTCCGGCCAAAGCTGGCGCGGAACTGGAGATAACGCCCGGGTGGCGACACCACCTTGCCCTCATGCAGTCCGCTCCGGGCACCGGCGCTCTCGCCGTGCGCTGGCGTCTGCCATGGGCTCCAGGTTCGATCCGGGCGTGCGGTGCTGCCCGAGCGGGTCTCAATGGCCACCTCCCCGTCGGCCGCCCAGCGCACGCTGCCCCAGCGGGACAGAAAGTTCGCATCGAAGACCTTGGATAGGTACCGTGCGTCCTTGGGTGGGGCGAAATCGAGCAAGTACAGTGCCCCTGCATCGCCGGTCCCCAGCACGGGGGTGCGACCCCCGAGCGCCAAGGTGAGGACCTGGCGCTCGGGGAAGTCGAAGGCCGTCAGGACCGTACGATCGGGGCGGATGAGATAGAGCCGCCCGCTCGAGCCTGCGGCGGCGTACACGTTACCTTCCCGGTCGACGTGAAGCGCGGTCAGGTAGTTGTCGCCGACCGCGTGGAGCTGTTCCACCCGGCCATCCGGATCGATGCGATAGACCGCGCCCTTGCCTTTGCGATCCCGCGATCGGGTAGCGGTGGTGGCGCCGCTTGCGCCCGAGGGGACGATGATCTTGGTGCCTTGCGGCTTGTTGGCTGGTGTTGCGCTACCAGAGGTCGGTTTCTCGAACTCGTTGACCGCGACGTAGATGGTGTCCCCGCGTCGGGCCACGGCCCGCACTTCCTCGCCCTGAAAATCATGAACCGCGCGCGCCGTGCCATCGCGTGCGATGCGATAGAGAATGGCCTCATCGGCCGAGCCGGCGAGGAGGCCGTTGGGGCCATCCGGGGCCAACGCCAGGATGTGCTTACCGCCCGAGTCCCAGAAGATGCGGCTTTTGCCGGTCGCTGGATCGATGGCGTAGATATGCCCCTGAGGGCCGGTGCCAGCGTAGAGCGTGCTCCCGCTGATCAAGAGCGACCACACGTGCTCTGCGCCCTCGAGGCGACATAGCTCGTGTGCCTTGCCGCCCTGGATCTTCCATACGCTTCCACCGGGTACGGTACCGGCATAAATGGTCCCATCATGGCCGGCGGCCAGCGCACCGACCAAGACACCTTCGAGCTGGGCCACCTTCTGCACCCCATTCTTTGGCTCATAGCGATAGAGCTGCGCCCGATCGCCCGTACCGAGCCAAATGCTACCGTCCGGCGCCACAACCGAAGAAAAGACCTGGGCCTCCGGGAGATCGATACGTGTCGCCGAGAACCCGACGCTCGCGTCGCCGAGTGACGAGAGCAGCACCCCTGTCGTCTCACCCTCATCGAAGTCGCGATAGGTGGTCACGCGCCAAGTGCGCGTGGTCACGGCCGTAGCCGGCGTGCTCAAGATCAGCGTGCCAAGACCTGCCAAGAGCCAGAAGCGATTCACAGATCCCTCCTTGGGGAGTTTTCAAACGGGGAGCGTGACGTGGGGTGTGGGACGACCCGTCAGGGACGGACTTTGCCTGCGCCCTGAACTGGGTGTGTGAGGTCAACCTGCGGTCGGCTCTTTGATCTTCACCTGCAGCTCGCGCTTCCCGAGGACCACGCCGCGCGTGGGGATGACGATCCGCGAGGTGAGCTTGTAGGCCTCTCCGCGGCGGCTCGACGCGCCCGGCCTCAGGGTGTCGATCACCGATGTGGGCAGGCTCGGAACCATGGTGCCGCGCAGGATCAGACCCTCGTCGGGCGTCTGCAGGGTGACCACAATCGAGCGCGCTGGATAAGCCTTGGTGAGATTCTGCAGGAGCGAGGGCAGATTTTCGGGCGGCGCCACATCAGGCTTGGCCAAGTTGCCTGCCGCGACCTCGATCTTGAGGGTGGATCCACTCATACCCACCGGGATGTCGAGGGGCACGCTCTCGGTGTATTCGGCACCGTTGTAGGGCCGCAGGGTCACCTGAAGCGCCGGGCGCGTACCTGCGATGACCTCGTCGGCACGCAGCGCCACGCCCACGATCTCCGCGACGTCGGGCTTGTAATCAACGTCGACCTGCACATCGATGCGGTCGAGGTTGGTCGGGGCGAAGGGATTGAACAGGATCTCTCCGATCGCCTTGAGCCCGGTGGTCGAGGCGATCTTGCTCTGCGTCACACCCTCGGTCGAGAAGGTGTGATCGACGAGCGACAGCTTGGAGTAGCCGCGGACGTCGAGCTCTGTGCGGACGGTGATGGTGGCATCGGCCACATCGGAGGCTGCCTCCTGAATGGAGCTGCCCACAACCGAAGAAGCCAGCATGGGCGTGAGGAACCGATGACGCACGACCTCGGCGTTGAAGCTTCGCTCGTTCCGCCCGGGGCCACCGACCCGCACGCGCACCGGGATCATGTCCGCGCGCAGACCTACGTCACCGACGATGCAAGACTGGCGGTCCTGGATGAGCGAGCCCACCTCACGCAGCGGCGTCGCGAACTTGAAGCTCGACGAATACGCCGACATGATGGTGGGGATCTCAGCCGTGGAGATGGGGAGATAAATCTCGCCCACGTTGAACATCGGGTGCCCGAACCCGGCCACCCGGTCGCCGTCAATGAGGGTCACGGTACCGGTCCCAGCAGCGTTGATATCCCCGCGCACGAGGTTGACGGCGATGGCGCCACCGGATTCGAACTGCTCCGGACCACCGGCGTTGGGTCGCGGGGCCCCACCAGCAGCGAGTGGCGTCATATGGTAGGGCGCCAGGGCCTTGGACAACTGCTCGAAGGCCTCGGTGGTGAAACCCGCAAGGGTGAGCGGTACGGAGGCGCGCACGAGGGAGGATGAGGCTCCCATCAGCGGTAGCGGCGGCAGTGGATCCCGATCCAAAAACCGCGGTTGACGGCTCTCGCTCATCTGGTAGCTGGTGAGCGCATCTTCGACACTGCGGCGGGGCCGAAGGAGCGAGGAACCACCGCTACAAGGAGCATCTTTTGTAGGGCAGGAGGTATTTCGTCCGGCTTCCGCCGCGGGCGTCTGCTGTCTCCCTCGGAGGGGCCGGCGTAGCTCGCTCTGCATATTGGCGATGGGGGTCACCCCAGCGATGGGGTCCCGCGAGAAGCTCCAGCCATAAGACAGGGCTCCAGCGAGGCGGCCGTCGATATAAATCGGGGAACCCGACATGCCCGCCACGACCCCCGAATGAACAAGGCGAGGGTCCTCAGAGCGAATGAGGATGAGGTCCTGCTTGGGCATGAAGTTGTGGAGCACACCCACCACGCGGACGTTGAAGCGGTCGGGCTTGGTACCTTCGAACACAGTCAGCCCATAGCCGGTCATGCCAGGGCGAAGCTCTTCGATCGAGATGGTGCGGACGGGTGCCGATGGCTCAGGCGCTGCCGTAGGTCCAGGCGGTACGGCCCCAAGGGATACGGAAGTTCCCCAAATAAGGAAGAGCAGCGACCCAAGTGGAGCAAGAGTGGTCCTTCGAGGGTGGAGCATAAACTCGAAGCATAGAAGGCAAGTGAGAGGGTGTCAAAGCCGACGACCAGCGGGTCCGTCGTGGCGCGGCGACGGGGTCACCGCTTGGCATGCCTGCTGCTTTGAGATGCAGCAGGCACGCATATCGATCGCGTATCGATCGCCGGCCTGCTCGGTGACGGGGCGAGGTCCCTAGGCTCTGGTCCTAGGCGTACATCGAAGGTTGCGGCGTGCTGGGCTGGAGTGGGTGCTCTGCCGTTAGGCGATAGAACGCCTGGACCCTCGTTGATTGAGCTGCCACTTACGAAGTGACTCTGCTTCGGATTTCTCCACTGTGCACCTCGAAATCCGCCCTCTGCGCCGGTAGTGGCAATTGCCCTGGCATCGTCGTGGTGAGATAGGATTGGCACCCTAAACCGGTGATGAATTCGAAGAGATACGCCGTTCGTTCGGAATCTAGTTCCGAGGAGACATCATCGAGCAGGAGAATGGGTGCTTCGCCGAGAACATGGGTGAGATGTTCGATCTCGGCCACCTTGAGGGCAAGAACAATGGCGCGTACTTGACCCTGGGAGGCATGCAGCCGGGCCCGGCGGCCATCAAGCCGAATTTCAAGGTCATCACCGTGGGGTCCGGGCCCCGTAAAGCCTCGCTCAAGATCACGACGCCGAGCCGCCTGAAGAGACGTCAGAAGTTCGGCCTCCAGTTCCCCATCCCCGCCGATGAGCTTGCTGTCGTACTCCAGGTGGAGAGGGAGATCACTGCGAGTTATTCTCTCGTGCGCTTCCTGCACCAGCGGAAGCAAAGCAGCGAGGAACTTCCGCCGGCTGCGCACGACCGCGGCTCCGGCAGTCGCCAGTTGTTCGTCAAAAACCGCGAGTAGCTCCTCGTGCTCGGTGTTTCCCCTGGGATGATCACGCAGGAGCGCATTTCGCGAACGCAATACGCGATCATACGTCTGCGCCGCCGGAAGGAACTGCGGTATCGCATTACTCACCGCACGGTCAAGAAAGCGGCGACGCTCAGAAGGCGCACCTCTTACAAGTCGCAGATCCTCGGGAGCAAACAACACTACGTTGAAGCCGCCGAAATACTCTCCGGCCGCGCGCACGGCCTTGCCATCGATGCGAGCACGCTTTTGCCGCACTCTCCCACCGCGAAGCGCCACTTCGAATAGACGCTCGAGGGAGGCACGGGATACACGACCCCGCACACACGCTTCACTCTCTCCGAACCTCACTAATTCATCGATGCCGCCCCCACGAAAGGCGCGTAACGTCCCGAGGAGGAAGACGGCCTCGAGAAAATTGGTCTTACCTTGGCCATTGGCCCCGGCCAAGATGTTCATCCGCGGGTGCGGTGTGACCAACACCTGCCGAAGGTTTCGGAATTGCACAATTTCTATGGCGACCAACTGCATGATAGGGGGCCCTCGTCCCCCTCCGCATCAGATGCGCATCGGCATGATCACGCCGAGATAATCGCCGGTAGACGGACGCAGGACACCAGGGTCCAGCTCCCCCGACAATTCGAGCCGCACCTCGGGCGTGTCCACCTCACTGAGAAATTCGATAAAGTACCGGGCGTTGAAGCCGATCGTCAATTCGGGGCCATCATAGTCGGCGTCAAGTTCCTCCCGCCCCTGGCCGAGGTCAGGGTTATCGGATTGGATACGAAGAAGGTGCGGCTCAAGGGTGAATTTGATCCCGTAGGTCTTATCCGAAGACATGATCGAGATGCGCTTGAGCGCCTCGAGAAAGCCCGTGCGTGACAGCACCGCCACCTTGCTTTGTTCCCGCGGGATGACCTGCTCGTAGGGTGGGAATTGGGCCTCGATGAGCTTGATGGACATGACCATGTCCCCCGCACGCACGAACAGATGCCCTTGGTGTAGGCCTAGCTCGATCTGCCCTGAAACAGGGTCGATGGCTCGGCGCAACTCGGCCAAGCCCTTGCGTGGAATGATGACCCCTTGGGGCAGCTTGGGGCCCCCCGGCAAGGTCCGTTCCACCTTGGAGAGCCTGTGGCCATCGGTCGATACCATCCGCGCCCGGGCCTGCTCTCCGGCGCCGTCGCATTCGAAGAGGACACCGTTCAGATGATACCGCGTCTCATCGGTCGAGATGGAGAAGAACGTCTTGGCGATGAGGTCACGTAAGGCGGCTGCATCCACCTGGGTGAAGCTCACCTCTCGATGGTTGGGCAGCTTGGGATAATCCCGATCGGGCATCCCGACGACGTTGTATTCGACCTTGCCTGCCTTGAGGTTGACGTAGTGGTTCTCGGTCCGCTGGACATAGATCTCCTCCCCCGGCAGCGACTTGACGATGTCGTGGAGATGCTTCGCGCCGACCGTAAGTCCTCCTTCCCGGTCCACCTTGGCAGAAAGTTCCGCGGTCACGGTGATGTTGAGATCCGTCGCGGCAAGCATCACCCGGTCACGGCCGTCGGCTCGCAGGAGCACATTGGCCAGGATCGGCATGGTGGACTTACGATCGGCGATCCCCTGCGCCAGGTAGAGCCCCTGGAGCAACGTCCCCTTGTTGATCTTGAACTCCATGTCAGCACCTCATGTCGGCCTGGATGTTCCCAGCACGTTCCTGTTCTGTAACGAGGGATCTAAAAAGAATAGGATCAGAAGAAGGGCCTGTTGATATCGGGACAAGTCGGCAACGCCGCTGAAAGAGGGCGAAAATGGCCGAACAACTCTGTGGATGTTGATCCCTCCGAGAAGACTCTGCCCACAGGAGCAAAAAATTCACAGCTCGCCCACATGCTCGGTTGTTGATGCCCACAGGCTTTCCGAGCGAATAGCACCCCCCTTAAGGTACTTCAACGAGAAACACGTATGTTAAGGTAGGGTCACGGCATCGATGGCTCGGATGCCAGCTCTCGGCACCGAGCGCAAGTGGGTTCGGTGTCGTGCGTCTGGAATCGTTCCGATCGGCAAGACGGGTGCAGTGGAGGCAGGTCCGGGCCTATCTGGACCTGGGTCGCCTGGGCCGCCGGTCCAGATTCTGCGGCAGTGGGCTCGGATTTGTGTGGCAGAAGCGCCGGCAGATACAAGCCACTCAACCGGGGGTACGAGCCATTCAACCAGGGGGTACGAGCCATTTAACCAGGGGGTACGCGCTACCCCAACCCCGTACCGGCGGTTATCGGGGGGACGTGCGCAGTGCTACTACGCCTTTAGCCGTACGTTGAGAGGCGTACGGAGCGGACTTGGCATAGGGCTCGGGGGCACTCCCAGGTACTTGGGGCATCCGCTGTGGCGAATATCCCCAAGCTACTTGGCCGATAGGTCGCACCCTTTGGGGGTGCCTGGGTCACTGGGCTCGAAGTTACGAGGCGCTGTTATTTAGGGAAATGGGGTGGGCGTTCTGGGGTTTGAATCTGCTATTTTGTCAGGTGGCGTTCGATCTCCTGGACCTCATGACGGGTCGTAGGGTCGTTGGCGATAAGCTTTTCGATCTTCCGGCAGGCAGCCATCACTGTCGTATGGTCCTTGCCACCAAAGCGCTGGCCGAGCTCAGGAAAACTGGCCTTGACCAGCTTTCGGGCGAGATACATCGCGATCTGGCGAGGCCGTGCGATCGCCTGATGACGGCGGGGTGATTTTAGATCGGCTAGTTTAACACCATAGTAGTTGGAGACCTCTTTCTGAACCGCCTCCACGGTCAGGAAGCTTGATGCTTGGCTCAGGAAGTTCCGCAGTGTCTCTCGTGCGAAATCAATGGTGATGGGCCGATGCTGCAGCGACGAGAGGGCAGCCAAGCGGATCAGGAGGCCCTCGAGCTCTCGTACGTTGGATTTGATGTGGGCTGCGAGGAAGTTAGCGACATCCTTAGGTAAATCAATGGTGTCGAGTTCTGCCTTCTTCTCCAGAATCGCGATTCGAGTCTCGAGCTCGGGGGGCTGGATGTCGGCGATCAAACCCCATTGAAAACGAGATCGAATACGATCTTCTAGATCTGGGATTTCACGAGGGGTGGTATCCGCCGTGACCACAATCTGACGATGCGCCTCGAATAGCGAGTTGAAGGTATGGAAAAATTCTTCCTGAGTGCGGTCTTTGCCCGCCAAGAATTGGATGTCATCCATGAGGAGGACATCGCACCGTTCGCGATACTTGCGACGGAACTGATCGATCTGATTGTTACGTATCCCCAACACATACTCGTTCATGAACGCTTCGCTATTGAGATAGACGATGCGCCAATTGGGGCTACGGGCACGTATCGCATGGCCGATAGCGTGGAGTAGATGCGTCTTCCCCAGGCCGACGCCTCCATAGATGAAAAGAGGATTGTATTTACTGGCAGGGACCTCCGCCGCGGCCCTCGCAGCAGCATGGGCCAACTGATTTGAAGGCCCGACGACAAAAGTGTCAAAGGTGTATTTGGAAAGTAACTCAGGCCGTTGGTCGAGGTCGACTTCTCGGGCCGGTACTGCATCCACCGGATCGGGCTGAACAAAAAGACGAGCTTCAGAGGAACGACTCGGCGCATCATCGGAGATCTCGAACGTGACCCGATACTCTTGATTGGTTTGAGAACGGATTTCGGCCAGTACGGTGCTCAGATAGTTATCCTCAAACCATTCTTTGATGTAGCGATTGGGAGCCTGCAGGAAAATGCGATCACCTTCGATCGCGGTGCACGTGATGGGTTTGAACCACATCTCGAAGTAATGCCGATTTATACGTGACTCGATCGCGCTCAATGCGGCTTCCCAAATGCCAATCATTCGTAGAATCCCCTCCGACAAAGACAACAAAAGACAATAATCCACAGCGTATCCACGCTTGTGGATAATCCCGTTAGCGAATTAGTTGTGTAGTTGTGCTAGGTTGCGAGGAACAGCCGACGTCTTGCCCCTGATTTCCACAGTCGGATGAATGCGGTGCATGGGAGCACTAGCGAACCGAACAGGTATATCCCTTACCAAAGCGCTCGTTTCTCCCGCAAGGAGAAAAGGAGAGCGGCGCAGATCCGCTGCCAAACACTCAGGAAAACGCCTATGCAGAGGAGCGTGAGGTCCTGCGCCCTGCATGAAGCCTCGCAGGTGCGTTCTATGTATTGAGGATCCATGCGAAAATGGATGGCCTTCGCGTCTGGCTCAGTTCTGCACCGCCATGATGGCTGACATATTGTCTGATCTTGGCTTGTTGCACTGGGTTATGGAGAGAAGGGATGTGAGAGGTTGGCGACCTTCTCTGCGTTTGAGTGCTGGAATGTCCCAGGGAGAGGCCTGCGGGATGGCAGGTCATGAGGCTGAGCGAAGGTGCCGTGACACTTGACAGGTAGGACGTGCGCTGTTATGCAAACCGCTCCTCTCTCACTCGGAGAATGCCGTGAAGCGCACGTTTCAGCCTCACAACAAGCGTAGAAAGCGGACCCATGGTTTCCGTAAGCGTATGCAGACCCAGGGGGGCCGCAAGGTCCTCAGTGCCCGCCGTCGTAAGGGGCGCAAACGTCTCACAGTCACCGTGGCCAAGAAGTAGCAGCCATTTAGCCTCCGCGATGGAGTCAGGCACGAGCAGGGAGCGTGCCCTTCGGCATGGTACGCTGCTCAGAGGTCTGTGAATTGCCTGGCGGCGTAGACGATCCTCCTCGAGAGAAGGTTCGTTTCTCGGTTACCGGTTGCACGTCACAAGGGTTCCCGAAGACAGCGCGGGTTCGCAAGCGATCCGAGTACCTGGCAATCCAGGGCAAAGGACGTAAACTTCAGACTGAGAACTTTGTTGTCTTCGTGGCCGCATCGCCAAGTGGACCCGTGGGCGAGGGGCGAGTCGGTGTTACGGTGTCCAAGCGGGTTGGCCAGGCTGTGGTACGGAATCGTGTGAAGCGTATCCTCCGCGAAGTTTATCGCCGCTGTCGTAGGCAGTTCCCTTTAGGGATGGATATTGTCTTCGTCGCCAAACGGTCGGCGGCGTGGCTGGACTTTGCGAACGCCGAGCAGGAGATCGGGAGGCTATGCGAGCGGTATTTTTCACGCAGGTAGCCTCTGGCCTGGCTCGCTTCCTGTCGGCCGTGGTCCTCGGCTTGATCGCGTTCTATCAAGGCGCGATCTCCCCCTGGCTCGGGCCCAAATGTCGCTTCTACCCCAGTTGCTCGGTTTATGCTGCCGAATGTATCCGGCGGTATGGCCCAGCAGCGGGATTGCTTCGGGCCCTCGGGCGACTTGCCCGCTGTCACCCCTTTCATCCAGGGGGCTTTGACCCACCAGGCCCGGTCTCACCCTCGATAGAGAGCTGAATGGAAAAACGGGTTTTCATCACGATGGTTCTGTCGGTGGCGATCATCATCGGCTGGAATATGCGGCCGCGCTGGCTGTTTCCAGAGCTCCGACCTCCTGTTCAGCCCTCTACGGCGGTCGTTACGCCGAGCGCGCCGGTAGCCCCGACGGTCCCGGCGAGCGCGGGTGCTCCTGGAGAGCGGCCCGAGGAGCAGCGCATCACGGTGGTGCGTCCCGGCTTCTTCCGTGCCGTGTTTACGAGCTGGGGGGCAGCCCCGGCGGAATTCACCCTGCTGAATCCGCAGTACAAAGAGAAGGTATGGGTGCCCAAGAAGGGCGCTGGGGCGGTCCGACAGGGGGAGGACGATCCCAACTGGGAGTCGAAGCTCGAACCGATCAACCTGATCAAGCCCCAAGCGGGGATCCTTCCTTATAGTGCGTACTTTCCCGAGTCGAGCTTCCAGCTTCCGCCCAGCGCGGCGTGGACTCTGACGCAGCAAACCGAAGATGAGCTCGTCTACACGGTCGATGTAGGGTCGGTCCATCTGGAGAAGCACTGGCGCTTGCCACGCGAGGGGTACGAGCTGGGATTGCAGCTCGTGGTAGAGCATCGCGGCAAGCCGGGGGAGGCGCCCATCACGGCCAATCTGGCTGTGCCTGTGAGCGGCTGGCAGGATCCTGCGGAACGGGCCAGCGGCCTTGGCTTTGGTCGGCGCTACAAGCTCACCCAGGCTTCCTGCGACATCGGCGGCAAGCTCCGCCACAAGACACACGAAGATCTCCTCCACGGACGTTCCGGGGGATTTCTGTCCTGTAATCAGGGGGTCGCGCAGCCGCCTGGGTTCAGTGAGAGCGGGGACGTCAAGTGGGTCGGCATCGGAGAGCCATTCTTCCTCGTGGCGGCGGCCTTCGGGCCGACCGAGGGAAGTGAGCGCCGGTGCCGCCTCTCGGGGGATCCTTCTGGGCAGGTGCTCGCCGAAGCCCTCTTCCCTACGCGGCGCGTGGAAGCGGGACAGAAGGTCACGTACGAGATGGCGGCGTATCTCGGGCCCAAGCTGCTCGACCGGCTCGATGCGGTGACCGTGGGCGGCGCCGATGTCCACTTGAAGGATGCCGTCGATTACACGCTCGAGTTCATCGCTCGTCCGATGCTGTGGGTGCTCAAGCAGATCCAGCGAGTGGTCTGGAACTGGGGCGTCGCCGTCATCCTCATCACCATCCTGCTCAAGCTCATTACCTACTACCCAACGGTGCGCTCGATGAAGTCGATGCGCGCCATGACGTCGCTCAAACCGAAGATGGATGCCCTTCGGGAGAAGTATGGGGAGGACAAGAACCGACTCAATCAGGAGGTGATGAACCTCTACAAGCAGCATGGCATCAACCCCCTGGGGGGTTGTCTGCCAATGCTCATTCAGATGCCGATCTATCTTGCCTTCTACTCGATGCTGAGTAACGCAGTGGAGATTTATCGGGCGTCTTTTGTCGGCCCGGTCAACGACTTGACGGCACCCTATTGGCCCCTCGCCGTGATCACCGGCGGGATCATGTTCATCCAAGCCAAGCTGTCGCCCCAATCGCCCGATTCGCAACAGCAGCAAATGATGATGTACATGATGCCCGTCATGATGGCCCTCTTCACCCTCTTCACCCCTTCGGGCCTCACGCTGTACATTCTCATCAATAGCTTGCTCACGATGGCGCAGCAGTGGTGGTTCAATCGGACGCATCCCCTCACGCCGTCTCCGGCGAGCAAGCCAGCACGCGCGTAACGTCCTTGGGCCCTCGGGCCCAGTCGGAGATTCCGCATGAAAGAAGAGGCGGCCAGAGCGTTGCGGGGGCTCCTCGAGCACATGGGGATGGAGGGCGTGGTGGAGGCTCGAGAAGATGAAGAGCGCATCACGCTCGAGATCCAGGGGCGCGATGCCGGCCTCATCATCGGCCGGCAAGGAGCGACGCTCGATGCGCTGCAATACCTGGTCAATCGGATGGTGGCCCACGGCCAGGAAGACGCCGAGCGGAAGCCCATCACCCTTGATGCCGAGGGGTACCGGGGACGTCGCGTCGAGTCCTTGGTCGAGATGGCCCATCGCCTGGCCGACAAGGCGCGCAAGACCGGAAGACCGGTGGCCGCGCAACCGATGAGCGCAGCGGATCGTCGTGTGATGCACCTCGCGTTGGCCGATGTATCGGATGTGACGACCCGCTCAGAGGGGGAGGGGAGCGAGCGGCATTTGATCATTGTGCCGCTCGGTGTTGGCGGCAGGGCCGAGCGAGCGGGCGGCGGCAGGGCCGAGTAGCACCGAAGAGGCCTACGGGCTGGGGATTCCTCCAGGGTTTTGCACCATGTCTGCCGCGACCGATACCATCGTCGCCATCGCGACGGCGACGGGGGGAGGGATCGGTATCGTGCGTGTGAGTGGGCCGGCGGCGGGAGGGATCGCGCGGCGTCTTTTGCGGCCGTGGCCCGAGGTGCCCGAGAGCCATCGCCTCTACCACGGGTGGGTGCACCATCCGGGGACCGGCGAGGTGCTCGACGAGGTGCTGGGGTGTCTGATGGTGGGCCCACGCTCGTACACGGGCGAGGATGTGCTCGAGCTACACGGACATGGGGGAGCGGCCAGCCTGGCGCGGCTGCTCGATGCGGTGGTGCAATCAGGCGCCCGCATGGCCGAGCCGGGCGAGTTCACGCGACGGGCCTTTCTCGGGGGACGGATGGACCTGACCCGGGCCGAGGCGGTGGCGGAGCTCATCGCGGCGCGCTCGGAGCGGGCGGTCCGCCTGGCGCAGGGGCACCTGCGCGGTGCACTGGCCGAGCGGGTGGAGTCGCTGGCCGAGCGGCTGCTCGATATCCTGGCCGAGGTCGAGGCGGAGATCGATTTTCCTGAAGAGGGTCTCGAAGTCGGCGAGGCGCGGGCGCTGGCCACAAAAGTTCGGGCGTTGGCCGGTGAGGTGGGGGGGCTGGCGGCGAGCTATGTGCGCGGCCGAGCCTTGATGGAGGGCGTCGACGTTGTGCTGGTGGGCCGTCCCAATGCGGGCAAGTCGAGCTTGCTCAATGCCCTCGTGGGCGAGGAACGGGCGCTGGTGGACGAGGCCCCGGGGACGACGCGCGATTTCATCGAGGCCGAGGTGAGCCTCGGCGGAGTCCGCATGCGTCTGGTGGATACGGCAGGGGAGCGTGAGGCCGAGGGTCAGGTCGAGGCGCGCGGGATGTTCCTCGGCCGGCGTCGGCGGGCTCGGGCGGATCTGGTGCTCCTCTTGGTGGACGGGACGGTGGGGTGGGGGGAGCTTGAGGAGAGGATCCGGAGCGAGACATCGGGACCGACGCTGCTGGTATGGAACAAGTGCGATGCGGCACCCCCACCGTCTCGGGGGCTCGGCACGAGGGCGGAGGGGTTCGTGGCGCTCTCGGCGCGAACGGGGGACGGGCTCGAGCAACTGCGTCAGGCGCTCCGGGACCGGGTGGATCCGGGGAATGAAGAAGATGCGGGGGCGACCGTGATCTCGGCCCGGCAACAAGAAGCGTTCAAGATGGCTGAGGAGGCGCTCCTCCGGGCGGCTGCGGTGCTCGCGCAAGGCGCACCGAGCGAGCTGGCGGCGGTCGATTTGCGGATTGGCCTTGAGCGGCTGCGGCAAGTGACGGGGGCATCGGTGCAATCGGATGTGCTCGATCGGGTGTTCGCTCGTTTCTGTATCGGGAAATGAGCCCGAAGATGACAGGGGGACGCCGTCGCGGGGCGCGCCGTAGTAGACAGACGGCTGTGGTCTTCGGGCTGAGACGGCCGGAGGAAAGCGACATGGGAGTGAGGCTGGCCTGCGGGGATGGGCCATGAAGGTTCCTCCCTGGATGGTGGCTCGAGCAGAGGGCTTTGGGTCGCTCGTGCGGCTCCTCGTGCGTCCGCTCGTACCACGCGCGGCGGTGCGTCTATCCCCGCGAGATACGGAGTGGTTGTCCCACCCTGCGGAGCGAAGATCCCGGGGCGCGGAGGATGGGCGTGCGGGCGTGGGGAGGTCAGAAGACCTGGCGCTGGACGTGATTGTCGTCCTCGGGGCACCGCTCGGGCCGGATGGGCGGCTGGGGCGGGTGGTGCGCGAACGCGTGGAGGCGGGGGTGGCGGCGTGGAAGGCCGGGTTGGCACCGTGGTTACTGCTGACGGGGGGGCGGACGGATCCTTCTGTGTGGGCGGACCTGCGGGCAGGGATTTATGGGGCGCAGGCGCGCGAGCGGAGTGGGGTGGCAGAGGCGGCGGGCATGCGGGATCACGCGCGGTCGCTGGGGGTTCCGGCGGAGGTCATCTTGCTCGAGGACCGGGCTCGGTCGACGCAGGAGAATGCCCGCTACGCGGCCTCGATGATGGCCGAACGAGGGCTTCGGCGGGCGCTGGTCGTGACGCAACCGTTCCATCTGCGGCGTAGTCTGCGGTGGTTCGCGAAGGAAGGGGTGGAGGTGGTGGGGCTCCATCTGGAGGAGAGCTACATCTATGCGGGGGGATGGTCGTCTGTGGGGGCGCTGTACTGGGTGACGCGGGAGTACGTCATCCTGACGGGCGAACAGGTGGGGCGGAGGTTGCGGCGGGACGCTGGCTCCTGAACCCAAAGCTGCAGCTGGGCACAAATGCTTGCTCAGCTCCGCCGGCGTGGCGGACGGCGTTTGTGCTCAGGATTCCTTGGCGGTGACGGCTTGCCAGAGGGCGTCGAGGTCGAGGTGCTGCTCGGCGATTTGAGCCAGCGCCGAGGGGGGTGGGAGGATGGGGGCGTGGGGTAGGGTGCCGAAGATGCGGACGCGGCCGTGATGCGCCAGGAGGTCGGCCACGCGTGACTCCTCGGGGCCTGCGGGTGGGGTGGGCTGGTTGAGGAGGACGCCGGCCAGGGGGAGTCCGCGATGGCGCGCAGCTTCCAGGGTGAGCAGGGTGTGATTGAGGGTACCCAGCGCGGTGCGGGCCACGATCAGGAGGGTGGCCCCGAGATGCTGGACCAGATCGATGGTGAGGAGATCCGGGGACAGGGGGACGAGGAGGCCGCCGGCACCTTCGATCAGGGTGAGCGCTGCCTGATGGGAGATGCGCTCCAGGGCCTGGGTGATGCTCCGGAGGTCGGGCGGCGGGAGATGGGCGAGGTGTGCGGCGGTCTCGGGGGACGCGGGGGCGGGGTAGCGGAAGGGGCAAATGAGATCGAGATCCGCGCCACGGGCGGCGGCGGCCTGGAGCGCGGCGGCGTCTTCCGGCCAGAGTTGGCCGTTGCGTTCGGCACAGCCTGTTTCGACGGGTTTCATGGCAGCGACGGCCAGGCCGCGCTGGCGCCAGGCGGTGAGGAGGGCGCAGGCCACGCGGGTCTTGCCGACGCCGGTATCGGTGCCGGTGATGAAGAGGCGCGGAGGGGTCATGCGGGGGGCAGATGATGGCGCAACTCAGCCAGGGCGGCGAGGGCGCGGTCGATGTGGTCGTCGGTGTGTGTGGCCATGAGGGTGAAGCGCAGGCGCGCCGTGCCGGGGGAGACGGTGGGAGGCCGGATGCCCTGGACATAGATGCCGCGAGCCAGCAGGTTCTCGGAGAGGGTCATGGTCCGTTCGGGGTCTCCAACGAGGATCGGCACGATGTGGGAGGGGGAGACGGGTGCGGGGAGGTGAAGTTTCTGTAGGCCCGCGTGGAAGCGTGCGCAGACGCGGATGAGTGCGGCCCGTCGCCGCTGCCCTTCGTCGCCCTGGACGAGGTCGAGGGCGGCGGTGGCGGCGGCGGCCACAGGGACCGGCAGGGCGGTGGTGAACACGAAGCTGCGTGCGCGCTGGACGAGATAATCGATGAGGGGAGCGCTGGCGGCGACGTAGGCGCCAAAGCCGCCGAGGGCCTTGCCAAAGGTGCCGATCTGGACGTCGATGCCGAGGCCCAGGGTCGGGCCGGCGCCGCCTTCGCCGAGGACGCCCGCGGCATGCGCTTCATCGACAAGGAGGAGGGCGTCATACCGGCGGGCGAGGCGAACGAGATCGGCCAGGGGGGCTTGATCCCCGTCCATGGAGAAGACGGCATCCGTGAGGATGAGGCGGCGGCGGTGGTGACGGCCGCCTTGGAGGAGTTCGGCCAGGGTGCCGAGATCGAGGTGAGGATAGACGTGGACGGTGGCGCGCGACAGGCGGGAGCCGTCGATCAGGGAGGCGTGGTTCAGGGCATCCGAGTAGATGGCGTCCTCGGGGCCGGCGAGGGCTGAGACGACCCCGACGTTGGCGTGATAGCCGGAGTTGAAGAGGAGGGCGGCGTCGGTGCGCTTCCACGTGGCGATGTGGTCTTCGAGTCGCCTGTGGGCGGTCAGGTTGCCGACGATGAGACGGGACGCCCCGGCGCCAAACCCTTCGCGCTCCATGGCGTCGCGAGCCGCCGCGATGAGGGCCGGGTGGTCGGCCAGCCCGAGGTAGTTGTTGGAGCAGAAGTTGATGGACGGCCGGCCATCGACCACGATCTCGGCGGTCTGGGGGCCATCGATGGGGCGCATGCGCCGCCGGAGGCCGCGCTGCTCGAGTGTTGTGAGCTCATCGAGCAGCGATGCGAGACCAGGGTTCGGGTCTTCGGTCCTGGCCTCGCTACGGCTGGCGCTACTTCGCGACGGCGTCCGACTCGGGTCTTGGGGCATCGTGCACGGTCCTGTATCGGGCAGGAGGGTAGGTGTCAATGTGGCGAGGGGCCAGGAGCCATGTTCCACGTGGAACATCCGGCCAGGTGATGTTCCACGTGGAACATCCACCCGTTCATGTTCCACGTGGAACATGGCCCATGAGGGGTCCCTCATGAGGGGAGGCGGCGCCACAGGGCGAGCGCCCGAGCGCTATCTGTAGGAAGGGTGTATTCGATCAGTTCGGGGGCCGAGAAACCCGGAGGCGTGGGCAGGGGCGGGCGCTCACGGCCGAGCATGGCGATGAGGAGCCCCTCCGGTGCGACCAGGGAGGCTCCGCGCAGGGCCCATTCCTCTGGCGCGAGTGTGGCGCGGGACACGGCGACGTCGAATCCGGGGGCTGGGGGGACGAAGTGCTCGAGCCGCTGGGTCACCACGGTGAGGGGGAGTTGGAGGTCGCGCCGCAGGGCTTCGAGGAAGGCGCCCTTCTTCTGGATGGACTCGAGGAGGGTGACGGCGAGGCCGGGGCGGGCGATGGCGGCGGGGACGCCGGGGAAGCCGGCGCCGCTACCGACGTCGATGAGGGTCTGGGCGGTGCCGAGGTGGGGGACGATGGCCAAGCTGTCGAGGAAGTGTTTGGAGAGGATGTCGGCGGTCTGAGTGATGCGGGTCAGGTTGATACGCGCGTTCCAGCGCTGGAGGAGTGCGAGGTAGGTGGCGAAGCGGGCGAGGGCCTGGTCGTCGAGGGGGATCCCCAAGGCGTGGGCGCCTTCGGTCAAGGCGCGGGACAAGGTGGTGTCCACGGGGGGAACTATATCTGGTGCTAGGACATACGTCCCGAAATCCCCTCTCTCCCCCCTGTGCCCGCCGGGCATGGACCGCGGACGATCAGGGCGCCCCCAGGGCAAACCAGATCACCAAGGCAAGCCCGATCATCACCAGGGCAAGCCCGATCATCACCAGGGCAAGCCGATCATCACCAGGGCAAACCAGATCGCCACCAGGGCAAGCCAAATCATCACCAGGGCAAACCAGATCGCCACCAGGGCAAATCAGATCACGACCCGGGCACATCCCATCACCACCAGGGCAAACCAGATCGTCACCAGGGCAAGCCAGATCACACCAGAGCAAGTCAGATCGCCACCAGGGCAAGTCAGATCCCGACCTCGGCACGTCCGATCACGATCAGGGCAAGCCAGTCGTCCGGCGCTGTCGTACAGCGCCCCGCAACTTGATGACCACCGCGAGGGACCTTCTGCGCAGGTCCGCTCCGCGCTCGGGGTCCTCGGCCCACGCTGATGGCGTTGGGCTGCGCCATGCTGGAGAGGCCTGCGGAAGCGCGCTCAGATGGGATGAAGCGGCCGATGCGAATGCAACCGGCCAGGGCACCGCAAAAGGCGAAGAACCCGAGGTCGAGGCGGCGGTGGGGTGCCGGGGTCCTCGCCTCAGTCAAGGGCAAGCTCGCTTCGCTCGGCGCAAGCGCCCCTTGACAGAGGCTGCGGGGCCCCGGCCGCAGGCGATTACGCAGCCGCCCCGGGA
>DATAGU010000073.1:0-9287 GCA_036263495.1 Polyangia bacterium | reverse complement strand
GAGATCGTGATCCTGTCGGCCAAGGACTCGGGCGGGCTCGAGCGCTGGCTCGTCGACAGCCGCTACAAGATCCCGCAGGGCGCGGCGGCGGCGCTGGCGCCGTACGTGCGCGACCAGATGAAGTTCTTCGTCGCCAAGGTGAACATCCAGAAGGTGAGGAAGAATGAGCAGGGGCTGGTGGTGCTGTCGCCCTTGCGGGTGTCGTTCGAGGCCGAGGAGCTGCGGCTGCCGGTGCGGCTCGGGCTCCTGAACGCGGCGGAGAAGCAGGACCTCATCGTCTATGTGCTGCACCCGGACTCGCGCTTCGAGGTGGCGAACTACCCGAACGTCTTCATCCCGACGAACCTCGAGGTGGTGGACGAGGTGCGGAAGTCGTTCCCGGCGTTCTATGCCGAGCTGTTCGACGCCACGGTCGAGAAGATGAACCGCCGCGCGGTGGTGACCGAGTACGCGTGGCAGACGACGTCGTGCGATCCGTGCCCAACGCCGCCGCTCGTGCCGAGCGATCTGGCGACGCTCGGGGCGCCGATGGAGGGGAACGGCGAGGGGGAGGAGGGGAGGGTACGCGGGCAGTCGTATCACGGGAGCTTTGCGCCGTGGGTGCTGACGCGGCTGCACACGCGCTATGACCGGGCGACGCTGTCCGAGGATCTCGTCTTCCGGAAGGCCAAGCCGGCGGTGGGCGGGCGCGCGAACTGGGACGGCACGTCGCTCGACGCGGGGTCCCAGACCTCGGAGAGCGGGGTCAATAACTTCCAGGGGCGCTACATCATCCGTCACTACTGGACCGGGCCGGTCAAGTGCGCCGACCCGCGCTACGGCGTGTGGGGCGGGCCTCCAGATGGCGGGCAGGCGCAGCCCGAGGCGGCGCGGGGTCTGGCGCTCGCGCCGCGCGGCAAGGTGAAGCTGCCGGCGGTGGTGCGGTCGCCGGTGCCGCTCCTCGGGTTGCCGGGTCAGGCGCCGCCGCGCCGGCGCAAGTAAGCGGCGCGCTCTCGCGGGTCTGGATGGAGGCTCTGTGATGCGTTTCGCCACGGTTCTCGTGCTCCTCGCGCTGCCGGCCACGGCGGCGGGTGAGCCCCGCTTCACGCCCGGCGGCGCGGCCGCGGTGCGGGCGCTGCTCGGCACGGAGAAGTTCGACGCGGCGGCGATCCGCAGGGAGGTGCAGGCGCAGGGGTTCTATGCGGGCGGCGGGGACGCGGCGGGTGCGCTCGGCGCCGGACCCTGCGGCGGCTGTCACGCCGACGTCGCGGCGCAGTGGTCGACCTCGGCGCATCGCTTCGCCTCGTTCAACAACCCCTACTATGTGGTGTCGGTGGACGAGTTCCGGCGCGAGCGCGGGGCCAAGGCGTCGCGCTTCTGCGCCGGGTGCCACGATCCGCTGCTCGTGGCCACGGGCGCGATCGATGGACCGATGGAGGGCGCGGCGCGCGCCACGGCCACGGCGCAGGCCGGCATCGTGTGCATGGTGTGCCACTCGATCGATGCGGTGGATGGGTCAGGAAACGGTGGCTATCACGTGAACGCCGAGCCGGTGCCGCTCGGGCAGCCGGCGCATGGCCGGCGTTTGCGGTCGGCGATGCTCGGGGATTCGCGGCTGTGCGGGGCGTGTCACAAGGTGGGGCTCACGCCCGAGGTGACGCAGGATCGCTGGCTGCGCGGTCAGGACGACTATGATCCCTGGCTGGCGAGCGCGGCCTCGGGCCATGGGGCGAACTCGATCTTTCGGCCGGCGCAGGCGTCGCGGTGTCAGGACTGCCACATGCCGTACGAGCCGGCGGTGCGCGGCGACGCGGCCGCCCGGCCGGGGCCGGATGGGGTGTTGCGGGTGCGTTCGCACCGCTTCCTGGGGGCCAACACCGCCCTCCCTACGGTGCGCGGTGACGAGGAGGCGGCGCGACGCGAGCGGGAGTTCCTGACGGGCAAGGTGACGATGGCGCTGCACCCGCTGCCGTTCGGGAGCCGAGGGGAGGAGGTCCGGAGGGCGTCGGTGGATGGGCGGGCGGAGGAGTTGCCGCTCGTCGACTTGGTGCTACGCAGCCGCGGCATCGGTCACCGGTTCCCGGGGGGCACGATGGACTCGAACGAGGTGTGGCTCGAGGTGGAGGCGCTGGACGCGGCGGGGCAGGTGATCGGGAAGAGTGGCGGGCGCGATGCGAGCGGTGCGCTGTTGCCGGACACGCACCTGGTGCGGGTGCAGGCGGTGGACGGCGAGGGGCATCCGCTCCTGCGGCGGGATCCGCAGCACATGCGGGGCGTGGTCTATGACAATGCGCTCGGGCCGTCGGATCCGGTGGCGGTGCGGTTCGCGGTGCCGGTGGGGACGGAGCGGGTGCGGGCGCGGCTCCTGTATCGCAAGTTCTCGCCGGCCTATGCCGGCCTGGCGTGCGCCGGGATCGGCGATGCGACGGTGCGGCGGCGGTGCGTGGAGCTGCCGGAGGTGGAGGTGGTGCACGCGGAGACGGCGCTGGTGGTGCCGCAGTGCCCGCCGGGGCCGGGGGAGGCGGGCGGCGCGGGAGGGGTCGAGAAGGATCTCTGGCAGCGGTACCTCGAGCATGGGGTGGCGCTCGCCGCCTCGCTCGCGGAGCGGGTGCCGGAGGCGCTGCCGGATCTGCAGTGTGCGCAGCGGTTGGCGCCGCAGCGTCCGGAGCCGTTCCTCGGGCTCGGTCGGCTCGCGCTCGCGCTCGGTCAGGTGGACGATGCCGTGGCGTATACGCGCGAGGCCGCGGCGCGGGCGCCAGAGCACCCGGCGGCGCTCTTCCTGCGGGCGCGTGCGCTGTATCAGGCGTACCGCTTCGAGGCGGCGAGGGGGCCGGTGGAGGAGCTGGCGCAGCGGCTGCCGGGGGATCCGTCGGTGCTCGCGTTGCTGGCCAGGATCCGCGGGGTCACGGGAGATGCCGCGGGCACGCTGGCGGCGGCGGAGCGGTTGCTGGTGCTGGATCCCGACTCGGCCGAGGGGCATTACCAGCGTGCGCTGGCGCTGCGGGAGCTAGGGCGCGTGGGCGAGGCAGACGAGGCCGAGGCGCGCTACCTCTATCACCGGCAGGCCAGCGAGACGGATCTGGCGCTGCGCCAGCAGTTCCGGTTGCTGTACCCGGAGCGCGCGAGCGAGGACGTGCCCGTGCACACACACGTGCTGCGGCCCTTGAACAAGTAAGATGGGCGCATGTCGCCCGAGGACGGATCGGCCCTGCCCCTAGAACGAACCTCTCCACCCAGCCGATGGCTGCGCGCGGCTGGGGCCCTGGCGGTTATCGCGGCCTTGGGCTGTGCCCCCCGCCCGGCGGCGGTGCCAGCGACCGCGGGCCTGGCGGTGCTCGACGGGGGATACCACCCGCTGCGCGAGCGCTTCGAGGCCGAGCGCAATCACCCGCGGCTCCTCGTCCTGGCCTCGCCGACTTGAGGCGAATGTCTCCACGGGGTCGCCGTGGTGAAGGACGACGTGCTGGCGCCGCTCCCGCAGACGGATCTGCGCGTGCATCTGGTCTGGGTGCCGATCCTGGACTCGGACACGCAGGCCGCGGCCGAGGAGGCGATGGCGGCCATGCCGAAAAACGATCCGCGCATCCACCAATACTGGGATACGGGAGGGCAGCTGGCGACGGCGCTCGGCCGGGTCCTTGGGATCCCACCCCGCCGGGGGGATGCCGCTGCATCCTCACCTTCTTCGAGCGGGGCCTCGGGCCTGGCCTGGGATGTGTACCTCCTCTACCCGAGGCAGGCGCGTTGGCCGGCGGCCGGCGCGCCCCCCGCACCCGCGCGCTGGATGCACCAGCTCAATCAGGTCACCTCGGCGCAGGCTCCGTTTCTCGATGGAAGTGAGTTGCGGCGATGGGTCGGTGCGCCCCTGCCGGGACATTGATCAGGGACACCGGAGCCGAGCACCACAGTTCTCCGCCTGCTGCGGCGACCTGACCAGCACATGAAACGTGCCGCCCCGCGTGGCGGGGTATTTTCTCTCTAGCCGATACCGATGGGGGCGCCGGCTCCCGGGGACGGAAAAGAAGGCTCCTGGACCGTATCTTCTGCGTGCAGGGGCAGCGCGACCCGGAAGGCCGTGATCTCGCCGGGGGTGCTCTCCACCCAGATCCGGCCGCCATGCGCCTCCACGAGGCCTTTGCAGATGTAGAGGCCGAGCCCGAGTCCAGGGATGTCTGACGCCTTGGTGCTGGATGGACGGCCGAAGCGACGGAACAGCGTCTCCACCTCCTCGGGCGAGATGCCGCGCCCGCGGTTGAGCACCGAGATCCACACGCCCGGATCCCGCTGCTCGCACTCGACCACGATGTCGGAGCCGGGGTCGCCGTACTTCACGGCGTTCGACAGGAGGTTCTCGAGCACCTGCTCGATGCGCACGGGATCGACCCTCATCCGGCAAGCGTCCTCGGCGACCCGGAGGACGATCCTGCGACCGTCGGCCAGGGGTTGTGCGCTCGTGACGACCCTCCGGATGAGCTCGCTGAGATCGACCTCCACCAGCTTGAGCTGGAGCTGTGACGCTTCGATGCAGGAGCTGTCCGAGAGGTCGCGGATCATCCTGTCGAGTCGCTCGGCGGAGCGCCGGATGCGATCGAGCGTGGTGCGGCGCGTCGGCTCGTTCCCGCCGGCCGAGGTGTTGAGGAGGTTGGCGGCGAGCGAGATGATCCCGAGGGGCCGGCGCAGGTCGTGGGCCACGACCGCGGCCCACTCGATGCGGTGGCGTTCGAGCTCTTTGAGCGCGGTGATGTCCTCGAACACCGCCACGCCGCCGCAGAGCTGGCCTGCGGCGTCATAGACCGGCGCGGCGCAGGCCTGGAACGGGACCCAGTGCCCCTCCCGGGTCTGGAGCTCCAGCTCCTCGCCGACGACGGTGTCCCCGCGACGAAGGGAGCGGGCGAGGGGCATCTCGTCCCAGGGCAGCGCTCCACCTCGGGGTCGCCTGGCGATGAACAGGGTGGCCGCCTCACCCTCGGTCACCTCGGCCACGTCCCGCCGGGTGAACCGCTGCGCCGCCTGGTTGAGGCGGATGGTCGTCCGCTCGGGCATGGTGAGGAGGAGAGGCTGGGGGATCTGATCGAGGATGGCTCCGAGCCAGCGCTCCCGCTCGGCCAGGGTCTGCTCGAATTTGCTGCGCTCGAGCGCGACCTCGATGGCGATGCGCAGGTCGCGCTCGGCGATGGGTTTGAGCAGGTAGGACAGGGGCGCGATGGCCTTGGCCCGGGACAGTGTGAGCTCGTCCGAGTAGGAGGTGAGGAAGATGGTCGGGGTGCCCTGCTGCTCGTGGATCCGCTCGGCCGCCTCGATGCCATCGAGCGGCCCCTTGAGCTTGATGTCCATCAAGACGAGGGCCGGCTGCTCCTTCGCTGCCAGGGCGATGGCTTGCTCTCCGACGGCCACGGGTCCGCACACGTCGTAGCCGAGGTCCCCCAGCATTCCGGCGAGGTCCGCGGCCACGATGGCTTCGTCCTCCACGACCAGGATGCGTGGCCTGGGTTTCATTTCACCTCCCCGATGGCCTGCCTTGCGGCTATTGGCCACCTTGCCAAAGGCGTATTCTATATCTTCTTCACGCAAAGGGAATAAGTGGAAACGAAAGCTGACACGACGCGCGCCGACGTCTCCCTGCCGAGGGTCCTGGTGGTCGAGGACGAAGCCGAGACGCGCGCGATCCTGTGCGAGCTATTGCGTGACGAATACACGGTGCTCGCCGCCGCGAACGGGCGCGAGGGGCTCGAACTCCTGCGCCGGTTCCATCCGGACGTGGTCCTCATGGACCTGTTCATGCCGGTGATGAGCGGCGAGGCGCTCATCACCGCCATCCGAGCGGAGCGCGCCTGGTCTGAGCTGCCCATCCTGATCATGTCGGTCAGAGGAGAAGAGGAGCTGCGCCTGCACCTCATCGACACGGCGGTGCAGGACTACCTCATCAAGCCCTTCTCCGAGAGGGAGCTGCGCATCCGGCTGAAGAACCTCGTGTGCCGCAAGCTGTCCGAGGAGGAGCGCCGTCACACCGAGATGCTGCTCTCCGAGGCCGAGGCGATCGCACACATCGGCAGCTATGACTGGGACGTCCGCTCCGGGGAGATGCTGCTCTCGCGCGAGCTCCTGCGGATCTTTGGGCTCGATCCGGAACGGCGGCGGCTCCTCCGGTCCGAGTTCGTCGCCTACGTCCATCCGGAGGATCAGCCGCGCCTGGCCGCGGCGGTCGATGAGGGGTTGCGCGAGAGACGCGGGTACGAGGTGGAGGTCCGGATCCTCCGCCGCGATGGGCTCGTGCGCACCCTGCACACCCGGACCCGCATGATGTTGGATCCCGAGGGGCAGGTCGCTCATATCATCGGCATCATCCAGGACGTGACCGAGCAGAAAGACGCCGAGCAGGCGCTGCGTCTCAACGAGGTCATCGTGCGCAACATGGCCGAGGGGGTGTGCCTGGTGCGGGCCCGCGATCGCCAGATTCTGCACGCCAACCCCAAGTTCAAGCGGATGTTCGGCTATGACCCCGGCGAGCTCACCGGGCAATCGGTCTCGATCCTGAACGGCCCCTTGCCAGACGCCCCGCCCGAGGAGGTGACCGAGCGGATCTTCGCGCTCCTGTGGGAAGGCGGTGGGGAGGCGACTTACGAGATCGTGAACCGCCGCAAGGACGGAACGCTTTTCCTCTGCCGCGCCACCACGACAATCATCGATGACCCCGAGCACGGGCCGGTGCTGGTCGCGGTCCAGGAGGACATCACCGAGCGCAAGCGGGCCAGTGAGATGGCGCTGCGCCTGGCCTCGATCGTCGAGTCCACGAGCGACGCAGTGCTGAGCAAGAGCCTCGATGGCATCATCGAGAGCTGGAACGCCGCGGCGCAGCGGCTCTACGGGTGGGCGTCCGAGGAGATCGTCGGCCGTCCGGTCACGGTGATGATCCCGCCGGATCGGATCGATGAGGAGCGGGAGATGCGAGCGCGGGTGCGGCGCGGGGACCGCATTGAGAACGTCGAGACGGTGCGGCTGTGCAAGGACGGCCGTCGGATCGAGGTCTCGCTCACCACCTCGCCGATCCGTGACGCGAAGGGGCACGTCATCAGCATCGCGGTGATCGCCCGCGACATCTCGGAGGCCAAGCGCGCCGAGCGGGCGCTCAAGGCGTCGCTCGAGGAGAAGGAGGTCCTCTTGCGCGAGATCCACCACCGAGTGAAGAACAACCTGCAGGTGATCTCGAGCCTCCTCAGCCTGCAGGCGCGCGCGATCAGCGACGAGAAGGCGCGGCAGGAGCTGGCCGAGAGCCGGGGCCGGGTGCGCTCGATCGCGTTGCTTCACGAGCGCCTCTATCAGTCCAAGGATCTGGCGCGCATCGACATGGGGACGTATGCCCGCGAGCTGCTGGCGAGCCTGCTCCAGACCTATGCGCTGCAGGGCGCGGTGGCGATCGAGGTCCATTCGGACGGGGTCTTCCTGGGGATCGATGTGGCGGTGCCGGTGGGGCTGGTGCTGAACGAGCTGGTGACCAACTCGCTCAAGCATGCGTTTCCTCCAGGTGTGCCCAGTGCCATCGCACGGCCGTGGATCCGGGTGGAGTTTCACCGGGAGGCGGGAGAGGTGGCCCTCCTGGTCCACGACAACGGTGTCGGCCTGCCGATGGGGGCGGCGGAGGCGGCGAAGCCCAAGAGCTTCGGTCTCGAGTTGGTTCGGATGCTCGCCCGGCAGCTGGATGCGACATTCGTGATCGAGACGAACGGTGGGACGCGCGCCACCTTTCGCCTGAAGACGCCGACCGCGCAGGTGTAGGGTCCCTCGCCGGGGGAGCCGGGCCGGAGCGAGGTTCGGTTCGAGTCGAGGGTGGAGGGTGCGGCCCTGGGGAGGGACCGCGTTCCCAGTCCACGGGTGTCGCAGGGCCCCTACGGCTCGACCGGGGGCGCGCTCGTCGTTGCTGCCAGTGCAAAAATATTCGTATGGGTTCCAACGAGGTGCTACTCCGTCCCTTGATCCGGGGACACGGCACTACAGACTTTCCCGGCAGACACTCCCCAAAGGACTCCCGTGGAGACCACACCGACTACTCGCGACCCCGAACACTTCGAGAAGTCCAACGACAAACGCGCTCCCAAGCGCCGTGCTGCCAAGGCGAGATCCAGGGCCGAGGCGAGGGAGCGCCCTGCCCCTTCGGGCAATGGGGCCCTCCCTCTCGAGGGGCAGCTGCGCATGCTCTTCGACGGGCTCAAGGCCATGCGGGCGGGCGACTTCTCGGTGCGCCTCGGGACCGACGAGTTCACCGGGGTCCTCGCCCAGATCGCCGCGGAGTTCGACGAGGTGATCGAGCGCAACGACCTCATGAGCAGGGAGGTCCTGCGCGTCAGCCGGCTGGTCGGGCGCGACGGCAACATCGACGAGCGCGCGGCCCTGGAGGAGGCGAGCGGGGCGTGGGGGACGACGATCAGCGCGATCAATTCGCTGATCGCGGAGCTGGTCGCGCCGACGATCGAGATGGCCCGCGTCATCAGCGCGGTGGCCGAGGGCGACCTGTCGCAGAAGATGACGCTCCACGTGAGCGGTCAGCCGCTCAAGGGGGAGTTCCTGCGCATCGGCGGGATGGTGAACCGCTTCGTGGATCAGCTGCGTGAGATGTCCTCGGAGGTGACGCGTGTGGCGCGCGAGGTCGGCAGCGAAGGGAACCTCGGCGCCCAGGCGGACGTGAAGGGGGTGTCGGGGACCTGGCGCGAGCTCACGAACAGCGTGAACATGCTGGCCGGGAACCTCACGAATCAGGTGCGCAACATCGCGCTCGTGACGACCGCGGTGGCCAACGGCGATCTGTCGCAGAAGATCACGGTCGGGGCGCGCGGCGAGATCCTCGAGCTCAAGAACACGATCAACGCGATGGTGGACCAGCTGCGCACGTTCGCTGCGGAGGTGACGCGCGTGGCCCGCGAGGTGGGCACGGAGGGGAAGCTCGGCGGCCAGGCGGACGTGAAGGGGGTGTCGGGGACGTGGAAGGACCTCACCGACAGCGTGAACGCGATGGCCGGCAACCTCACCGTGCAGCTGCGCGACGTGAGCGCCGTGGCCACCGCCATCGCCAACGGCGACCTCACGCGAAAGATCACCGTGGAGGCGCAGGGCGAGATTCTCCAGATCAAAAACGTGATTAATACGATGGTCGACCAGCTCTCCTCCTTCGCCGCCGAGGTCACCCGCGTCGCCCGCGAGGTCGGGAGCGAAGGTCGACTCGGCGCTCAGGCCAACGTCCGCGGTGTCTCGGGGACGTGGAAGGACCTCACCGACAGCGTGAACATGCTCGCGGGCAACCTCACCGACCAGGTGCG
>DATAGU010000072.1:0-6341 GCA_036263495.1 Polyangia bacterium | reverse complement strand
GCGCGGGGGCAAGAGGCGGCGCGGCGGCGTGGCGAGGGAGATGGCGGGTCGGACCGGTCGTAGGATTTGAGGCGGCGGGCCTGGCTGGCTACAGTTCGCAGCATGCGCGCACGCATCATCTTCTCTTGCCTCTTCCTCCTGACGGCTACGGCTCAGGCCGCGTCCGTGAAAGAATTGATCGATCAAGGCTCCCGCAAGCTCGAGAGCGGGGACGACGCCGGGGCGATCGTACTGTTCGAGCAGGCGGCGGCGCAGGATCCGCGCGATCCCGAGCCGCGGTATCTACGCGGGGCCGCCCTCGAGCACCAGGGTAAGCACCTCGAAGCCGAGAAGGCCTATCGTGAGGCCCTGGCGCTCAACCCCAAGCACCCCGAGGTGCACAACGAGCTCGGGATCGCGCTGATGGCCCAGAAGAAGATCAGCGAGGCGATCCGCGAGTTCGCCGAGGCGGTGGCGGAGAAGCCCACCTACGCCGAGGCGTGGGCCAACTACGGCCGGGCGTTGTTCAATCGCGGGGACGTCGAGATGGCGATTCAGGTGATGAAGAAGGGCTGCGCCGCCTTGCCCGGGGACGCCGACGTCCGCATCGATCTCGCCGGCGTCTTGCGCCAGGCCAAGCGGCTCGACGAGGCCGTGGTCGTCGCCCGCGAGGCCACCAAGCTCGCCCCCAGGTCGCCTGATGCGCACCTGAATCTCGGGCTCACCCTGCAGGCGCGCCAGGAGCTCGATGAGGCGGCGGTCGAGATGCACCGCGCGACCGAGCTCAAGCCGGACATGGCGCTCGCCTGGCTCTATCTCGGCAGGGTGGAGCGGGAGCGGGGGCACCCGGAGCTGGCCGTCTCTGCGCTCGAGCGGGCGCTCAAGCTCAAGCCGAGTGTCCCGGTCACGATCGAGCTGTCGGTGGCCATGAATATGAGGGGGGACTACCGCGGGGCCGAGCAGCTCCTGCGCACGGCGGTGCAGCAGCAGCCACGATCGCTCGCGCTCCGTCTCGCGCTGGCGCGGTCGCTGAGCGTCTACAAGAAGCGGTGCAAGGAGGCGGCGGAGGTGCTGGCCCCGCTGCCGCGCCAGAACAAGGACGTGGCGGAGACGATCCAGGAGCTCACCCAGCACTGCGGGCCGGGGGTGTTCTAGCTTCGTTCTCGTTCTTTCTAGTGGTTGGTGGCGCCGGCCGCGGCGTGGCCGGCGCGGAGGAGGCGGCCGTATTTGCGGCGGCCGTAGTCGGGGACGAACGTTTGGCCTTCGTAGACCACCTGGCCGCCGATGAGGACCTGGGTGACGACGCCGTCCGAGCGTTTGACGAGGCGCATGACGCCGCCGAGCTCGGGATCGGGGTATTCGACGGGGCCGCCGAGGCCGCTCCGGAGGCGCTCGGGGTCGAGGACGGTGACGTCGGCCACGTCGCCTTCGCGGAGCCGGCCGGCGTCGAGGCCGAGCCAGGCGGCGGTCTCACCGGTCAGGCGGTGAACGGCGCGCGCGATGGGGAGCTCCTCGGGGTGGGCCTGGGCCTGGGCGAGGAGCTGGAGGGCACCGTCATGGAAGGCCATGTTGCGGTTGTGGGCGCCGGAGTCGTTGAAGCCGGGCAGGGTGTAGGGGTGGCCGAGGAGGCGCAGGCGCGGGCCGGAGCGATCGTTGCTGACTTCGGTGCGCCAGCGGAGCTCGGTGTCGTACCGGGCGAGGAGGTCGAGGAAGCCATCGAGGGGCTCCTGGCCACTCTCGCGGGCGATGTCGGCGAAGGAGCGGCCGACGAGGGCGCTGTCGGGGGCCGAGACGACGTGCATCTGGCCGAGGTCGCGGTGGAAGACGCGCTGGCCGGTGTCTTCCCACTCGGCGCGGAAGCGGCGCCGGAACTCGGGGTCGCCGAGGAGGGCGCGGCGCGCTTCGGGGGTGGCGCTGATGGCTTCGACGCCGGCCGGGAACTCCTCGAAGAGGGGGGTGATGACGCCGTCGCAGTAGTTGAGGAAGGGTTCGGCCAGGGCCTGCCACCGGATGTCGGCTTCGAGGAGGCGGTTGGCGATCTGGGCGAGGGCGAGGGCGAGGCGCCAGACCTTGCGATCGGTCTTGACGTCCATGGCGGCGACGATGGTGGTCTTGAGGGGGCGACGGCCGAGGCCGGTGCTGTAGCCGAGGAGCCGGAGGACGGTGCTCTTGGTGAGGGCGTTGGGGGTGGCCTGGAGGACGCGGCCATGGTCGCGCACGATGTCGGCGAGGAGGGCGTGCTCGCTCGGGTGGGCCTGCTGCGAGGGGACGGAGATGCCGCGGTAGGCTTGGCCGTCCATGCGGTGCCAGGGGAGCATGTCGATGGACAGGCCGAGGTAGCCGGCGTCCATGGCCTCCTTGACGATGTCGCGCATGCGGCCGAGCTCTTCGTCGGTGGCGTGGGGTTGGTGGAGGCTGCGCTCGGTGCCCATGACGGCCATGCGCACGTTGGAGTGGCCGAGGAAGCTGGCGACGTTGGGGCCGAGCGGGAGGGTCTCGAGGTGATTGTAGTAGCCGGTAACGCTGTTCCAGGGGATGCCGCCGCCGAACCACCGGGTGAGGAGTTCGCGGGGGAGGCTCTCGACGCGGCAGAAGAGGTCGAGGAGCTGCTCGGAGGTGCCGAGGGCGGCGGAGAGGGAGCAGTTGCCGAAGACGACGCTGGTGACGCCATGGCGGACGGACTCGGAGAGGCCGGGCAGGGCCTCGACTTCGGCGTCGTAGTGGGTGTGGAGGTCGAAGAAGCCGGGCATGATCCAGCGGCCGGCGACGTCGATCTCGCGCGTGCCCTGGCCGGGGAGGTGCGGCTGGAGGGCTCGCACGCGGCCCTCGGCGATGCCGAGATCGGCGTGGACGCCGGGGCGGCCGGTGCCGTCGAAGACGATGCCGTTGCGGAGGATGAGGTCGTACGCCGGGCTCATGCGCTGCTCCTGGGGCTGGACCGGAAAGACGCTCCATCGTAGCCCTGGAAGGCGGTTCCACGCCATGTCCTGGAGGGGAGGACCGCTTCCTTTCGTAGAAGAAGGGCGCTCGGTGCCCCCGGACGGCGGCGGTGTTGTGCCAGGCAAGGTCTGGCACGCTAGAGGCTAGCTCCGAATCCGCAGTCACGTTATACATGGCGGCGGAATGAACGAACGTTCTGACCCCTTATCCTCCGATCTGGCGTCGCTGCGCATCCAGCGTGATGAGAACCCGGACCGGCCGCGGCCCCTGCGCTGGGTGCTGGTGGTGCTCCTCCTCGTCGGCGCGGCGGTGGCGGGGTACGTGTTCGGGTTGCCGTATGTCGAGGCCAAGGTCTTCAAGACGCCGGTCGCGTTCTCCGAGATCAGCCTGGTGTCGCCGGCCGAGGCGTCGACCGAGCTCACGGCCACGGGGTACGTGATGCCGCTCGTGGTCACGCACGTGGGGGTCAAGGTGCAGGGCCGGGTGGCCAAGGTGTTCGTGAAAGAGGGGGAGCTGGTGAAGGCGGGGCAGGTGCTGTTCCAGCTGGAGGATCTGGATCAGCGCACGGCGCTCGGGACGTCGGAGGCGCGGGTGCAGGCGGCGCGGGCGCGGGCGGAGCTGGCGCGCGCCAATGCGGAGGAGTTCCGCACGCAGCTCGAGCGGGCCAAGAAGCTGGCGGATCGCGGGGCGGGCACGACGTCGGCGGCCGAGGATCTGACGCTGCGGGTGCGCGCGCTCGGTGAGTCGGCGCGGGTGGCGGAGGCCGAGGCGCGGGTGGCGGCGACGGAGCGCGAGCAGACGGAGGTGGCGCTCCGCAATACGATCATTCGCGCACCGATCAGCGGCAAGGTGTTGAACAAGCCGCCGGAGGTGGGGGAGTTGGTGGGGCCGATCTCGGGGGCGGTGGCGGGGGTGTCCGTGGACGTCGCGGACTTCACCTCGCTGGTGATGGAAGTGGACGTGCCCGAGGGGCGGCTGCATCTGGTGCGGGTGGGGGCGCCTTGCGAGATCGCGCTCGACGCGTTTCCGGATCGGCGGCTGCGCGGCGCGGTGAAGGAGGTGACGCCGCGGGTCAATCGCTCGAAGGCGACGGTGACGGTGCGGGTGAGCTTCGTGGATCCGCCCGAGGGGGTGTTGCCGGACATGGCGGGGCGGGTGGGGTTTCTGTCGAAGGCGCTGGATGAGAAGGCGGTCCGGGAGAAGCCGAAGCTGGTGTTGCCGGGGAATGCGGTGACCGAGCGCGCGGGGCAGAAGGTGGTGTTCACGGTCGATGCCTCGGCCGACGATCAGGTGCGCATGGTGCCGGTGAAGCTGGGGGCTCCGTTTGGCAGCGGCTTCGAGCTCGTCGAGGGGCCGCCGGCGGGGACCAAGGTGGTGCGCGATCCGCCGGAGACGCTGCGGGAAGGCAATCCGGTCAAAGAAAAATCGGAGTGAGGAAAGCACATGTCTGAGATGCAGGGGAACGGTGGACCCGGGGGGGCCTACCGCGTGCCGCAGGGGAGTCCCAAGAACCTGGTGAAGCTGCGCGGGATCCGCAAGACGTTCTGGCGCGGTAAGGAGCCGGTGGAGGTGCTGAAGAACCTCGACCTCGATGTGCCCGAGGGTTCGTTCGAGGCGCTGATGGGGCCCTCGGGGTCGGGCAAGTCGACGCTGCTCAACCTCATCGCCGGGCTCGACCGACCGACGGGCGGGACGATCGAGGTGGAGAACCACGATCTGACCAAGTTCAGTGAGGGGGAGCTCGCGCGCTGGCGCTCGCAGACGATCGGTTTCATCTTCCAGGCCTACAACCTGATGCCGGTGCTGACGGCGCTCCAGAACGTGGAGCTGCCGCTCCTGCTCACGAAGCTGTCCGGGCCGGAGCGGAAGAAGCGGGCGCAGACGGCGCTGCGCGTGGTGGGGCTGGAGGAGCGGATGCATCACTTCCCGCGCCAGCTCTCGGGCGGTCAGGAGCAGCGGGTGGCGATCGCCCGCGCCATCGTGAACGACCCGAAGATCATCGTGGCCGACGAGCCGACGGGGGACCTCGACCGCAAGAGCGCGGACGAGGTGCTGAACCTCCTCACCAGGCTCAACCGCGAGTTCGGCAAGACGATCTTCATGGTGACGCACGACCCGCAGGCGGCCGAGCGCGCGACGATCACGCACCGGCTCGACAAGGGGGCGCTCATATGACGCTCGTGGGCGTGGCGGCGCGCAATCTCCTGCGCAACAAGTTCCGCGCGCTGGCGACGATCGCGGGCGTGGCGATCGCGGTGTTCTCCTTCATGATGCTGCGCACGGCGCTGGCGGCATGGACGGCGGGCGTCGATCACGCGGCCAAGGATCGGGTGGTCACGCGCAACAAGGTGACGTTCATCCTGCCGGTGCCGCTGCGCTACGTGGAGGAGATCCGGCAGGTGCCGGGGATCAAAGAAACGACCTACATGAACTGGTTCGGCGGCAAGGATCCCAAGCACTCGAAGGACGAGGACTTCTTTGCCACGATGGCGGTCGACCACAAGACCTTCCTCAGCGTCTATGACGACATCGTGGTGTCTCCCGACACCAAGGAGCGTTGGTTCGAGGACCGCCAGGGCGCCATCGTGGGCGATGTGCTGGCCAAGAACTTCGGCTGGAAGGTGGGTCAGAAGATCACGCTGAGCGGCACGATCTTTCCGGGCGACTGGCAGTTCACGGTCTCGGGTCTTTATACGGTGACGAACAAGGCGATCGATCGCCGCTCGCTCTATTTCCGCTGGGATTATCTGAACGACAGCATCCCGCAGCGGCTGCGCGACCGGGCGGGGTGGATCACGAGCCGGGTGGATGATCCGTCGCGCAGCGCGGCGATCGGCCAGGCGATCGATCGCATCTTCGACGTGAAGGACACGCAGACGTTGAGCCAGAGCGAGCGCGCCTTCAGCACGTCGTTCCTGGCCATGTTCTCGGGCGTCTTGAAGGCGATGGACGTGGTGTCCATCGTCATCCTGGCGATCATGATGCTCATCCTGGGCAACACGATCGCGATGGGGGTGCGCGAACGCACGAACGAGTACGGGGTGCTGCGCGCCATCGGGTTTCTGCCGCAGCACATCGCCACGCTGGTGGTGGCCGAGGCCACGGTGACGGGGCTGTTCGGGGGGCTGGCGGGGATATCGCTCTCGTATCTGGCGATCAAGGGCTTCATGGGCCGCTTCATCGAGGAGAATTTCGGGCAGTTCTTCCCGGCCTTCGAGGTGACGCCGGGCATCGCGACCGCGGCGCTCGGGCTGTCGGTGCTGCTGGGTCTCCTGGCGGGTCTCGTGCCGGCCTACGGCACCTTCAAGCTGAACATCGTCCAGGCGCTGCGCCGGGTGGGGTGAGCCATGATCCCGATCGTCTACAACATCCGCAGTCTCACGGTCCGCAAGACCACCACCATCGCGGCCGGGCTCGGCGTG
>DATAGU010000071.1:0-66121 GCA_036263495.1 Polyangia bacterium | reverse complement strand
CGCAACTTCTGACCCGCCGCCTCCCCCCCTCGCTTCCCCGCCCCTCGCTTCCCCGCCTCCCGCGCCCCCTCCGAGCCCAGCCTGAAGGCCCTCTACGGCGTGAAGCCGTCACCATCGGGTGCAGGTACCGTCACTAAAAGGGTGGAGATCGCGGTTGGCAGCGGGTATGTGTCATCAACCAGCTCAGAAATGACATCTTGCGGCAGGACTATGTCATCAACCAGCATGGAGATGAACGGATCTCGCCGAATAGTGATATCAACCAGCGTGGAATGGACGTCATCCCGCGCGGAAGTGTTACCAACCAGCGATTATGATGTCATCAAGGGGAGATTTCTCGTCATCCATGCGCGGTGGAGTGGGATCAACGGGGGGGAGAGCGTTATCAACGCGGGGGAGAGCGTTACCAACGGGCGGGAGACGGCCCTCGGGGAGGCGGGGCGGCCGGGATCAGGGGTTGCGGAAGCAGTTGTAGTCGATGGGGAGGCGCGCGCCGGCGTCGATCATCTCGAAGTCGGTGACCTTCAACTGCTCGAGATCGTGGGTCCCGAGGACGCCGGCCCACTTGTGGGCCGTGAAGCGGTCGCCCTGCGCCGTGATGGCGATGGTGCCGCCGTCGGCCAGGATCATGCCGTAGCGTTGCATGGCGCGGGCGATGATGCGCGCCGCCTCGTTCGGCAGCTGCGCGAGCGGATAATCCGCGCGCAGCCGGAAGCGAGCGCCCATGGGCGGGGCGGTGGCGGGCCCGCGCGGGGCGCCCGCGTGCGTGGCCGGGTGCACATAGACGCCCGCGCGGATGCGCGAGTTCGGCAAGATGAACCGGATCGCGTGTTCGATGCTGCCCGCGGCGACCTCATCGGCGTTGAACAACAGGGGCGCGATGGGCAGCCCCGCCGCGTCGGAGCTCGTGCACTGCTCACCCCGGCCCGTGGCGGGATAGCGGCGGCTGAGATCCCAGACCGCCAGGCAGCCGCCGTAGAAGGCGCCGCCGTAGCCGCCGATGATGTTGCCGCGGAACATCTCGTAGAGCCGCTGCGAGGCGCGATGGACCACGATGAGGTGGCAGTCGCTGCCCCCCAGGCACTGGTAGCCGACCTCGCCCTCGAGCGCGCCGCCGGCCGGGACGGGCATCGGGGCGTTGTCGCAGTCGGGGTAATAGAAGTCGGAGATCGGGGTGAAGTTGAGGAAGGGCACCTGCGCGTCGGCCTCGACGACGTTGAGGCTGAAGTCGATGCGCATCACGCCGAGGCCCCAGCCGCCGAGGGCCGCGAGCGCGCCGATCGCCTGCGGGGACTCGGCGTCGAGCGGCGCGTGCGAGATGTCGCGCGCCCACTCCGAGCCGACCGGGAAGTAGCGGTCGTTGCCCCCCGGCCAGGGCGGCGGCGGCGCCGGCGGCGGAAGCGCCTCGCCGACGGGGTAGGTCTCCACCGCGAGGGCGTTGTCGCTGCCGTGCCCGCCGAAGACGGCGATCCGATCCGCGCCCGTGGCCACGACGCTATGCCGCTGCCGCACCCGGGTCAGGCGCAGGGCCAGGGTCGCGAACTGGCCGCTCCTCGGATCGTAGACCTCCGCCGTGTCGAGCGCCTCCGCCCCCTCGAAGTAGGAGGTGCCGCCGACGATGACCACCCGCCCGTCGGCCATCACCGTGGCCGCGTGGAGCTGGCGCGGGAGCGACATGCTGCCCGTGGGCAGGAACTGGTGGACGGCCGGGTCGTAGTACTCGGCCGAGCCGAGCCCCGCCGTGCCCCGATCGAGCGTCTGGCTGCCGCCCGTGACGAGCACGCGCCCACCCTCCAGGGCCACGGCGTTGTGGAAGAAGCGAGGCGCCCGCAGCCCGCCCGGGACGAGCGTGAAGCGGCCGGTCTGAGGATCGTAGATCTCGGCCGACGAGAGCGCGCCGGTGTAGTTGGTGACGCCGCCCGTGACGAGGACCCGGCCATCGGCGAGCAGGGTGGCGGTGTGGAGCTGGCGGGCGGCGTTGAGCTGGCCGGTGCTGGTGGAGGTGCCGGTCTTCGGATCGTAGAGCTCGGCCCCATTGGGGTAGCGCTGGTGGACGCCGTCGTAGCCGCCGGCGATCAGGATCCGACCGTCGCGGAGCAGGGTGGCGCTGTGCCCCTGCCGGGGGGTGGTCATGGCGCCGGCCGCCGAGAAGGCGCCGCTCGTCACGTCGTACACCTCGATGGCGTCGAGGCTCGCCGTGCCCTCCTGCTCCCCGCCGGCGATGAGGACCCGGCCGTCGTCGAGGAGGGTGGCGGTGTGGAGGGCACGGGCCTTGCCGAGATCGCCGGTGCGGGTGACCTGCCCGGTGCGGGGATCGAAGAGCTCGGCCGCGGCCGTGACCGGGCGGGCGTAGTCGACGAACGGCTGGCTGACACCGCCGGCGATGAGGACCCGGCCGTCCGGGAGCGAGGTGGTGGTGTGCGCGGAGTGGCCGGTGGAGAGCGCGTTCGAGCCCTGGCCGCTGCCGGTGACCGTGACGGTGGCGGCGGCGCGGAGGGTGGGCGCGGAGACGCAGGTCGCGGTGACGGTGTAGCGCCCCGGCGTGGTGGGGGCGGTGTAGACCCCGTCCGTGGTGATGATGCCGCCCGTCGTGGACCAGGTGACGTGGCGATCGTCGAGGCCGGTGACGGTGGCGGCGAAGGCCTGGATCGCGCCGCCGGGGAGCACCGGATCGGAGGGCGCGAGCACGAGCGCCGCCCCGCCGTCCGGGGCGCCGTCCGGGGCGCCGTCCGAGGGGCCGTCCGAGGGGCCTCCGGGGCCGCAGCCTCCCAAGGCCCCCGCGAGCGCGAGCAGGATGATCAGGGTTCTGCATGACGGGTGCTTCATCTCCATGGGCTCCTCCAGTCCGTGGGGTCATGTCGCTCCAGCTCCTCTCCCGCGCGCGGAACGCCGGCCGCCGCCGGGCGGGCGCCGGCCGATCGACGTCCCCGTTCCGCCGGGCGGCAGCGGGTGCGATGGCGCAGAGGCCGCCCCCGGGGTGTGCTGCTCGTTGTGTCTCTGTGAACATGGCGCCCTCCTCGCGATGAGCGGTTCAGCAAGCGACGTGCCGCTCGGCCGGAGGGCACCGCGCCGCGCTCGAGAGAGGAGAAAGAGGCGGCGGCGGCTCAGGAGGGGACGACAAAGCTTTCGCTTCTCCGGTGCAGACGCAAAGGCTGCGATTTATGGCCCCGCCCCGCGCGTGATGAAGGAGGCCGCGGAGCCCGCGCCGCCCGTGAGTCCCGTCTCGGCTCGCGCTCGTACCGGTGCGGGCCGGGATGTGGCGCAGAACTTGAGAGCAGCCCCCCATCGGGAGGATCCCCCCCCACATGAGGTGGAGAGATGTCGCTACCCAACCAAGACCCGCAGCTCGTGATCGGTAACAGCCCCCCATACGACAGCGGGCCCGGGGCCCGGGAGGAGGAGCACCCCACGACGGCGCCGACGTCACTCGACGAGGCGCGCGAATTCCAGCGCTGCCTCGCGGATCTCCGCAAGCGAGGCCAGATCCCCCTCCGCCCCGCGCACGTGGCGCGGCGCGAAGACATCACCGACCCGGGGGAGATCCTCGACGTGCTCCAGTCGCTGATGCGCAGCGGGTGCCCGACGGTGCTCTGGGCGCACGAGCAGGCCCCCATCCGGGTCGAGGCGCTCCCGTGCGAGGGCGCGCCGGACCGCCTCTACTTTCGCCCCCTCGTGCGGCCTCCGGCCCGGCGCTGCTACGTGCTCGAGATCCAGGGCTTCAACTCGATCTTCCAGGCGCACGTCGGGGAGCCGCGCTCGGAGGACGGCGGCGCGATCTCCATCGCCTTGCCGGCCTGCCTGACGCGCATCCGGCGGCGCGCACAGCGGCGCGTGGCCGCTCCCGGGCTGCGCGTTCGCTTCGTCCACCCGCGCTGGCCCGAGATCCGCGTCGAGCGCCCGCTCCGGGACATCTCGCACAACGGCCTCTCCTTCTACACCGTGCCGAGCCAGGACCTCGTCTATCAGGGCCTGCGCGTCGAGCCGATCGAGCTGCTCGTGCCCGGGGGGCCGCCGCTCTCTCTGCCGGCCGAGGTGCACAGCCTGCAGTACGACGCCGACGTCGACGGCGACGCGTGCGGCATGCGCGTGATCTTCCCGACCGCCGAGGCGGAGCGGCGCTGGACGCGGATCGTGGCCGGCTTCCTCCATCCCCGCACCCGCACCGGCAGCGAGTGGACGGACGCGGCGTGGGAGCTCTACGAGGTGTCCGGCTACTTTCACCTGTCGGGCAAGACGCCCCAGCGCTTCCTCCGCATGCGCGCCGCGTGCGCGGAGGTCCATCGCCTCCTCGATGAACACCCGCGCGTGGGCTATCGCGTGGTGCGGCCGTCTCCTCGCGGGGCCGAAGGCTCAGCCTCGGCGCTCAAGGTCTATCAGGGGACCTGGCTCGGGCATCAGCTCGCCAAGCGGTCGGGACCATCCCTGGATGGGGCCTCGGCCAAAGAGGTGCTGCGCGAGGTCATCCTCGGCACCTACGAGCCCATGCTGGATGACCCGGACTTTCGCTGGCTGCTCGCCTATTGCGAGGCGAGCGTGCGCTGGGTGCAAGGGGCCTACACGGACTTCGCCCGGGCCCACGAGGCGACCGCGCTGGCCTGCGTCCTCCCCTTCCGCCTGCTCGAAGGCAGCACCCGCGACATGGTCGCGTCGCAGGGCTCCGGGGAGGGGTTCTGGACCGGGGCGCCGACGCCGCGGGAGCGACGCCAGCTGCTCTCGGTCATCGCCAGGACCCGGCCGCTCTCCTATCGCGAGGCGCTCGATCTCGTGACCGAGCGCTTCGATCTCGCGCAGATCGGGCTGGCCTGGCGCCGCGCCGGGCTCGCGCGGGAGCGGCAGGTGATGGTGGCGCGGCACGCCGGCCAACCCGTGGCCGCCGCCATCCTCGAGCGCGCGACCCGGGGCACGAACCTGTTCCACCTCCTCGACGGCGTGCGCCTGTTCTGCCTCAAGCCGTCGCTCGGCCCGGCGCTGCGCGAGGCGGTGTTCGCCCACCTCCTGCGCCAGGCGGCGCGGTGGTACGGCGAGCACGGCAACGAATCCTTCGTCTATTACATGGAGCACGACGACCCGACGCACGCCGCGGGGATGACCGATCTCGGCGAGGGTCGCATCTGGCTCCTGGCCCGCGAGCTCATGCCCGACTGGCTGGAGCACATCTTTCGTTTGACCAGCCCGCCACCGGCGGTGGCGGAGGCGGCAGGGCTTGCAGAGCGCCACGGAGGTGTGGGAGGAATGTGAGGACCCATGGCAGGCAGCACGGTACGAGTCCTGGTGGTGGACGACGAGGCGGGTACGCAAAACGCGCTGAAGAGCCTTCTTCAGTCGGAGGGCTATGAGGTCGATCTCGCCGGGGACGGCGTGGCGGCGCTCGAGCGGCTCACCGACCTCCCCCCCGACATCGTCGTGACCGATCTCTCCATGCCCAGGATGGACGGCATGGGGCTCCTCAAGGCGATCCGCGAGCGGGATCGCGATCTGCCGGTCATCGTCGTGACCTCGTCGGCCGAATTGAACTCGGCGGTGGCCGCCATGCGCGCCGGCGCCGCGGACTACATCACCAAGCCGGTCGATTTCGACGAGCTCATCATCGCCATCCGGCACGCCATCGAGCATCGCAACGTCCGCATCGAGAACGAGAACCTGCGGCGCCAGATTCGCGAGCAGTACGGCGAGGGCATCCAGGGCCTGCTCGGCATGAGCCCGGCGATGCAGCGGGTCTATCGCCTGGCGCGACAGGTCGCGCCGTCGCGGACGACGGTGCTCATCACGGGCGAGAGCGGGACTGGCAAGGGCGAGGTCGCGCGCGCCATCCACGCGCTCGGCCCGCGCGCGAGCAAGCCGTTCGTCGCCGTGCACTGCGTCGCCCTCGCCGAGTCGCTCCTCGAGAGCGAGCTCTTCGGCCACGAGAAGGGCTCGTTCACGGGCGCCGAGCGGCGGCGCGTGGGCCGCTTCGAGCAGGCGCACGAGGGGACCCTCTTCCTCGACGAGATCGGTGAGATCCCGCCGGCGACCCAGGTCAAGCTGCTCACGGTCCTGCAGGAGCGCAAATTCGAGCGGGTGGGCGGCAACGAGCCGGTCAAGGTGGACGTCCGGATCGTCGCCGCGACGAATCGCGACCTCGAGGCGGACATGGAGGCCGGGCGGTTCCGGGAGGACCTCTACTACCGCCTCAACGTGGTGCGCATCGAGATGCCGCCGTTGCGGTCCCGCGGGGGCGACATCATGTTGCTCGCCGAGCACTTCCTGCGCCGCTTCGCGCTCGAGAACCACAAGGGGATCGAAGGCTTCTCCGACCGCGCACGGACCAAGATCCGGAGCTATCGCTGGCCCGGCAACGTGCGCGAGCTCGAGAACGCGATCGAGCGCGCCGTGGTCCTGTGCGAGGACGACGTCATCGGAGAGGAGCACCTCCCGTACGGCGCGCCGCCCCCGGCGACGCTCGAGGGGATCTCGATCCCCGGCGCGACCATGGCCGAGGTCGAGCGCTTCGCGATTTTGAAGACGCTAGAGGCCGTGGGCGGCTCCACGGTGCGAGCCGCGGAGCTCCTCGACATCAGCGCGCGCACGATCCAGTACCGGCTCCACGAGTATGGGCTCGCCAAGGAGCGCGGCCGGCCGCCCGATTCGTCCAAGGACTGATCGGCGAGCGCCGGGCTCGGCGCTGCGCTGAGGACCGCCTGCGGCGGCTCACCCCACCGGCAGCTCGATCCAGAACTCCGATCCCTCCCCCTCCGTGCTCCGGAAGCCGACCCTGCCCCCCATGAGCTCCGCCACCCGCTTGGTGATGGCGAGGCCGATGCCGGTGCCTTCGATCGGGCCTCGCTCCTGACCTGCACGTTGAAAGGGCTGGAAGATCTTCTCCTGCTGGTCCTCGGCGATGCCGATGCCGTCGTCCGCCACGAGGATGCGGGCGAGGCCGTCCTTCACGGTCGCGTGGAGGGTGGCGCTCCCCTGCCGTCGCCCGTATTTGATCGCGTTGGATCCATAATTCATGAGGATCTGCCGGAGCCGCGCGCGATCGGCGATGACCGCCGGGAAACCCGAGGGGACGGGCACGACGGCGAGATCGACGTCCGCACGGGCCGCCAGGGGGGCCAAGGCGATCCTCACCTCCGCGAGCACTTGCGCGACGTCGACCGGCTCGAGGCAGAACGACGCTTGATCCATCTCGATGCGGGACAGATCGAGGACGTCGTCGAGGACCTTGAGCAGGCGCTCGCCGGCCTGGAGGATGTGGTCGATCCATTCCCGGTGGCGCTCGGAGAGCGGCGTCCTGGTGTCCCCTTGGAGCAGCTGCGCGAAGCCGAGGACGATGTTGAGCGGCGTGCGCAGCTCATGGCTCAGAGAGGCCAGGAACGTGCTCTTGGCGGCGCTCGACGCTTCGGCGGCTTCCCGGGCGCGCTGGACCCGCTCCTCCTGCCGTACGTCTTCGGTGACGTCCCAGAGCGTCCCGATCGAGCCCCCTTCGGAGGTGCGGCAGTCGACGATCCGTAGGATGCGCCCCTCGGCCGTGCGGGCGAGGATCGCCCCCGAGGGGTTGCGATGGTATGCGACGATGCGGGCCTTCATCTCCGCGGGCGGCACCCCGCCCAGGTCGAAGTCCCCCGACGCCAACATCGCCTCGATGAGCTCTTCGAACGTGCGGCCGCCGATCTCCCCCTGGATGCTCTTGCACACGGTCCGGCGGTAGGCGACGTTGTAGAAGACGAGCCGGTCCTGGACGTCGAAGATCGCCCAGGCGCCCGGGATCTCCTCGCTGGCGCTGAGCAAGAACCTTCGAGCGCGGGCCAGGAACTCGCTCTGCTGGCGATCGGTGATGTCGCGGATGCTGGCCGACACCAGCATCCCCTCCCCCGTGTCGAGAGGGCTGAGGCTGATCTCGGCCGGGAACTGGGTGCCATCCCGCTTGCGGCCGAACAACTCGAGCCCGGAGCCCAAGGGACGGCTCCTCGGCGCCGCGAAGAAGTCCCTGCGCCTCCCGACGTGCGCCGGCCGGAATCGTTCAGGGATGAGGACCTCCACCTCCTGGCCGATGAGTTCGTCTCGTGAGTACCCGAAGAGGCGTTCGGCTTGGAGGTTCACGAGGACGATGGATCCCACCTCTTCGACCACGATGATGGCGTCAGATGTGGTATCCAGGAGCTTGCCAAATAACTCGACACGGAGTTGGCGCTCGCTCAGACCTACCAAGGCCGGCCGCTGGCTATCTTGCAGCTTCGCAGTCATTCGGCAGCCTCGCGCTGAGCAAAGCCTCGAAAGCATACTATGGGCCTCACCCGTTACGCGAGGCTTACTTCATGCAGCCGGCGCCGCTCCCGACAGGGAACCCGAGCAACACGCCGGGCCGGGAAGGGGTCTCCTGTGATATCGTTTTTTCGTGGCTCTCGCCCCCGCATCGGGGACATGACGCCGCCCGTGCCGAGAGGCACGCGTGCCTGCACTCCACCTAGCGCCTGAGCTCTTCTTCGAGGGGAGGGGAATTGTCCATGGGGCAAATGGTTCCAGGGGGCAAGAGGGACAAGATCCTGGTGGTCGACGACAACAAGGTGAACCGGGTACTGACGATCGCGACGCTCGAGGGCGAAGGCTACGAGGTGGTCGCGGCGGCGTCCGGTGAAGAGGGTCTGCGGGCCTTCGAGGACGAGCGCTTCGACTGCGTCATCCTCGACGTGAACATGCCCGGCATGGACGGCTTCGCCGCGTGCGATCGCATCCGCAGCACCGAGCGGGGCAAGGGGCTCCCGATCCTCTTCTTGACCGCGCTGCGCGACGTCGACGCCTTCGATCGCGCGCAGGCCGTGGGCGGCGACGACTTCCTGACCAAGCCGGTGCGCCCCCGCGAGCTGGCCGCCCGCGTGCGCATGGCCATCAAGCTCAAGCAGTTCGACAACGAGCTCGTCGCCCTCGTGCGGCAGCAGCAGGACCAGCTCCTCCGCGCTGAGCTCCAGAAGGAACGCCTCATGGCGTTCGTCGTCCACGACCTCAAGAACCCGGTCAACGCGGTCGGGCTCCTCGCGCAGCGGATCCTCCGTGAGGAGCCTCTATCCACCCTGGTACGAAACGCGGCGACTCAGATTCGCGCCGAGACCCACCAGCTCAACAGGCTCATCCTGAACCTCCTCGACATCGCCCGGTCGGAGGAGGGCAAGCTGGTCCTCAAGCGCAGCTCGGTAGAGCCCCTCGGGCTCGCCGAGGAGGTGCTCCGCGAGATGCAAGTCGCCGCGGCGGCGCGCGGCATCGCCACGGAGCTCTCAGGGCAGGTGAGGACCGTGCGATGGGACGCCGATCTCATCCGTCGGACGCTCCTGAACCTGCTCGAGAACTCCATCCGCTTCGCCCCCGAGGAGAGCACGATCCGTGTGATCCTCTCCGAGATAGACGGCCTGGTGGAGGTGCGGGTGATCGACTCAGGGCCAGGGATCCCCGTCGAGCTGCGCCAGAAGGTGTTCGAGCGGTTCGTCCAGGTCGAATCCGGCCCCCAGGGAGTGACTCGATTGAATCGGGGACTCGGCCTCACGTTCTGCAAGCTCGCGGTCGAGGCTCACGGCGGCCGGATCTGGGTGGAAGAGGGCACCCCCGGCGCGGTCTTCTGTATGAGCCTGCCGGCCGGCGATGGTTGAACCGGAACACCTCCGGTGCGTATGGCACTGTGGTGTTTCGGTTGAAGGCGTCAGGCTCCCTACAGCAGCTTCCGGCGCATCGCCGCGAGCTCGATCTGGACGCGTCGCAGGCTCTGCTCGGCCGCCAGCGCCCTCGCGGAGAGATCGGCGATCGTGCCGCTGCGCCCCGCGGCTTCGAGCTTTTCGAACTGCCGGCTCAAACGTTCGGCTCCCAGGGTGTGACAGTTGGATTTGAGCTGGTGTGCGGCGGCCGCCACCTCGTGGGGCTCATGGCGCTCGAGACCATCGCGCAGCTGGGCCATACAGCGGGGGGCATCCTCGGCGAAGACGTCGATCAAGGAAATGACGGCCTTGGGCCCGAGGGCCGCGATCAAATCCTCCACGGTGGCGCCGTCGACCTCCGGGCCATGCGCCTCCTCCAGGTCCATGGAGAGACCTGACGCCGGTGGCGCCGCGGCGGCGTGCAGCGCATCCATCAGTTGCTGCCGGACGATGGGCTTGGAGATGTAGTCATCCATGCCGGCGGCCAGGCACACCTCCCGATCGCCCCGCAGGGCGTTGGCGGTCATGGCGATGATGCGCGGCTGATGGACGCTCGCGCCGCGAGCGCGAATGGCACGAGCGGCCGCGAGCCCGTCCATCCTCGGCATCTGCACGTCCATCAAGATGACGTCATAGGGTTTCCGCTCCACCGCCTGGATGGCCTCCGGGCCATCCGCGGCGAGATCGGCGCGATAGCCAAGCTGCTCGAGGATCAGCAAGGCCACCTTCTGGTTCATCTGGTTGTCTTCCGCCAGCAAGATGGACAATGGGGGCAGCTCGGTCATGGTGTCGAGAGATGTGCGGCGCTCTTGCGGGTTCCCGCGGTGCAACACTTCGGAGATCCGATCGAACAGATCGGACTGACGGATGGGCTTGGTCAGCACCGCCGCGAAGTCGACGCCGGATTCGCGTGTCACGCGGTTGCTCGTGCCCACGCTGCTGAACAGGATCAAGGGGATCTTGACGGCGCAGGGCACCGTGCGGATGCGCTTGGCCAGCGCGATCCCATCCATGCCCGGCATGTCGTGATCGAGGATGATGAGGTCGAAGGGATCTTGCAGCTCCACCCAGGTCAGCGCCTGCTCCGGATCCTTGGTGGCGCGCACGAACATCCCCCAGGACTCGGTCTGGGCCCGCAGGATCTCGATGTTGGTGGCGTTGTCGTCGACGATCAGGACCTTCAGGCCGCGGAAGGAGCCGCGTGGCGGCGGCGGCGCAGCCTCGACGTCCGCCCGCACCGGCGCCGGGATGGTGAAGTGGAACACGCTGCCCACCCCGGGCGTGCTGTCGGCCCACGCCCGGCCGCCATGCAGCTCAGCCAGCCTCTTGCAGATCGCCAGACCCAGGCCGGTGCCGCCGTACCTCGTCGCGATCGAGCCATCCACCTGACTGAACTCCTGGAACAGCCGGCGCATTCGATCGGCGGCGATGCCGATGCCCGTATCGTGCACGCTGAAGTGGAATTCGTGGACCCCTTCGGCCTCGAGCGGGCGGGACTGCACGCGCACCACGACCTCGCCCGCCTCGGTGAACTTGACCGCGTTGCTGAGGTAGTTGATCAGGATCTGACGCACGCGGGCCTCGTCGGCCTCGAGGCCCACGGGCACACGGGGGCCGATCACGTAGGCCAGCTCCAGCCCTTTCTCGGATGCCCTGCCGGCGACGAAGTCGAGCGCGGACTCCACCGTCCGGCGAAGCTCGAACGGCGCCGGTGTCAGCTCGAAGTGGCCGGATTGGAGCTTGGAGAAGTCGAGGACGTCATTGATGATGCCGAGGAGATGTTCACCGCTGGCCCGGATGGCGTTGGTGAACTCGCGCTGCTGGTGGGTCAGCTCGGTATCGGACAGGAGGCCGGCAAAGCCGATCACCGCGTTCATCGGCGTGCGGATCTCATGGCTCATGGCCGCCAGGAACTCGGACTTGGCGCGCGAGGCGCTCACTGCATCCTCATGCGCGGCCTGCGCCTCTCTCAGGGCTCGCTCGAGCTGCTGGTTCGCCCGGTCGAGCCTCAGGGCCCATTCGCGGCGCAGGTTCGACATCTCCAGGTGGGTGCGCACGCGCGCCAGTAACTCCTTGGCGGCGAAGGGCTTGACGAGGTAGTCATCGGCGCCGGCGTCGAGCCCCTGGATCGCGGCCTCTTCCCCCGCCCGCGCCGAGAGCAGGATCACGGGGATGGTCCGGGTCCGCTCGTCGGCCCGCAGCTCGCGCAGGAAACCAAACCCATCCAGCCCGGGCATCATCACGTCCGACAGGACCAGATCGGGCAGCTCCCTGCGCGCGACCTCGAGCGCCGTCAAGCCGTCACTGACGGCCGTCACCGAATAGCGTTTGGCGAGCAGGCGCCGCACGTACTCCCGCATGTCGGCGTTGTCGTCGACCCACAGGATGCGGTGGCGGGCCGGACTGGCGGGCGATGCGTCCCTCGGCGACACGATCACGTCGTCGTCGGACGCCGCGTGGTCCCCGGTCGCTTCCATCGCCGGGGGCAGGCCCGGCAGCCACTGCAGCGCCTCTTCGAAGTAGAGCGCCGCCCTCGGCCCGGTCGCGTCCATGCTGCTCCTGGTCTTGACGCGATCCTCGGGCAGATGCGCGCGCCCGGCCTTGATCGTCACCGCGAACGTGCTGCCCTTCCCCTCCTCACTCTCCACCCGGAGCTCTCCGCCATGCAGGCCCACCAGCTCGCGCACGAGCGCGAGGCCGATGCCGGTCCCTTCGTGCGCGCGTGATCTAGCGCCCTTGACACGGAAGAAGCGCTCGGACAGGTGGGGCAACTCGGCCGCGGGGATGCCGATCCCTGTGTCCGACACCTGAAGCTCGGCTCGGTCGCCGCACCAGTGCAGCGCCACCCGGATGCCTCCCTCGAAGGTGTACTTGAAGGCATTCGACAACAGGTTGAGCACGATCTTCTCCCACATGTCGGGGTCGACGTAGATCGGCTCGGGCAAGGCGGGACAATCGACGGTCAGGGTGAGACCGCCCCGTTCCACCGAGGTGCGGAACATGCTGGCCAGCTCGATCGTGGAGCTGGCCAGGTCGAGCGGTTCGTAACTGGCCTGCATGCGGCCCGCTTCGATGCTGGAGAAGGCGAGCAGGGAATTGACCAGCTTGAGCAGCCGCAGACAGTTGCGATACACGGTGTCCAGTCGTTCGCGTCGAGACACCGGCAGCGGGCGCTTCCGCTCCGCCAGCTCGTCCTCGAGCGGTCCCAGCATGAGCGTGAGCGGGGTGCGAAGCTCGTGGCTGATGTTGGAGAAGAACGCCGTCTTGGCGCGGTCGATCTCGGCCAGCTCCTCGGCGCGTCGTCGCTCCTGCTGGTAGGCGAGCGCGTTGGCCACGGCGGTGGCGATCTGGCTGGCCAGGAGCTCGAAGAAGGCGCGATAGCTGTCATCGAGCGCCCGACGCGGGCTCACCCCGGCCAACACCAGCCCCACCACTTTCTTGTTGGCGATGATGAGCGGCAGGAGGAGGGCGGTGTGCGGGGGGTCGGTCCAAGCCCCTCGCGGCAGCGGGCCCAAGGCTTCGAGCCCTGGCACCACGGCCGAGCGGCCGGCGTCGAGCACCTCTTTGAGAGGGCAATTCGCCAGGGCGGCCGACCGTAGATCGATCTCGGGGGGGCAGGTGCCTGTGCCAGCGCCGAACCCCGCCGCGCTGGCCAGATGAGCCCGCTGGCCGTCGCCATCGAGCAAGTAGATGGCGGCAAACGGAATGTCGGCGGGGCTGTCCGCCAGGATATCGGCGGCGATCCGGCACGCTTCCTCGGGCGTCTTGCCTTCGGTGACCCTGGTCCCGAGGTTGCGCAACACGTGCAGGCGTCGCTCGCCCAGCACGCGCGCCGTCACCTCCGTCATCGTGCAGAGGATGCCCTCGACCGCACCCGTCTCCCCGCGGATCGGGCTGAAGGAGAACGTGAAGAAGCTCTCCTCCAGGTAGCCGCTGCGCCGGATCATCAGTTGCTGGTCGGTGGACAGCGTCGACTCGCCGGAGCTCATGACCGACTGGAAGAAGGGCCCGAGCATGCCCCACAGCTCCGTCCAGGTCACGGAGGCCGGCTCGCCGATCGCACGCGGGTGATGGCCGAGATAGTTGGGAATGCTGGCGTCGTTATAAAACTGTATGAATTCGGGGCCCCACAAGATGGCCATGGAGAAGCGCGACGACAGGCACATGTTGAGCGCCACCCGCAGGCTCCGCGGCCAGGTGTTCATCGGTCCGAGCGACGTCCTCGACCAGTCCCTCGAACGCAGCACGTTGCCCGTCTCCCCACCCCCGATCAGCCAGCTTGCCGGATCCGTCGGATCGGTCGCTCCTGTGGCGGTGCCGTCGTCCTGAGTCTTCGGCATGGCAAGCAAGTCCCACCCTCCCTTCGAGCTGATCCAGGGCCGAATGCCCCCTCTTGGGTATTTACGCTGACAAGCATCACCCGACCTCGCTGAGCTGTCAACACTGGCAAGCTATTAAGTAGTAACTCCTTTCAAAGGGAGGATATCCCCTCCCCAAGGGACACAGCCTCTTTCGACCTGGACGTCGGCGGCCGCCACGAGATCCAGTCCGCACGCGCTCCCAGCGCCGCCGCCAACGCGGCCCCTCCCCGGTCCTTCGAGTCTCCTCCCCTTCCGGGAGAAGAGGGTTCTATAATGGGCAACGGATCGGCGGGTCTCGACATCTTTAGAAGGGGGCACGTGGCAAGGTCGGCGTTGCAACGCAATCATGTGCAGGTGCTGGGCGAGGGCAGGGAGACGCTGGTCCTGGCTCACGGTTTCGGTACGGATCAGACCTACTGGCGCGAGCAGGTCGCGGCGTTCTCCTCGCGGTATCGGTTGGTGCTGTTCGATCACGTGGGCGCTGGGCGATCGGAGCTGTCGGCCTACAGCCCGCATCGCTACCGTAGCCTCCATGGCTATGCGGTCGACGTGCTCGAGGTGCTCGCCGAGCTGGAGGTGCAACAGTGCACGTTCGTCGGCCACTCGATGAGCGCGATGGTCGGGATCCTGGCGGCGCTCGACCAGCCGGCCCGCTTCCGCCGACTCGTCCTCCTCGCCGGCTCGGCGCGCTACCTGAACGACGTGGGGTATGTCGGCGGCCTCGAGCAAGCGGACCTCGACCAGCTGTACGCCCTGATGGCCGCGAACTATCAGGCCTGGGCGAGCGGCTTTGCCCCGCTGGCCATGGAAAACCCCGAGCGGCCGGAGCTCGCGGCCTACTTCGCCGGCACCCTGTCCGCCATCCGGCCCGATATCGCGCTCGCGGTCGCGCGCGTCCTGTATCAGATCGATCTCCGCGCCGAGCTGCCTCGGCTGACCCTGCCCGCGCTCGTCTTGCAGACGCAGCATGACATCGCCGTGCCACGGCAGGCCGGCGAGTACCTGGCGCAACACCTCCCGCAGGCGCGCTTCGAGATCATCAATGCCCGGGGGCATTTCCCCCACGTTGCCGCGCCCGATGCGGTGAACCGCGCCATCCTCGGCTTCATGAGTTAGGCAGGCGCCGGAGCCGCGCGTGTCCCGGGATACGAGCACATCGTCCACGAGCGAGACGCAAGTCCCCGAGGTGGCCGAGGTCGTCCGCTGGTCGATTGCCACGCGCCGAGTGCTGGCCGCGCTGTCGGTGCCGCCAAGGGAGGCGCCGGGCGCGGAGACGCCGCTCGAGCGGGCGCTATCCATCGTGTGCGAGGTGAGTAAGGCGGACGTGGCCCTCCTCCTCTGTCAGCTCGACCCGGTGACAGCGCGGGTGGTGGGGAGCGTACCGCCGGCGGTGCTGCCAGATGGCCTCACGACGCCCGCGGTCTTCGCCGGCGCGCTCGACAGCGGCCGCAGCGTCTACCGGATCTTCGACGAGACGAGCAGCGCGATCCCGGCGCCCTTGCGGGGGAGCGCGGCGGTGGTCCCCTGGCCCCGGCCACGTTCGCGGGCCTCAGGAGTGGATAGGACGACCGGCGCGCTCCTCCTGATCCGTCGTGGTGTCGCGCCGTTCTCCCCCCCGCATCAAGCCTTTCTCGAGGATCTCGTCGGGCTGTTCCAGGTGCTGGTGGAGCTCGAGGGGGAGAAGCAGCAGGTAGACGAGTCGCGGGTGCGCCTGGACGCCATCGTGCACGCGTTACCGCACGGCCTGGTGTTCGTGGACGGCGAGGGCGCCGAGGCCTGGGTCAACGGGACGGCGGCCACGCTGCTGGAGCTGCCCCAGGGGGCGGTGGCTCCACCTCTGGTCGCGCAGGCGATGGCGGCGCTGCGCGCACGCGCCGATGACCCAGACGAGCTCACCCGCCGGGGCCAAGAGCTGCTCAGCACGCCGGGGGCCGAGATCCGGGACTGGCGTTGGGTGTTCAGCCAGACCGAGCGGCGGGCGCTGAGTGTCTCGAGCACGCCGACGGGCACACCCCGCCGGCAGGGGCGGCTGTGGCTGTTCATGGACGTAACCGAGCAGCACTTCGCGCAGCAGGACATGAAGGAAAAGAACCTCGCTCTCGAGGCGGCGCGCCGGCAGGCAGACGCGGCGAACACGGCCAAGTCACTGTTTCTCGCCAGCATGACCCACGAGATCCGCACTCCCATGAACGCGGTGATCGGCTTCGCCGGGCTCCTGGCCGACACGGAACTGACGCCCGAGCAGCGCGACTTCACCCAGGCCATCCGCACGAGCGGTGAGCACCTCCTCGGCATTATCAATGACGTGCTGGATTTCTCGAAGCTCCAATCCGGCCATTTCGAACTCACCCGGGCGCCGTTCGACTTGCGTCGGATGGTGGAGTCCGCGCTCGACTTCGTGGCCGGCAAGGCGTCGGAGAAGGGGTTGGAGCTGATCTATGCGATCGACCCCGGTGTGCCCGCAGGCCTCGAGGCCGACGAGGCCCGCGTGCGTCAAATCCTGATCAACTACCTCAGCAATGCGGTCAAGTTCACCGACCAGGGCGAGGTCGTGGTGCGCGTGCAGTCACGCCCGCTCGAGGTTGGGGGACACTACGAGTTCCACTTCAGCGTGGAGGACACGGGCATTGGGATTACGGCCGATCGGATCGGCTGGCTCTTCAGGGAGTTCAGCCAGGTAGTAGATGGCTTGATCGCGACCAGATACGGCGGCACTGGACTGGGCCTGGCGATCTGCAAGCGGCTGACTGAGCTGCATGGGGGCCGGGTGTGGGTCGACAGTACGCCCAGGGTGGGCAGCGTGTTTCACTTCACCATCCCGGCGCTGGCGCGGGCGGATGTCGAGGCCCCGCCGTCGCGTGCCATCTTTCGCGGCCTGAACGTGCTCGTCATCGATGACAACGCCACCAGCGCCGAGATCCTGCGCGCGCAGGCCGAGTCCTGGGGCATGTTCGTTCGTGCCACCAAGGACCCCGAGCAGGCGCTCGGCTGGGTCGAGTCCCAAGATCCCTTCGACCTGATCCTGGTCGATCATCACATGCCCGGCATGGATGGGATCGCGCTGGCCCGGCGGATCCGAGCGGTGTCCTCGGCGGCCGAGATCCCGTTGCTCCTGCTCAGCAGCGTAGGGTCCCGGAACCGGCTCGCAGGCGAGGCTGGCGTGGATTTCACATCGGTGCTGACCAAACCCATCCGTCAATCCGATCTGTTGGATCGGATGGCTGAGGCGCTGCGCCGCGGGAGCCTGCAAGAACAGCGCGGGTCCTTTGCATCTCGTGTCGATCTCGAGCCGCTCTCCATCCTGCTGGCCGAGGACAACCGGATGAACCAGCGGGTGGCCCTGCTGATCCTGGAGCAGCTCGGCTATCGGGCCGATCTCGCCGCAGACGGCATTGAGGCCATCCAGGCGCTGGAACGAACCCCCTACGATGTCGTCTTGATGGACGTGCAGATGCCGAACATGGACGGGCTTGCGGCCACCCGTGCCATTCGCGCCCGCGGCTCGAGCATCCATCAGCCGCGGATCATCGCCATGACCGCCAATGCTCTGCGTGGCGATCGGGAGGTCTGTCTAGCCGCCGGCATGGATGATTATCTCTCGAAGCCCATCGTCCGGGAGCAACTGATGGACGCGCTACGCGTCCCAGCCCCGTCGGTGCGGGGCAAGGCGAGGCCTCTCGTGGACGTGGAGGGGGAGCAGAGCCCAGAAGTGGACGGCAGCGTCTTGGACGATCTAGCCGCAGCCCTTGGATCCAAGGCGGTCATCTCGTTGATCGACGCCTTTACGGAGGATACGCCGCAGTGCATGGCCCAATTGCGCTACGGGCTGAACGGTGGTGATCCCAAGGAGGTGGCTGCTGCCGCGCACCAGCTCAAATCCAACTGCAGAACCCTTGGTGCCGAGCGTTTGAGCCGACTCTTCGAAGAGATGGAAACGACAGGGAGGAAAGGGACGCTCGCCGGTGTCGCTAGGAGCATGCCGGGGGCTGAGCAGGGCCTGGCACGTGCCCTCAACGAGCTCGCTGCCATGCGCGAGGAATTGTACGCGCTCGAACACCGCTAATGAACAGTGGGCCGCAAACATGTTGCGTGGCGCATGCCAAGGCTTCTCCGGAGCATGGCGACGCGCTCCCCGCAGTGACTCTGGCAGGCCCAGCCGCTACGCGCGGTTGACCATCCGATAGCCCCGCCTCCCCGGGATTGGGAACCCCAGCCAGGTAACCCCCAATCGAAGCCTCCTGGAGTGCCACAACGCCTGAGCGTGCCATCGGAAGCGAGGACGAACGCATTGCGCCCTTTCGTCAAGCCGCAGCCCTCCCTCTTGACGACAATTCCTAGCATCTGCGAGACGGCGGCCACGGTCATACCTCCGATGATTTACATGGCCCAGATCATCGCCGCACCACATTCGTGCGGCTTGCCGGCGAACGCATGACTTCCTATCTGAAGGGCTCATACGTAGTGGCATATCTCTGTTTCAGAGCATGTTTATCTTCAGGGCGCGCAATACAGTTCCTTAACAATCCTGCAACATATAGAGGCGTAGCACACAGGAACAATCACTCCCCTGTTGTTATGTCCCTGTAGGCCCACACCACGCGGAGGAGAGGTCCGACTGCCGCATCACGGCCGCGGCTTTTACCACTCTCCACGTGCCTGATGCCCGCATCGGCCCCTCTTCGAGGGTCCTCAAAACATCACCCAAGACCAGCATTCCCTCTGTCCAGCCCCCTCAGAGGTGGCCTTCTCGGCAAGAAATCGGAGCGGATGGAGAGGACGCCCAAGGGCGCGGGGAGGCCATTGAAGTCCGTGGCGTGCCTCTCGGTAGGGGGTTCACGAGGAATCCTCGTTCGACCTCATCGAAATTTTTTGTTCGTGCCATCACTTTTTTTTTGACAAGAGCACCCCAAAAATGCGACTCACTTCCTGCGGGCGAGAAAAATTTCTACCAGAACGGAACGTTGAACACCGAAACGTGACGTTCCTTACAACGTCCCTCAGCCTGAAGCGAGCGCTGGAGAACGAGCGCACGGGGGCGGGCGGTGGGTCAGCGGACCGCGACGAACATGGCAGAGGGAACAAGGAGAAACGCAATGAAGGAACCGAACACCAAGCTCTTCCAGAAGAAGTTGGCCCTCAAGAAGGAGATCCTCAGGAAGCTCGCCAACAATGAACTGCAGGCGGTTGTTGCTGGAGGAGGAGAACCCACGCAGTACTGCACTTTTCCTTGTTTCGCATAGATCCTTAACGCAACGTACGAGAACGGGTGCACCGGGGCGGACGCAGGGATAAGTGGATCACAGCGGACATAGCAGAGGGAAACAAGGAGAATCGCAATGAAGGAACCGAACACCAAGCTCTTCCAGAAGAAGTTGGCCCTCAAGAAGGAGATCCTCAGGAGGCTCGCCAACAATGAACTGCAGGCGGTTGTTGCTGGAGAGGGAGAGCCCACGCAGTACTGCACTTTTCCTTGTTTCGTAGGTCCCTGATACGGATGCTCGCCCAGTGAGTCCCCATCGCAACCCGAGCCAGCCGCCTGCGCACCGCTAGCGTGCATAGCCCCAGGCGAGGCTCGCAGCGCGGGGATCTCTCCTGCGGGAGATCCCTGCGCTCATCGGGGGCTCATGACGTCAAGACACCGCCTGAGGTTTGCTCGCTGGTTCCGGGACAGAGAGCGCCGGGTTCGACAAGAGCCGTTCAACGGCTTCGCGTTCGCTGATATCCTTACAGATATGGGCCGCCACCCGAGTCCAGGCGACGTGGTGGTGCAAGGCACCGATCCCCCGCTCCTCGCAGAAGCGTCTCCGGCTCGTCCGGCCAACATCACCTCAGAGGGTTCGGGGACCGGTGATGGTGGTGCTCATGCTCCCTCGGAGCGTCGAGTCGCTCCAGGGAGTGGGGTCGGCGCCTTTGCTTTGTCCGGGGCCGAGATGTCCGCGCCGGGGGCCCTGACGGCTCCCGTCTTGATCCAGCCCGGCTCGGTGGTCGAGAAGGGCCTCGTGGTCGGAGCGATCATCGGTGGACGGTACGAGCTCCGCGCGCTCCTCGGTGAGGGCGGGATGGGGGCGGTCTTCCTGGCTCATGACGAGGTGCTGGGCACGGACGTGGCGCTCAAGTTCGTACCTCGCGATCTGGCCCACCGCGAGCAAGACCTACGACGCCTGCGAGCCGAGGTCCTGCTCGCGCAAAAGGCTTCGCACCCCAACGTCTGCCGCACCTACGATCTGGAGGAGATCGACGGTTTCCTCTTCATCAAGATGGAGTACGTCGCCGGTGAGACGCTGGCGTGCCAGCTGCGGCGCCTGGGACGACTGGCGATCGAGGATTTGATCGATCTGGCGCTCATGATCGCGGCCGGCCTCGAGGCGGCGCACGCTCAAGGGGTCGTGCACTGCGACCTCAAGCCGGAGAACATCCTCATCGAGCACGGCACCAAGCGCCCGGTGCTGATGGACTTCGGTATCGCCCGTGCCGCCGCACGGGTGATGAACTACGACCAGCCGGTCTGGGGAACGCCGGCCTATATGGCACCCGAGCAATTGCTCGAAGGGAGCGTGGATGCGCGCGCCGATCTCTACTCGCTCGGCTGCGTGCTCTATCAGCTGGCCGTGGGCGAGGTCCCCTATCCCCACGTGACGACGCTGGCGGACGCGGAGAAGTACCGCGATGAGCCGGTGCCCGATCCCCGTGCGCGGCGACGTGAGCTGCCCCTCTGGTTGTCGACGATCATCCGCCAGCTGATGGTCAAGGATCCGCGCCATCGCTTCCCCTCTGCGGCGGCGTTGCACATGGCGCTCCTCGGGCCGCGACATCACCACGGGACGCGTGGCTGGGGGGTGGCCGCGGCCGCGTTGTTCATCAGTCTCGGCGTCGCCATCGGTGCGTATCGTCTGACGAACCAACGCGCCGAGTGGCATCCGGAGAGCCGTCTTCGCCAGCCGGCCTACGAGGAACATGCCGGTGCTCCCAACATCTCGCCCGATGGTCGCTGGCTGGCATACATCTCCGATCGTGAAGGGGCGTGGCGCCTCTATGTCGAGCCGCTCGGGGGCGGGCCGGCGCGCACATTAAAGTGGGAGGGCCTCCTTTATCCCGTGCGCTGGGCCCATGACAGTAAGTCCCTGCTCGGCGTGGTCTACCAAACCAACCGCGTGGTCCGCATCCCGCTGTCAGATGGGCAGGCGCAGGAGATCGCCAGCAGCGCGACCGACGTGGCCGACTGCCAAGGGCGGCTGGTGCTCTGCACGCGGGGCGATGATCAGTGCCCCACTTGCCCTCATCTGATGGTGCAGGAGAAGACGGGCGAGGGCTCCCGCTGGCGTGAACTTCGTTCTCTGCCCAAGACGGTCGGGCTTCGCCCGATGCGCTGCGACCCGAGCGGACGGCGGCTGACGTTCTCGGCGCTTCCGCCGGTCTGGAACAGCGGGGTGTGGCAGGGGGATGTCTATGTCCTCGACATGGATGAGGACCGCCTGCGAAAACTCACCTCCGACGCCTACGACAACGATTTCCCCAACTTCGCCCCCGACGGCCAGACCATCATCTACTCCTCCAACCGCAGCGGCTCTCACGAGCTGTGGGAGGTTCCGGCCGGGGGCGGGAAGGCCATGCGCCTCACGAGCGGCGGCAGTTACACCAAGTCGCTGCCGTTCGACATCTCCCCCGACGGCAAGCTCCTCATCTACAACCAGGAGAGTGAGGCCGATCAGCTCTACGCCCACCCACTCGGTAGCTCGGATCGCTTCCGCCGCATCAACCATCCCCTATCGTACCGGCTGTGGCAGCCCCATGTGACGCTGGACGGCAGCCACCTCGTGATCCTCCGAACACGCGAGGAGAAGAGCTATGCGGTCGTGCTGCCGATTCGGGGCGGAGAGGATCGGGTCCTCAGCCGGGCCGATGCGGTGACCCTCAGCGTGGATGGGACCGAGGTGATCTACGCCGTGAACGAAAAAGAGGGAGCGCGGGTCCTGGCCATGTCGCTCGGCGGCGGCGAGGCACGACGCATCACCCAGGCTCCAGGGCCGGTGACGGCCCTGGCCGCAGACAACGAAGGATGGGTCCATCTGTCCATCTACCAAGGGCGCCACCATGGCGGCTGGCGCGCTCCCCTGGCAGGCGGAGAAGTGACGCGCGAACCGGCGCAGGGGGCCACGGTAGTGTTGCCAGCCCCGGCTGGCGGCTGGCGGTTGGTTGGGTTCGAAGGGCCGAATTTGTGGAAGTATCGCTGGCGCTTGGTGGCGCCGGGCCGGCCCCTGGACGATCCTCAGGCCCGGTCCTTCGAGGCCGGCAAGTCCGTCGCATGGGCGAAAGATGGGCGGTCATTCTTCATCTGGACCGGCAGCGAGGTCCACCGCCTGTTCGTGGCCAGGAACCAAGACGAGGTCATCCTGCGCACGGACCAATTGAATGGCATGGCCGTGTCGCACGACACCAAGACGCTGTTCGTGGTGGAGACCACGGGGCATACGGTGCGGCAGGTCATCACCAACTTTGGTGAGCGTCTGCGTCCCATCCCCTGATAGAGGAGACGGCCCGGGGCCAGGCGCCGGGACGGACTCGTGTCACAGGGGGGTGTAACACCAGGGTGTACCACTGTAACGCCCCGGCGCCTGTTACGGGGGCTCTCCGTCCTGTGTAAAGTCCTTGTGGCTCAAGGCTCTCATCGTGATCGTACGCTGGCACGCCGCCTGCTTTATGAGCGGGCATGCCAACGATACACGAACGCCGCCTTGGTAAGACCGGCGGCCCCAAGGGCTAGTTCCAACGAGCCAAACGAGACGCCATCGCACCTGTTACACTGGCCCAACCCAGGGCAAAGACAGTCTGGCCCAAGGCCTTGCCACAAGCCCAGGCTGCTTTGCGAGAGAGGAAGAACATGACGCACAACCACCTGCCCTCGAAGCCTTCTTTCCTGAGCCATGCCGTCCTGGGAGCGCTCCTGACGCTCGCCTCTGCCTGCGCCTCGTCCAGGCAGGTCACCGTCGATGGCCGTTCCGTGTCGCGCGTGCGGCTCGGCTACACCGACGGCAAATACTTCGCGGTCACACACTCGGGCGCCTATCCCGTGCCGCGAGGACCGTCGAGTGGCCTACGCGCCGGCGATGGCGCGGTGTTCGGGCGAGTGTGCGGAGCGGACGTCTATTTCAACTCGGATTACTACCGGAACAAGCTCGAGATGAACGGCTTTATTCGGGCGCATTCGACCGAGCGTAAGGTCCCGGATCTCGCGTCCTGGGTACGCGTGCGCGACGTGGCGAAGGACGGCCGGGCGGAGCGTGAGTTCAGTGGCGCGTTCGGCTTGTCCACCGGCACCGAGGGCGTCAACCCGCGCAACATCGCCGCGATCTTGAGAGGATTCACCCAGGCCCCGGGCGGTGCCGTTGCCCATTGGCAGATCTCCGGCATCCTGAGCGGGGTCGGCGGGAGTCTCGCTTCGCATAGCTCGGCGCTCGAGCTGCTCATGAGTCCGGAACGCCTGCATGGCCGGATCTCCTACCGCCGCTTCGACCTCCAGGCCACGGAGGATGACTCCTATGTAGGCGAGATGTGGGTCGCCGATGAAAAGTTCCGCTTTGTCGTGTTCGGCAAGTCGGCGCTGTGGTCCATGCCGCCGGCCGACCAGGCGGCGATCCTGCCGTTCATGCTGTCCTGCGCCCGCACCGTGCGCGATGAGCTCGGCGAGCCTATCCTGTTCGTGGACTTCTCTGGCAAGTACGCCGGTCCGAAGAGCTAGCGAGCTGAAATTCCCTCCCTACGGCGGCCTCTTCGTGCTCATCTTGGCCCTCTGACCCTCCCGACGTCCCTCGCGTACCGCTGGCGCCCGCTGGCCGTCTATATTATGGAAGGGCAAACACACAAGAGAAGGGTTCTCCATGTCGACCAAGGAGCACCGTCCGGAGGGATTGTCCGCTGCGTCTTCCGAGCCCGGGCCATCCACGCTGCATGTGTCAACGGCCCGTGAGGCGAGCGACGGCCCGCGCACCGAGCGGCGTCACTATCGCGCACCCCATCAAGGCCTCAAGCTGGGACTCAAGATCGTAGCCACGCTGCTCGTCATCGGCGGCGGCGTCGGCTGGGCGCTCTATTCCACCGCAGGGGATGCCTTCCAGTACTACAAGCACGTGGATGAGATCGCCGATCAGCTCGATGCCTGGCAGGGGAAGCCGCTCGAGTTGCACGGCTTCGTCCTGCCGGGCACGATCCAGCGCCGCCTCGATCGCGAAAAGCAGCAGCTCGAGTACAAGTTCACCGAGATCAACTGCGACCGGCAGGTGGAGGTGCGCTACGCCGGCGTGGTGCCGGATACGTTCAAGGACGCGGCCGAGGTGGTGGTCAAGGGCACCTTCGCGGGGAACCTCTTCCAGGCCCATGAGATCCTGGCCAAGTGCCCGTCCAAGTACCAGATGCAGACCGGGCAGACCAACATGTGCGCGCGCGGCGCGGGGAACTGAGCGCCGATGCCGCCGCAGAATCACATCGCCGACCTCGGCCAGCTGACCCTCCTCCTCGCCCTCGTCGTCACGGTCTATGCCGGCGCGGTATCGGCCGTGGGCGCGCGGCACGGAGTGCGGCGCCTCTGGCGTTCGGGCATCTACGCCGCCTACGGCTCCGCCGCGCTCCTCACCCTGGCGTCGTCGCTCATCTTCTTCGCCATCCTGTCGAACGACTACTCCATCAAGTACGTCCACCACTACTCGGACGCGACCATGCCCTGGTTCTACAAGCTCACCTCGTACTGGGGCGGGCTCGATGGATCGATGATGTTCTGGGCCTGGATCCTGTCCCTGTTCTCGGCCCTGGCCATCTATTTCAACCGGGAGCGCCATCGGGATCTCATCCCATGGGTGACCACGACCCTGATGGGGATCCTCACCTTCTTCCTCCTCCTCATCATCTTCGCCAAGCGGCCGTTCGACACCTTCCTCACCACCCCCCCGGCGCAGGGCAAGGGCCTCAACCCTCTCCTCCAGAACCCGTACATGGCCACGCACCCGCCGTCGCTCTACATCGGCCTCGTGTCGTGCGCTGTGCCCGCCGCTTTTGCCATGGCCGCGCTCATCACGGGCAACCTCGACGACACCTGGCTGCGCTCGGTGCGCCGCTGGGTGCTCCTGTCGTGGTTCTTCCTCTCGCTCGGCCTCACTCTCGGCATGCTGTGGGCCTACGAGGTGCTCGGCTGGGGCGGCTACTGGGGCTGGGATCCGGTCGAGAACGCCGGATCGCTGGCGTGGTTCACCTGCACCGCCTTCCTCCACTCGATCATGATTCAGGAACGGCGCGGGATGCTCAAGGTGTGGAACGTGTTCCTCGTCCTGACGAGCTTCCTGCTCACCATGATCGCCACCTTCCTCACCCGCTCGGGCTTCGTGCAGTCGGTGCACGCGTTCGGTTCGGACCCGGTGCTCAAGGTGAGCTTCCTCGCCTTCATCGCCGTGGCCGCAGTGCTCGGCTACGGGCTCCTCATCCACCGCCTCCCGCTCCTCCGTTCGCGTGGTGAGCTCGACTCCTGGGTCTCGCGGGAGTTCGCCTTCCTGGTCAACAACTGGGTCCTCCTCAGCGCCGCGCTGTTCATCATGGTGGCGACCATGTTCCCGTCGCTCTCGGAGCTCGTCACCGGGACGCGGGTGACGCTCGCCGCGCCCTACTACAACCGCTGGATGACGCCGATCGGCCTCGTCCTCCTCCTCCTCACCGGCGTGGGGCCGCTCATCGCCTGGCGCCGGGCCACGCCCAAGAACCTCATCGATCAATTCGCCAAGCCGGTGGCCTTCGCCGTGCTGGTGATGGTCGCGCTCGCCTTCATCCCCGCGGCGCGCGCCACGTCGGCGCTGTTCAGCGAGAAGATCCAGCTGCCGGTGGCGATCATCAACTTCGGCCTCTGCGCCTTCGTCCTCGGCACCATCGCGCAGGAGTTCTATCGGGGGACGCGGGTGCGCCAGACGCACACGGGCCTCGACTTCTTCACCTCGCTCGTGGGCCTGGTGGCGCGCAACAAGCGGCGCTACGGCGGCTACCTCGTGCACGTGGGCATCGTGCTCATGTTCGTCGGCTTCGGCGGCGGCGCCTACAAGCGCGAGAGCGAGGTGACGCTCGAGAAGGGGCAGAAGACGCAGCTCGGGCGCTACGTGATCCAGTACGACGACCTCCGCGCGTTCGACACCGTCGAGAAGAAGATCGTGGTGGCCGACCTCGCGGTGACCGCGAGCGGCAAGGACATGGGTCGCGCGGCGCCCGCCAAGTGGTTCTTCCCGCACCACGAGGAGGAGCCGGTCACCCACGTGGAGATCGCGCACGGCCTCGGCGAGGACCTCTACCTCGTCCTCAACGGCTTCGACCTCGAACAGCGGCTCCTGAACCTCAAGATCGTCATCAACCCGCTGGTCAACTGGATCTGGCTCGGCTTCGTGCTCCTCGCCATGGGCACGGCCGTGTGTTTCATGCCCGAGCGGGCGTATGCGCTCGCCGCCAAGGCGGCGCGCGAGCCGTCCTCCGAGCCGGGGGCCAAGGCGGCGGCGACGATGCTGATGCTGGCGCTCCTCCTGCCGGCGGTGGCCCGCGCCGACGCGCCGGAGCCGGGGACCCCTTCGGGGCACGTCGACACCGGCACGGTGGTGGCGCCGCCGCGCACGCCCGAGGAGAACTCGCTGTTCCACAAGATCGTGTGCATGTGCGGCACCTGCGGGCGCGAGCTCCTGGCGGACTGCACCTGCGGCGTGGCCAAGAAGATGCGCGATGAGGTGAGCGCCCTGCTCGCGGCCGGCCGGACCCAGGAGCAGATCATCGACACCCTGGTGGCGCGCTTCCCGACCGAGTCCCCGCTGGCCGTGCCGCCCGATACGGGGTTCAACCGGATGGCCTGGGTGTTTCCCTATATCGCGCTCCTGGCCGGGGCCGGGGCGCTGGTGATCACGGCACGTCGCTTCACCCGTCGCCGCGGTCCGGCCGCGGCCGGGGCCGGGGCGACGCCCGGGGAGACGCCCGCGCCCCCCTCTGAAGAAATGGAAGACCGGCTCGACGACGAGTTGAGCGCGCTCGACTGACCCTTCATCACATAACCAAGGACTGAGCCGCTGCGCCCGCTGGGGCTTGTGGCCGGCCGGCAGCGAAGCACGCTGCCGATGTCGAATGCCCACGATGTGTCAGACTCGCCTCGGCCCGGTGACTGGCTGTAACGCATGAAACTTACCCGCATCCCTCTCCTTCTCTGTCCCCTCCTCGGGGGCGGCGTGATCGTGTTCCTCGCGCTGTCCGGGGCCCCGCTCGGCGCCTCCTCGGTGTTCGTGGCGGCGTCGGCCATGGTCCTGGGGCTCACCGTCTATCTCCTCGGGCGCTCGGCGGTGGCGCTCGTGCGCGAGCCGCTGGCCGAGGAGGTGCAGCTGGCCACCGGACGTCGGCGCAAGGAGCTCGAGCGGGAGAAGCAGCTCCTGCTCAAGGCCATCAAGGAGCTCGAGTTCGATCACCAGATGCGCAAGATCTCGGACGTCGATTTCAATGAGATCGCGGCCCGTTACCGGGGGCGCGCCATCCAGGTGATACGCCAGCTCGATGACACCTCGGGCGATTACCGCACGCTCGTCGAGCGCGACCTCATGGCCCGCAAGGCCCAGGGCAAGCCGGCGGACGGCGTGTCGGCCGAACCGGCGGCGCCGGCCGCGGCGGCAGCCACGGAGGCGCCGGACCCCTCCGAGGCCACGGTGGCCGAGCCCGCAGCGGCGGCCGCGACCGCCTCGCCCGGGCGCTGGCCATGCCCATCGTGCCAGACGCAGAACGACGAGGACGCCCTCTTTTGCAAGCGCTGCGGCAAACCCGCCGTGGCGGCGGAGGCCACGTGAGACGCCTGCATCCGTGGGGCGCGGCGCTGGCGGCGCTGCTCTGCCTGCCGCTGACCGCGCTCGGCCAGCCGGGCCCGCCGGGCCAGCCTCCGATGATGATCGACCCGTCGCGCATGTCGGGCATCCCACGGCCCGATCCCGAGGTGCCGGCCGGCACCTTGACCGTGCGCGTGATCCAGGGCGACTTTGCCCACCCGCTCGTCGGGCAAGAGGTGGAGCTAGAAGGACCCGCCGGGACGCTCAAACAGAAGGTGGGTGAGACCCAGCGCGCGGTGTTCACCGGCCTCCAGGCCGGCGGGACCTATGTCGCCCGCGCCACGGCCTTCGGTTCGACCCTGTCCTCGCAGCCCGTCACCATGCCCCCGGCCCCGGGCGTCAAGCTGATGCTGGTCTTCCCGCGCGACGAAAAGGAGCTCATCGGCGAGCCCGACGGCAAGATGCGGAGCGACGAGCGCTTGCCCGTGGGCACGCTCGAGGTGCGGGTGGTGGACGAGAACGACAAGCCCGCGGTCAAGGCGCCCGTGCTCCTGGCTCGGGCCACCCGCGGCACCGACAAGATCGACCAGCAGCAGCGCGAGACCGACGCCAAGGGGACGGTGCGGTTCACGGGCCTCGTGTCCTCGGCCGAGGCGGCCTGGGCGCTCAAGGTGCTGAAGAAGGACGCCGAGGTGGCCTCGCTGCCCTTCCAGCTGCCGACGGATCATGGCGCCGTGGTGGGGCTGCGCTCGATCCCGGTGACGCGGGATCTGCGGCAGCTGCGCGTCTCCGAGCGCTCGCACTTCATCATCGAGATCCGCGACGACCGGGCCCAGATCGTAGAGAACCTCATCCTCGAGAACGGCGCGACCAGCCCGGTCGATCCCGGACCGAACGGCCTGCGGCTGCCGCTGCCAGCGGGGGCCACGGGCGCGGATCTCCTCGGCGAGGGTGGCGGCTCGTCCTTCCAGATCCAGGGCGGCGCCGTGGTGTACAAGGGCCGCATCCCGCCGGGCCCGATGGAGCTGCGCGTGGGCTTCTTCCTGCCCATCGAGGACAGCGCCATCACCTTCCGCCAGCCCACGCCGGTCTCCTTCGACCAGCTGGCCTTCATCACCGAACGCTTCGAAGGCATGGAGGTGGAGGGCAACCGCCTCGACAAGGAGGAGCGGACGCTCGGCGGGCGCAACTTCTGGGTGGTGCGCGGGCCGGCCACGGCCGCCGGCAGCGAGATCTACTTCCGCCTCACCGGGCTGCCGCACGCGTCGCCGTTCTGGCGCTATGTGGCGGCCGGCGTGGCCTCGGTGATCCTGCTCTGGGCCGTGGCCCTCGGGCTGCGCCGGCCGGCGCGGGCGGGCCGGCGCGAACGCGCGCAGCTCGAGGAGCGGCGCACCCGCCTCCTTGACGAGGTGGCAGCGCTCGACGCCGAGTTCGGCGGCGCGGCGCCCCCGGACGCCGGCAAGGCCAACGGCAAGGCCTCGGGCGCGGCGGCGCACAAGGGCCGCGAGGCGGGCAAGCTCGGGCGTCGGCGCGAGCAGCTCCTGAGCGAGCTCGAGCAGGTCTACCGCGATCTGGATCAGGCGGTGTGAGCGTCTCCATGTCCCAGTCCCTGTCCCTCTCCACCCTGCACATCGAGGCGGCCGGCTGATGGACACGCCGTTCGACCGGGTGACGGCGCGCGGCGTGAGCAAGGTCTATGGCCGCCAGCGTGCCCTCGGCGCGGTGAACCTCGAGCTCGCGGCCGGCGAGGCGGTGGCGCTCCTCGGTCCGAACGGCGCCGGCAAGTCCACGCTCCTCGGCATCCTCGGCACGCTCGTGCGGCCCTCAACCGGCGAGCTGCTCTTCTCGGACGAGCCGCCCGCGGCCTGGCACCGCGCGGGCATCGGCGTGCTCGGCCACGAGTCGCTGTGCTACGGCGAGCTCACGGGCCGGGAGAACCTCCTCTTCTTCGCGCGCCTCTACAGCGTCGCGCGGCCGGCCGAGCGGAGCGCCGAGTGGCTCGCGCGGCTCGGCATCGAGCACGCGGCCGACCGGCCGGCGCGCACCTACTCGCGCGGCATGCTGCAGCGCCTGGCCCTCGGGCGGGCGCTCATCCATGGCCCGCGCCTCCTGCTCCTCGACGAGCCGTTCACAGGCCTCGACCGCGAGGGGGTGGCGCTCCTCCGCTCGCTCCTCGTAGCGGAGCGCGATCGCGGGGCGATCCTGCTCATCATCAGCCACGAATTCGCGAGCCTGGTGGATCTGGCCACGCGCGCGCTCGTGCTGCGCCGCGGCCGCCTGGTCCACGACGGGCCGGCGCCGCTGACGGCAGACGGGTGGCGCGTCCTCTACGAGGAGCAGGGGAGCTCGGCGGCCAGGCCGGCGGGCGCCGCGGGCCAGACCGCGTCCCCCAGCGGCGCGGGGGGCTAGCGGATGCTCGGGCCAGAGACCGCGCGGGATCGGTCCCAGGGGGGGCCGCGCGAGGGCAGCTTCGTCAAGACCGCGCTCGCCGTGGCCCACAAGGATCTCCTCGTGGAGCTGCGCGCCAAGGAGATCCTCCTCGCCATGGCCTTCTTCGCCGCGGTCGTGGTGCTGCTCTTCGCCTTCGCCTTCACCCACGAGGGCCGCGCCAACACCGACGCCACCGCCGGCATCCTGTGGATCGCGGTGGCGCTCGCGGGCACGCTCGGGCTGAGCCGCGCCTTCGAGCGCGAGCGCGAGGGCGACACGCTGCGCGCCCTGCTCCTCGCCCCGGCGCCGCGGAGCGCCATCTACGTGGGCAAGCTGGCCGGCATCGTGCTCCTCATGCTCGTCACCGAGGCGTGCACCGTGCCGCTCGTATCGCTCCTGTTCGACGCCCCGCTCCTCGCGGCCGAGCGCCTGCCCCACCTCTGGCTCCTGCTCGTGCTCGGCACCGTGGGCTACGCCGCGGTGGGGTCCCTGTTCGGCGCGCTCCTCGCGCGCACGCGCGGACGCGATATCTTGCTCGGCATCCTGCTCTATCCCATCATCGTCCCTGTGCTGATCGCGGGCGCGCGCGGCACCGAGGCGCTGCTGGCCAGGCCCCTCGACCGGGCGACCGCCTGGTTCTGGACCGAGCTGCTCCTCGTCTTCGATACAGTCTTCATCACGGTGGCGCTGTGGGTGTACGAGCCGCTCATGGCGTCGGAATGACTCGGAGGGCTCGGAATGACGCTCAATGACTCTGAAGACAGCTGCGGAGTGAGTGCATGAAACGAGGCGGGCTATTCCTGGCGCTGGTCGCAGTGACCGCGCTCGGTCTCGCGGTGGTGCCGTCCCTCATCATCAACGCGCCGACCGAGCCGACGATGGGGTTCATCCAGCGCATCTTCTACTATCACGTGGCCACCGCGTGGCTGACCTTCCTGTCGGCCTTCGTGTGCGCCGGGGCCTCGATCGGGTACCTGGCGAACGTCGGGTCGAAGAGCGCGCAGCGCTGGGATGGGCTCGCCATGGCCGCGGCCGAGCTGACGGTGGTGTTCGGCACCTGCATGCTCGTGACCGGACCGCTCTGGGGGCGTAAGGCCTGGGGCGTGTGGTGGGTGTGGAAGGACGTGCGCCTCATGACCGCGCTCCTCCTGTGGTTCATCTTCGTCGCCTATCTGCTCGTGCGGCGCTTTGGCGGACCGGGCTCGGCGCGGCTCGGCGCCGGCCTCGGCATCTTCGCCGCGGCCGACGTGCCGCTCATCTACACATCGGTGTTCTTTTGGCGCACGCAGCACCCCAAGGCCACGGTGGTGACCTCGCTCGACCCGGGCATACTACTGCCGTTCCTCCTGGCGCTCGCGACGTTCACGGTGCTCTACGTGGTGCTCCTATGGCTGCGCATGGGGCTCGAAACGGCTCGGATCCGACTTGAGGATCTGCAGCTCGCGGCCGAGGACGCCGGCCTGCTCGACGAGATGAGGTGATCTCATGACGATGAAACGACTTGCGCGACTGGTGCTCCTCCTCGGTTGGCTCGTGCCGGCGGTGGCGCTGGCCCAGGGGACCGAGGGCAAGAAGGACGGGGAGTGGGAAAACGTGCCGGCCGGTGCGATGATGAAGCCCCCGGGCGAGTCGATCCCGGCGTCTACGCTCGTCGGAATCGCCTACGGGTTCATCTGGCTCATGGTGGCCGGCTTCGTGGTCAGCGTGTGGCGGCGCCAGCAGCGGCTCGAGCAGGAGATCGACGAGCTGCGCCGCCGCCTGCCGCCGGACGCCGGGTCGGGGGTGCGGGGCTAGATCATGCCGCCCATCTCCCACCTCATCTACATCCCCTCGGTCCTCCTCATCGGCATCGTGCTCGGCTTCATCCTGGGCGGCCGCGCCGCGCGTGACGCCCAGGCCGCGACCGAGCGCGCGGCCGAGGAACGCGCCCGCCGCCGCGCCGCCCGCGAGGCCGCCCGCGCCACCAGCGACAAACCCCCGGGGACCCACCCCAGCCCCTAGCCGCGGCCCCCCGCCAGCCGTCCAACCCCGTCTCCCCCACGGCCCTCGCTCGCCTCCGGGCGAGGGATTGTCAGCTACATCACGAGTCTTGGCGCGACACTCCGTGCAGGCGCCTGTTCTCGTCCAAAACAGGCGTTCGCACCGCGTGTGAACTATTCAAAATCTGTGCATCCACCCTTCGCACCGGGTGCGGACGCCTGTTTTGACCGGGGACGACCGTTCGCACCGCGTGCGAACACCTGTTTTGACCTGGGGGAGGCGTTCGCACCGCGTGCGGACGCCTCAGCCGGCGCGGGAGAGCCCAACACACCAGGCGCGGCAAGGACTTCGCCCCCCCCGCGCAACGTCCGCCCGCCAGCGACCGTTTCTTCTACCTCTTGTTACAGGGGAGAGACAGAGAAGAACAATCCAATCCGGCGCGCCTCTACTATGAAAGAAGATGGGCTTGTTAAGGTCCTGCGGCTCGCAGTGTGCCGTCAAGAGGCTCACGACCCAAGACGTTCGCCCTTGGGGATAGATCGCGCCGCGGGCGCGCCGCGGCCCTCGAACCCCAGATAAACCCAGGAAAAACCCCCGGGCGCCGCAGCTGGCGCCAGGCTCCGGCGGGCGCTGGGCCCCTCGGACCCCAGGCCATCCCTCCCCGCAGTGGCGACCTATGCTATTATAGCTTAACAATCGTTTGTTCCCAAACAAAATCCCACTGTTCTCGCGCAAGCAAGAAGGGACACCGGTGGACGCACGGAGACGCCTCCGCCGCCACCAGCTCCGAGACCCGGTGCGCGCTCGTATAGCGGTCGAAGCGAGGGCACGCGGACGCGTGCTGGAGGATGGCTCGATGAGACAGGAGACCTTGGCCCCGCTCCCCAGAGCTGCTCGGGCGGTCCGGGAGACACGCCGCCCCTGCCGAAACGTTCTCCGGTGGGCGCCCCGCCGAGCGTCCCTCCTGCTGCTCGTGCTCTTCGCCGGCGTGGCGGGCGGCGACGCGCGGGCCGAGGCACCGCCCGGAGAACCGGCCGCCGCGCCCTACTCCCTCCCCTGGCAGCTGCGCCCGGCCATGGTCATCTCCGCGCTGCGCTCGGACACCTCCGTCGCCTTCTACAAGAACCCGCAGGGCGAGCGGGCCCTGACCACGGTCTCCACGCTCCTCGGCGCGTATCAGGTGCTCCCCTGGCTGGCGCCGTTCGCGCGCGTGAGCGTGGTCATCGATGAGCCGGCGGGCGGCAAGCGCACCGCCGCCTTCCTCAACCCCTCGGTGGGCGTCTTCTCTGGGTTTCACCTGACCCAGAGCCTCCGGCTCGGGCTCTTCCTCGGCATCTCGCTCCCCGTCGGCATGGGCGGCGGCAACACCCCCGATCCCGCGGTCGTGGCGGCGACCCGGGCCGGCGTGTTCGCGCGCTCGGTGTACGACAACGCGCAGTTCGCCGTGAACGACCTCGGCATCGTGCCCGGCGTGGACCTGGCCTACGTGGCGCATCGCCTCACGCTGCAGGCCGAGGTCACCGTGATCGAGCTCGCCCGGGTGCGCGGGGAGCGGGTCCAGAGCGACGCCTCCCGGACCAACCTCCTCATCGGCGGGCACGTCGGCTACTTCGTGCTGCGCCAGCTCTCCTTCGGGGCGGATCTGCACTATCAGCGCTGGCTCTCGACGCCCGCGGCGGTGCGGGCGGATGCCACGGGCGCCCTGCGCGACGCGCTGACCCTCGCCGTGGGCGCCCGGCTGCACTTCCGCCTGCGCGGCACGACCTGGCTGCGGCCAGGGCTGTCCTACACCCGCGGGCTCGACAACCCCCTGGCCAAGCGGGACTACAACATTCTGCAGATCGACGTGCCGGTGATCTTCTAGAAGGAGGGCGCTGGGCGTGGGGAGCGGCGCTCCCTGCGGCGGAGCTCAGTACGACTGGTAGATGCTGCTCGTCTCGGAGGGGTCGTTGGTGGGCGGCCCCCCGAAGCCCACGGTCAGGCCGCCCTGGCTGAGGCGCTCGATCTCACGGCCATTGCAGGTGAGGAGGGGCGGCAGGATGGCGGCGAGGTCGGCTGGCGGCAGCTCGCGCATGGCCGCATAGCCGTTGACCTCGACCGGGGCTTCCCGATCCGAGCTCCAGTGCAGCCGCCCGACGAAACGGTCGCCCTCGGCCGTGAGCTTGAAGCTGCGACGGCCGACGCGGCCCGTGATCTCGGTGTCGGTGACGCGCAGGTCGATGGCCCCGAAGCCGGCCTGGGCGCCGAAATCGCCGGAGATGAGGCGCGCGCCCTGGGCATCGCGGATGGTGATGTTGGCGTTGTACTGGGAGGTGGAGCCGCTCACCACGCCGTTCAGGAAGACGTGGTCGCCCTTGTGCCGGACGTCGTAGTTGATGTCGAGGCCGCACACCCGGCCGATGATCGCGCCGCCCGATCCCGTCACGCCCGAGGAGGGGCCGCCCGGCATGGGGTGCGCGTTCTTGTGCTTCACCGTGTAGGGCTGCCCGGTGAAGCTCAGGTTGACGCGCGCCAGCGGCTGGCCGTTGACCATCACGGTCTTGGCCGCCTTGGGCGAGGACGCGCACCCGGTGACGGACAGGGACAGGCCAAGGCACGCAATACCGAGGATGTTCGAGCGCATGTTCATGATTCCTCCCTGAAGACCTGCATCTTATCACCAGGGTCCAACTTCTTTCGCTCGCCCGGGGGACGATCGGCCGAGCGTGGTGGCGTGCGAGAGGGCCTGAGAGTAAAGTCCGCCCCGTGGCGCCGGAGATCGAAGTCGTCGGTCTGAGCAAGGAGTTTCGCGTGCATCGCCGCGAGGCCGGGTTCCTCGCGTCGGTGCGTTCGCTGTTTCGCCGCCAGTACGACCTGGTGGAGGCGGTGAAGGACCTGTCCTTCTCGATCGCGGCGGGTGAGCGGGTGGGCTTCCTCGGCCCGAACGGCGCGGGCAAGACCACGACGCTCAAGGTGCTGGCCGGGCTCCTCCATCCCACGGCCGGGACCGTGGCCGTGGCCGGCCTCCGGCCGCAGCGGCGCGAGCGCGAGTTCCTGCGCCAGATCACTCTCGTGATGGGGCAGAAGCAGCAGCTCCTCTGGGATCTGCCGCCGGTCGACACCTTCGAGCTCAACCGCGCGATCTACGACGTGCCGCGGCCGGCGTTCCGTGAGACGCTCGACGAGCTCGAGCGCCTGCTCGAGCTCAAGCCCATCATGACCAAGCCCACGCGCCAGCTGTCGCTTGGCGAGCGCATGAAGTGCGAGCTGGCGGCCGCGCTCCTGCACCGGCCGCGCGTCCTGTTCCTCGACGAGCCCACCATCGGGCTCGACGTGTCCATGCAGCTCACCGTGCGCGAGTTCGTGCGCCAGTACAACGAACGCTTCTCCTCCACGGTGCTGCTCACGAGCCACTACATGGACGACGTGCTCGCGCTCTGCCCGCGGGTGATCGTCATCGACAAGGGGCAGCTGCGCTACAGCGGCGCGCTCGGTGAGCTCGTGCGCACGATGCGGCCGGAGAAGCGCATCGTGCTCAAGCTCGAGCGGCCGGTGCTGCGCCCGGACCTCGAGGCCGTGGGCGAGGTGATCGAGCACGGCGACGTGAAGGTCATCTTGCAGGTGCGCCAGGCCGATCTGCGCGACGCCATGTCGCGGCTGCTCGCGCGGCTGCCCGTGTCCGACCTCACGGTCGAGGACCCGCCGCTCGAGGAGGTGATGCGCGACCTCTTCGCCAGGAGCCCCGAGCAGGACGGCAAGGGGGCCGACAAGGCCGTGGCGCTCGCGCCCGGAGACGCGGCGTAGAGGAGACCCGCCATGTCACGCCTGGCCAACACCCTGCGCGCATACCCCACGCTCCTGCGCATCGGTTTCTCCGAGATGCTCGCCTACCGCGCCGAGATGCTGGTGTGGATCCTGGCCACCACCATGCCGCTCGTGAACCTGGCGCTCTGGCACACCGTGGCCGAGGGCGGCAAGATCGGGCGCTTCGGGCAGACCGAGCTCATCGGCTACTTCCTGTCGGCGTTCATCGTGCGGCAGGTCACCGGCTCGTGGGTGGTGTGGGAGATGAACCAGGAGATCCGGAGCGGCCGCTTCTCGATGCGCCTGCTCCGGCCGATCCACCCCCTCATCGCCTACACGGCCGAGAACCTGGCGGCCATCCCGCTGCGCGCCGCGCTGTCGTTGCCCGTGGCGCTGATCGCGCTCGGCCTCGTGGGCGGCGCGGGCTTCCTCAAGGACCCGGCGCTCGTGCCCGCCGTGCTCCTCGCCATCTTCGGCAGCTGGCTCATCTCCTTCTTGAACCAGGCCCTCATGGGCTGCATGGCCTTCTTCCTCGAGTCCTCGATGTCGCTCGTGTACATCTGGACCGCCCTGTTCTATGGGCTGTCGGGGTACTTCTTCCCGCTCGAGTTCCTGTCGCTCAAGACGCCGCGCGCGACCGCCATCCTGCACGGGCTGCCGTTCTATTACATGCTCGGGTTCCCGGTGGAGGTCGTGCTCGGGCAGCACGACCGCGGCGAGGTCCTGCGGGGCCTCGGCGTGGAGTACGCCTGGGTGGCGTTCCTCCTCACGCTCACCCTCGTCCTCTGGCGCGCCGGCATCCGGCGCTGGAACGCCTACGGCGCCTAGCGGCCGGCGGAGATGATGGCGATGCTCGGCCGTTACGTCCGGCTCCTCTGGATCCAGCTGCGCACCTCGCTCACGACCAGCATGCAGTACCGCTGGGACTTCCTGGTCGAGGGCTTGATGGCGGGCGTGTTCGCGCTCCTGGCGCTCCTGCCGCTGTGGGTGTTCCAGTCCACGACGCGCACGCTCGAGGGCTGGACCTTCCCCGAGATGGTGGTGGTCGTGGGGTGGTTCACCCTGCTCAAGGGCATCCTCGACGGCGCCGTGAACCCGGCCCTCATGGAGGTGGTGGAGCGGATCCGGCAGGGCACGCTCGACTTCGTCCTGCTCAAGCCCGCCGACGCGCAGTTCCTCGTGTCCACGACCAAGTTCGTGCCGTGGAAGGTGGTGGACGTCTTGACCGGCGTGCTGGTGCTCGCCTACGGCTTCACGAGCCTCGGACGCTGGCCGATGCCGCTCCACGTCCTGGTCGCGCTCGTCCTCCTCGTGTCGTCGTGCCTGGTCCTGTATTCGATCTGGATCCTGGTCGTGAGCGCGGCGTTCTGGGTGGTGCGGCTCGACAACCTGGCCTACCTCTTCACCTCGCTCTTCGACTTCGCGCGCTGGCCGGTGACCGTGTTCCGCGGCGCCGTGCAGCTGTTCTTCACGTTCGTCATCCCGATCGCGCTCATGACCACCTACCCGGCCATGGCGCTCCTCGGCAAGCTGTCGCCGCGGACGGGGCTCCTCGCCGTGGCCGGCGCGATGCTGTTCGCGACGCTGGCGCGCCTCGTGTGGCTCAAGGCCATCAGCAAGTACACCTCGGCCTCGAGCTAAGAGGCCTCGGTCTCGATGTCCGTTGACGTGCCCATGGACTGCAATCGATCACTTGGTTGCTTGGCCACAACGACAAAGGAGTCCCCATGAGCCCTCATTCCATTCCGACATCGCAATCGCTCCATGACGCCTTGGACAACGATGGTCCCTGGCATCGGTCGTATCTCCTCCCCCTCGCGCTCACCGCGCTCCTGGGCGGCGCCTGCCAAGGGCCCCTCCCGCAAGAGGCCGCGGGGTGCACGGAGGCGCAGGGCGCCTGCGCCACGACCGCCGGCCTCACCGCCACCGGGAGCCTGCGGCTCGTCCGAGAGCGCAAGATCGCCGACATCATCCCGCTCTCCGGCGTCAACGACTACGAAGCCAGCGGCGTCCAGCTCCACGGCGGCCAGCTCTACATCGTCTTCGACAACATGACCAAGATCGGCCGGGTCGCCACCGACCTCGGCAGCGGCAGCTACGCCTCGGGCGGCTCCTCGAGCAACAAGTCGCAGTACGAAGGCATCACCTTCGACGACTACTCGACGGCGCACTTCTATGTCGCCGAAGAACGCACCGACGCCCGCGTCGTTCAGTACGACGACGTGGCCAGCGGCAGCAGCGCGAGCGCTCAATCGACCAACGTCACCTTCAGCGACTCCAACAAGGGCTTCGAGGGCCTGGCCTGGCTCCGCCGCTACAACAACGACTATCTCCTCGGCCTGTGCGAGGGCTTCGATTGCACCTCGAGCCACGGCGGCACGGGCGGCCAGGGCGCCATCCGGGTCATGGCGCAGAGCGGCTCGAGCTGGGCCGCCGATCCCACCCTCCTGCGCCTCCCCTCGGCCGTGCGCTTCAACGACTACTCCGACCTCGCGCTCTTGCCCAACCCCGATGGCACCTATCAGGTGGCCGTCACCTCGCAAGAGTCCAAGGCCCTGTGGATCGGGCGGCTCAGCGCCACGAGCTGGAGCTTCCTCGACGACGGCACCGTCTACCCGCTCCCGTCGAGCGACTACTGCTACGTCGAAGGGGTCACCTTCCTCAGCCCCACCCGCGTGGCCCTCGTGTCCGACCTGTACGACCCCAGCTCGAGCGATCCCAGCTACTGCAACAACAAGGACGAGATGGTTCACGTCTTCGACCTGCAGTAGTCACGGGCTCCCCCTTCAAGAAACTCCCCACCCAGCCCAACCATCGCTGACACGCTGTCAGGGAAGCCGGAGCGTGCACTCCCCAACTGGGGTCTTGGCTCCCCGGGGCTCGCTTTTGAAGGAGCGCTGAAACGGCCGGAGTCGCAGGCCCTGGGCCGCTCCCCCTGCTGGCACAGCGGCTGCTTGAGCAGCCGCTGTCAGGATTCGCTCCCCTGGTCCCGGGAGCCTGCCTGTGCCGCCACTCGCTCTCCCCGGCGGCCCAGAAGGCCCCCCGCAAGGCCCGCCATGACGACGCGACGCGCGCCGCCAGAGGGGCGACGAGCGCCCGAGCCGCCCCTCGAGCGGGGGCAGAGGAGGTACGAGCATGTTGCGATACGGGAAATGGATACTGGCAGCCGCCCTGGTCTCGATCTCGGCCGACAACGCCATCGCCAAGGACTGCACCTTCGAGGACTGCAGCTACAGCAACGCCACCTGCTACCTCCTCGCCGGGCCGAGGTGGTGCCAGCTCGCGACCGGCGGCCCCTACGGCCACTACACGCCGGTCAACGCCTACAACCACACGAGCTACACGGCGATCAACACCTCCTGGAACGACTGGAACTATCCCCCCGCGGGCCAGGCCACCAACTCGCTCTACATCACCACGGACAACGTCAACAACTACAACCACGACATCGACTATGACCGCGTCTCCAACAGCGGCGTCGCATGGTGGGGCTACACGACCTACAGCAACACGGGCAGCTGCCTCAACCGCGGCTCGGCCCACATCCAGATGAACGGCTACTACATCGACGGCAACACGAGCCGCCAGCTCATCACCGCCATCCATGAGACCGGCCACGCCATCGGCCTCGGCCACGTGTGCACCTGCGCCGCGGCCATGGTGCCCTGCCTCAACTGCGGTTTGAGCAACCTCGCGCCGTGCGACGCCCAGGGCGCCAACGCGCTCTATCACTAAACAAGCGGCCCTCATCGCTGGATCCAGGAGAACGCCCCATGACACACAACGCCCTTCGTCATCTCCGTCACAGCCTGATGGCCGCCCTGACGGCGGCCCTGCTCCCCGCCTGCCAGACCGCGACGCCCGCCGCCGGCCATGACCCTGCGGCCGTGGCGCCCACCGACCCCACGGCGAACCAGTCGCTCCCCCACGAGCATCACCTCGACGTCCACTGGGTCACGGTCGACACCTTCCAGGACCTCGTCCTGCAGTCGGATCTCATCGTGCGCGGCCGCGTCGTCCAGCAGCGCACCGAGCTCCAGCCCGGCATGCCCGACGTGGACAAGATCCCCAAGATGACCGTGTCCACCATCGTGGTCGACGAGATCGTGAGCGCCCAGGGCAAGGTCACGGCGCTCGGCGGGGACGCCGTCGCGCCGGGGAGCAAGATCGAGGTCGAGGAGCTCGGCGGCCCGCTGTCCTGCGGCTGCAGGCTCGAGCCCTCGGATCACCCCGTGCTGCGCAGCGGCGGCGAGGCCGTCTTCTTCCTCAAGAACCACCGCGCCGGCGGGTATCACGCGGTGGGCGGCTACCAGGGCCGCTTCGACGTGCGCGACGGCCGGGTCAAGGCGCTCGGCAGCGACTACCACCCGCACGGCGGCTTCGATCGCTACAACCAGCGCCTGGCCTCGGACTTCACCGAGGAGGTGCGCAGCCTGTCCGCGCGCTCCCCCGCGCGCTGATGCGAAGGGGCTCGCGAGGCGAGCCCCTCGAAGTATCCTCTACGTCCGCGTCTCCAGAAGCAGCCCAGTCAGGCCAGAAGCAGCCCCAATCAGGCCAGAAGCAGCCCCAGTCAGGCCAGAAGCAGACCCGGCCGCCGGCACCGGGGCGTCTAACGTCACGGGTTTTGGACCTTCCACTCCCGCAAGAGCTGTCGCAGGGCCTCAGGCGGGTTGGTCGCCTCGGGCTCGCCCGCCTGGTTCAGCTTGTTCACCCCGTGGCACGACGGGCAGGTGCGGATCTCGCCCGGCGCAAACGTCACCCAGTTGCGCTCGCGCACCACGGGGGTGCCGTCGGGAGCAAGCAGCTGCCAGGAGAGAGCGCGGCGGGCCGGCACGAAGGCGGCCATCGATCCGTCGAGACCGAGCACCACCGAGCCTGGCGGCGCCTCCTGCGGCGTCGGCCCCGTGTTCGGTTCATGCATCGGTCGGGCGAGGAGGCGGCGACCCGGCTTCGGCGTCGCGACGCCGCCGTAGCCGCGTAGCGCGTCCCCCTGAAAGAACTGCAGGTGCTGCACGTCATAGATCTTGCCGGCCTTGGGCACCGTCGACACGCCGCCCGGGACGCGCAGATTGTACGGCTGATAGACGTCGGCGCGGTCGCGGTAGGTGACGTTGCGCGAGTTGACCAGGGCCAGGCCGTTCGCTTGCAGCCAGGAGCGCAGGCGCGCGACGTCGATCTGCTCGGCGTCGAAGACGCTCTGCTCGGGCGCCGCGAGGGTCTCGACGGACGTCGTCGGCCTCGGGCGCGCGCGCACCTCCACGGCATCGAGCTCCCACAGCTCGCCGCTCCAGGTGACGAGCGTGTCGGGATTCCACCACGATACCGTGGCGGTGAGGCCAGGGGTCAGCGCGCCGGCGGCCTGGTAGTAGTCGCCCTTGCGCTCGAGCACGCGCAGGCGGAAGCCATAGTTCCACCGGGGCGCCTCGCTCGTGCCGAGGTTCCTCGACCCGCGTACCTCCGCCGTGTGCGACGCCACGAGCGTGCCGTCGGAGAGTTCGATCGGGTTGCGGTAGTGCCCGGTGCTGCCCGGGACCGCCGAGGGGTCGTCGGGGCCGTTGACCGTGTTCGGATGGGTCAGCGGGACCAGCTCTACGTCCTCCGGGTTCATGGTCGCCGGAGCGTCGAAGCGGAGGATCTGACCCGAGCTGGCGGTGCCGAACTCGCGGGCGTACGTGGCGTAGTAGCGACCGGCGATCTTCGCGGACTCGCGCAGGTGAAACAGGCCGCCGTCGCCGCGGATGTAGTAGCGGTTCTTGTGCGCGCTCTCCGGGACGTTGTAGGTCAGGTTGGGATCGTCCTTGAAGCTGCCGTCGCTGTAAGTGCCGCCGAGCTCGTGCCGGCCGATGTGGTTGAGGGTCTCCTCGGCGGTGCCGTCGACGTTGATCTGCCACGGCACGAACTGGTTGAAGATGTGCAGCGAGACGCCTGGCGAGGCGTCGGGGTCGGCGGCGTCGCGCGGTTCGGGGTAGACCTCCATGCCATCGAGCAGCGTGATCTTGCTCGCGCCCGCGCTCTCATCGCTGTACGTGAAGCTGCCGTAGGTCGGCGACTTGCGATCGGCGTCGGCCTGCTGGTCGCGCTGCAAGTGGTCCCACTTGGTGAAGAGGACGCGGCCGAAGGTGTCCACCGATGGCGAGAAGACGCCGCTCGGCGCGTGGCTGAGGAGCGACAGCGCGCCCGTGCCCGGGTCGAGACGCCACAGGCCGCTGTTCGTGGCCGCGCTCTCGTATTCGTCGAGCTGCGGATAGAGGTGCGCCTCGCCGCTCGGCGGGCGGTCGCTGGCGAAGACGAGGCTGTCGTCGGGCGCATAGGCGGGCGCGACGTTGTTGTACTCCGCGGGCTGGTTGGCGACCTTGGTGATGGTCGCCGTCTCGCCGCGCCCAAGGCCGCTCACCTCATAGAGCTGCCAGCGGTACTCCTGGACCTGGTATTGCCGGCTCGGCGCGCCCACCGCCATCGAGAACACCGCGCGTTGGCCGTCCCAGTGCACCGACGGTTCGCGCACCGCGATGGCGCGCTCGCCCTGCAGGCCCGTCATCCCATAGCCCGCCTCGCGCGTCAGGTTGCGCAGCGTGCCGTCGGAATAGCGGATCATGAGATCGCCTCCGCGCGCCACCGCCGCCAGCGACGCCTGGTGGTTGCCGAAGGTGCTGGCGATGGTGCCGAAGCCGTCGTGCGGCACCTGCGTCACGAAGAGGATCGTCGGGAGCTGCCCGGGGAACAAGGGCACATCAGGCCCCCGCGAACCCTTGCAGGCGCAGAGCGCGAAGAGAAGGATGAGGTAACGGGGGGAGCATCGGGGACGCTCGATCTTCATTCACGCATTATCGCCGAAGGGCGAGCGCAAGGAGGGCGTGATCGCGGACCCGCGGCGCATGCACCTCAACTCGTCGATTCGACGAGCGTCACCACCCCGGCCGCACCATTCACCTCCACCACCTGCCCATCGCGTAGCCGCTCGGTCGCGTGCTCGACCCCGGCGACGCACGGCTTGCCGTACTCGCGCGCCACCAGCGCCCCGTGCTGCATCACGCCGCCCACCTCCAGGATCACGGCCGCGGCGCTCACGAGCAGCGGCGTCCAGCCGGGATCCGTCGCCCGCGCCACCAGGATCTCGCCCGCGCGGAGCGGCTTCTCGCCCGGCGTGTGCAGCACCTTCACGGGGCCCCGCGCGATGCCCGGCGACACGGGATGCCCGGTCAGCCGCCCCGCCTGCGCCGGCCGCGGCGGAGGGTAGAAGATGCGCCCGCGCGAGTCGAAGATCCGGGGCAGCTCGCGGGCGCGGGCGAGCCGCTCGTGATCCAGCCGCCGCTCGGCCCCGCGCGCCCGCAAGTCGAGGTCCGGCGACCCCACGTCCCCGAGCGTCAGATCGAAGATCTGCTCCGGACGGTCGAGCCGCCCCGCCGCCACCAACCGGGCCCCCTCATCGAGGAGCCGCGTGCGCAAGACGTCGATGGCCGTGACCATGCAGAACTTGGGCGTCTCGCGCAGGCCCCCGAGCGCCTCGACCACCCCGTAATAATGATGGAAGCGGCGCTGCACGGCCCGCCCGAGCACCCGCACCCCCTCGCCCAGGGCCTGCGCCGCCTGCTCGCGTTCGCGCCGGCTGCGCTCGTGAATCGCGTCCGGCAGCCGCGACGTCGGGAGCTGTACGAGCTGCGCCAGCTGCTCGAAGAGGAGGCGCGGCTCCTCGCGATAGCGCGGCGCCGCCACGTCGATCTCGCGCGGCCCGCGATGCCCATGGCGGCCGAGGAACTTGCGCCAGGCCGTGGCAAAGGCGCTCGGCGCCGTGCCCGCGGTGAGCTCCTGCTCGATCCGCTTGGCGTCCCAACCTGCCGGCAGGAGCCGCGCCATCTCCGACAGCTCGAGCCCCATCGTCACCGTCACGTTGCCGGGCAGCGACTGGTCGAGGCGATCGATGAGCCGCTGCTCCGTCTCCGAGACGCGCACGAGCCGCTGCCGGATGCGCGACATGGCCATCTTGGCCGCCACGACCCGCGGCAGGAGCTCGTCGAACATGGCCGGGAGCAAGACCCGCGCGAGCGCCTCCGCCAGCGGCACGAGCGGCAGCGGCGAATCCTCGAGCCCGCGCAGCCGTCCCTCCACCTCCTCGGCGATCCGGTCCGCCCGCCGCCGCGACCGCTCGGGCAGCGCGAGCGCCTCGGCCAGGACCGCCACCCGATGCGGGGCATGCAGCGCCAGGCGCCAAGCGAGCCGGCCGAGCCCCGGCGCGGGCGCGCGGTAGCTCTCCACGTCCACGGCCTCGAGGATGCGCGCCGCGATCGCGTCCGTGCTGAGGAGGAGCTTCACGAGCTGCCCCTGGTCCACCACCGTGAACAGGTTCGACAAATTGACGTACATGCGGCCGTGGCGCACGACCACCGCCGCCTCCCCCACCCCGCCCGGCGCCTCGGTGCCAAAGAGGAGCTGCCACAGCTTCCCCACGAGAAGGTGCAGGAAGGACGTGGCCATCACCGACATCGGCTTGAGCATGCCCTGCACGCTGAGCGACGCGTCCCAGTAGAGCCGCCGCGGCGCCCCCGGCACCGTGAGCAGATCCTCCGGCAGGTCGAGGTGCGTCGTGATGGGACGCGCCTGGAGGAAGTACAGCTGCTTCCCGGCGAACGCCCACTCCACGTCCACCGGCCGCCCGTAGAGCACCTCGATGCGCTCGAGCTCGGTCGTGAGCGCGTGGAGCTGCGCATCGTCGAGCGTGAGCCGATCCGGCCGCTCGTCACTCCGCACCTCGACGCCCCCCCCCGCCGCCAGTTCCACCGTGTTCTCCTTGCGGCCAGCGTCCCGCCGCAGCACTTGGCGCCGCGTCCGGTCCACCGTGAACAGATCCGGCGAGACCGTCCCCGCGACCACCGATTCACCGAGGCCCCAGTTGGCGCTGAAGACCGCGTGGTCGTAGTCGTTGGTCACCGGATCGATGGAGAAGCCCACGCCCGCCACGTCGCTCGCGATCTGCACCTGCACCACCACGGCCATGTGCACCTGGCGCGCGTCCATGCCGTGCATCCGCTTGTAGACGGCCACGCGCAGGTCCAGGCACGACGCGAAGACCTCGCGCACGGCCTCCTCGATCCCCGCGGGCGACACGTTGAGCACCGTGCGGTAGCCGCCCGCGAACGAGGCGCCCTCCAGATCCTCTTCGGGCGAAGAGGAGCGCACGGCGAAGCGGGTCTCCGTGGGAAAGCCGCCGAGCGCCGCCCCGAGCACCTCACGCTGTTCGGCGCTCCAGGCGAGCGAGCGGGCGTGTCCCTGGAGCGCGTCACAGGCCGCGCGCACCGCCGGGTCCCCGGGGCCGTTCGACCCGGGAGCCGCGGGCCGGTCCAGCGCCGCGACGAAGTCGCCCCAGGCCGGGAAGGACCGCAGCGTGTCCAGCCACGGCGCGAAGAACCCCACCGGCAGCACGAACCCCGGCGGCACATGGATGCCCGCGTGCGCCATGCGCATGAGCGACAGCGCCTTGCCACCCACCTCGGCCATGGGCGGCACCGGATCCGAGAAGCGGTACACCAGCGCTCCAGCCATCGTCCTCTCCACTCCACAGTCCCGATACGACACCTGCCCCATAGCACTTCGCGCCCCCCCCGGGGCCCGGTTTCTTGCTGAGTCGTGAAAAGAATCGGGGGGCGCTACTTCGTCAGCTGTTCGAGAGAGGCGATATAGTTGGGGCTCAAGCCGCTCTGGCGCGCGCCCTGGATGATGGTGGCCAGGAACCGGGGCGACGGCCGGCCCTCTTGGGGCAGCCGACGCGCGAGGTTGGCCCGGTAGGCGAGCACGGGGATCGGCGCACCGCCGGCGAGCGGTACCGCGCTGGCGGAGAAGGCCTGATAGAGGCCCGAGATGGCCCCCTCCTTGTGATCCACGAGCGCCCGGGCCTCGGGTCCGAGCGGCAGCGCCAGACCCTCGACCGCGGATCCCGGCGCTTCTTCGAGGCTCGCCACGGTGCCGCCCCAGAAGTTGCTCTGGACGTTCCAGGCCAGCCGATAGCCCTCGAGCCGCGCGGGCACGGCCTGCGAGAAATCGGGCAGGCGATAGCCATGCTGCTCGGCCCAGCTGGCGAACGCCTCGCGGTCGAGCGATGAGCCGTAGATGAACCAGTGAAAGGCCCCGGCCCCGGGACCCGCCTCGTGTGCTTTGCCGACGACAGGAAGGTTTTTCATGACGCGCACCATAGTACAGAGCGGCGCTGGGGGGGATCGCCCACGCTCACGTGGCTTCTTTGGGGGAACTGATCGATGGGTTAGCGGTGGAGGCGGATCTGCACGAGATCCGAAGGGGCCATGGCCGGCCTGAGCGCCCGCTGCTGCGGATCCTGACCCCAGCGGGCCTCGAGGGAGAGCACGCCGCGCGGGCAGACCTCGGCGCACATACCGCACCCCACGCAGGCGGCGCGGGTGAAGGTCTGGTTGGTCTGGGCGTAGGCGCGCACGTCGATGCCCATCTCGCAGTACTTCGTGCACATGCCGCAGGAGATGCACATGTCGGGCTTCACGCGGATGCGGAAGCGGCCGATCTTCTGCACGAGGCCGAGGAGCGCGGCCATGGGGCAGAAGTTGCGGCACCACACGCGCGTGCCGCCGACCGGGTAGAGGCCGACGCCGATGACGCCCGAGAGCATCATGGACACGACGAGGCCGTAGGCATCGCGGAGCTTGTCGCTCGTACCCTGCAGCTGGGGATGGGCGTTGCCGACGAAGGCGCTCATGACCACGAGGGCCGTGACGAGGAACGAGAGCCCGAGCACGGTGTGGATGGCGACCTTCTCGAAGCGCCAGGCGCCCTCGGTCTTGCTCGACAGGTGACGGAAGGGTTCGCCGGCGGTGTTGGCCAGGCCGCCGCAGCCGCAGATCCACGAGCAGTACCAGCGCTTGCCGAACACGATGCCGAGGATCGGCACCATGAGGAGCGAGCCGAGGAAGCTGTAGAGGATGAAGGGCAGCGGCATCTGGAAGATGGTGGAGGGGTAGAAGTATTCGATCTTGAGCGGCCACAGATAGCTGAAGTAGTAGCCGGGCTGATGCAGGGCCTCGAGGAGGTGGGGGATGGCGAAGGCGAAGGTGGTCTGCACGGTCATGACCACCGCGGTGCGCACGATCTGGTAGCGGTTGTGGCGGTACTTCCAGATGACGTAGGAGCCGCCGCTCAGAATGGCAACGGTGTAGAGCAGGCCGTAGAGGTCCCACTTGGAGCTGAGGTGGATCGCCTTCGCGACGGCGGTGAGGCCCTCGGTGAAGTAGAGCACGAGGTAGAAGCCGAAGAGGAGGGCGGTGAGGGTCCAGGCGGTGACGCCGCGGTGGGTGATGTCGTGCTTGAGCCAGCCAATGGCCCCTGCTTGTCTCATGGACGGCCTCCGGGGGGATCGGCCGCCGCGCTGGTGGGAGCGGCGGAGTTCGTCGGCTTGCGGATGCCGAGCATGGCCTGCACGTCGGCGGGCAGCGGCGTATAGGCCCGCTCCTCCTCCTGGAGGGCGCCGAGGTCGAGGCGGCCGAACTCGACGTCGTACTGCGCCTCGCGCAGATGCTCGCGCACCCAGTCGATGTCGCGTCCCTCCTCGACCCAGCGGGTGAGGACCGCGTGATCCCAGCGCGAGCCGAGCATGTTGAAGCCGAGCACCCGGCTCTCGTGCGAGACGATGGTCTGGCTGATGGCGCGGCGCGGGTGGCGGCGATAGAGGACGCGGCTGCCCTCGGGGGCGAACAGGGTCTCGCCGACGGTGGTGTATTCGATGTCGAGGAACTTGGCGCTGTTGAAGTAGATGGGCGGGGTGTAGGTGAGCCCGGCGGCGGGCTTGCCCTTCATGCTCATGTTGTGGCCCGCGAGGGCGCCCTGGCGCTTGGCCGAGTACCAGATCTGCTCGATGAGGGGGTTTCGCACCCAGCGCGGCAGGGGGGAATGATCCGGATAATGGATCTCGGCGCAATCGCCCGCGGACCACACGTCAGGCAGCGAGGTGCGCAGCTGGGGATCCACGATGATGCCGCGGCCGAGCTTGGGCGGGGTCGTGACCTTCTCGAGCCAATCCTTGTTCGGGCGGACGCCGATGCACAGGCCCAGCATCTGGCACAGGATGCGCTCGCCGGCCTTGGTGACGACGCCGCTCACCCGGCCGTCGCCGTCGCGCTCGACCGAGGCCAGCTCGTCCGACAGGCGCACGTCGATGTGATGGCGGCGCATGGCATCGGTGAGCATGGTGCCCTCCTCGCGGCCGAGGGCGAGGGGGAAGAACCACGGCTCGCGGACGAGGAAGGTCACCTTGACCCCGTGGTGGACCAGGCACTCGACGAGCTCGATGCCGATGAGGCCGCCGCCCACCACCACGGCTTGGCGGGTAGACGGGGTGAGCGCCTCGCAGGCGTCGAGGTCGCCGAGGGAGACGAAGTTCACCAGCCCCTGGCGCACCTCGGCGAGGCCGGGCAGCGGGACCGGGAAGCGGTTCGGGCCGGCGCCCGTGGCGAGGAGCAGCCGGTCGTAGGTGAGCTCGCGGCCGTCATCGAGCTTGACCATGTGACGCTCGGCGTCGAGGTCCTGGACCCAGGCGCGCACGAGCTGGATGTTCTGCCGTCCGTAGACCTTGCGCTCGTAGGGCTCGAGGTCACGGCGGTCGAGCTTGTCCATGAAGGCGTACATGAGCGCGGTGCGCGAGAAGAAGAAATCCGACTCGCCGCTGATGACCGTGATCTCGGCGCGGGAGTCGCGCTCACGCACGGTGAAGGCCGCGGTGATGCCCGCGACGCCGTTGCCGATAATCAGGATTCTCTGTTTCATTGCGCGCCCGTGGCGAACCTTAGCACAGGGGGCATGGCGACCGGGCCCCGCAGCGCGATCCGCAGGCAGGCGAAGTGGCGATTCGCCAGGAGCGCGGCTTCAGGAGAAGCGAAGAGGAGAGACCGAGGGAGCGCTGGCGCGCTAGGGATGGCACTTGCCGTCGGTCCGCGCGCCGTAGACGCCGCCGACGCCACGGCTCGGTGGCTCACGATCGCGCGCCGCGCTCCCGGAGCGGCAGGCACATCGCCCGCACGGCGACCGTCATCCCCTCGACGAACGCCTCGCGCGTCGCGCAGTACTTCAGCCCGCGAGCGGTCGCATACAGCGTGTCGGCGAGCTGCCGCGCGTTGAGCCCCGCGGGCTTGTAGGCGGCCACGAGGGACGAGAGGCGCAGGGCCTTGGCCACGGCCTCGACGAACAGCCCTTCACGCTCCGCGAGCATCGGGCCCACGAGCTCGCTCGCGGCGGCCGTGAGATCCGCCGCGTTCCCCCCGAACGCCCCGACGAATCGGCCGGTCCAGGCGTCGAACGCGCCCACCAGCCGCTTCTCCAGGGGCAGCTCGCCGTCCGCGAGGCGAGCCGTCGCCTCCGCGAGCGCGCCGTCGAGCAGGTGCTGGACCGAGGCGCGGAAGAGCACTTCCTTCGTGGGGAAATGGAGATAGAGGCCCTGCCGCGACACACCGGCCGCGCGCGCGACCTCGTCCATCGACGTCTTCCGGAACCCGAACCGCAGGAACACGGTCAACGCGGCCTCCATCAGCCTGCGCCGCCGCGGATCCTCGGAGGCACTCGGGGCGCCCTGCTCTTCGCTCATGCTCATGGGTTCCACATGATTGACAAGTGTTACCCATCTTGTCAATGTCGCCATTGACAAACTGAGTCCCAATTGTAAAGTAAGTCACGTGCAGGATCACGCCCCACCGGCCGCTCCACCGCAGGCCGCCCGCGCCCTCCCCCACACGAAGCTCGCCATGGTGGCCCTCGTGCTCATGGGCCTCGTGGCCGCGCAGCGCATGGGCGTCTTCCACCTGTTCGCCGAGCCGTTGCGGGTCAAGCAGGCGCTCGTGGCGCTCGGGCCGTGGGGGTACGTCACGTTCGTGGCGGCGTACGCCGTGTTCCAGCCGTTCGGCGTGCCGGGGACGGTGTTCATCCTCGCGGCGCCGCTCATCTGGCCCTGGCCGGTGGCGTTCTGCCTGTCGATGGCGGGCACGATGGCGGCGAGCGTCGTCGGCTTCTCGTTCGCGCGCTTCGTCGCGCGCGACTGGGTGGCGAAGCGGATACCCGCGCGTTTCAATGCCTACGACGAGGCGCTCGCCCGGCGCGGTTTCGCCACCGTGGCCACGCTCCGGTTCATCTTCTGGATGCCGCCCATGCTCCACGCATTCTTCGGCATCTCCAGGGTCCGGTTCTGGACCCACTTCTGGGGCTCGGCCGTGGGCTACGTCGTCCCCCTCCTGCTGACGGCGCTCTTCGGGGAGCGGTTGTTCGACGCCATGCGCGACGCCCCCCGTTCGGTATGGCTCGGCCTCGGCGTGGCGATGGTGGCCATCGTAGGGACCTGGTGGCTTGTACGCCGTCGCTCAAGGCAGTCGGTCCCCGCGTGAGTGGCGCGGGAGCCCACGGTGTCGCGCTCCCGCTTCGATGGATGGAAGAAGGAAGGTTTCGATGATCAAGAACGAGGAACAGCGTCGCAGCGGAGCGCGGCTCGAACGATCGCGCGCCTCCGCGCAGTTCTCGGAGGGCAGGTTCCAGAACCCGTCGGGCACCGGTGCGAGGATGAACGGACCGACGCTGCCCGTGCTCGGCGAGTTCTTCTTTCGCCGGGGCCGCCGGGAGCCGGTCGGGCCGCTGCCGCTCGATCGCCCGCACGAGACCTGGGGCCAGCGCACCGCCACGGGCCTGCGCGTCACGTGGCTCGGCCACAGCACCGTCCTCCTCGAAATCGACGGCCGCCGCGTGCTCACGGATCCGGTGTTCGGCGAGCGCGCCTCCCCCGTTCGTTTCGCCGGCCCGAAGCGCTTCCACCCGGTCCCGGCCACGCTCGGCGAGCTGCCCCCGCTCGACGCGGTCCTCCTGTCGCACGATCACTTCGACCACCTGTGCCAGTCCACCGTGGAGGAGCTGGCGCGGACGCGCGTGCCCATCGTGACCGCGCTCGGCGTCGGCGCCTACCTCGAAGCGTTCGGCGTGGATCCCACGCGGATCACCGAGCTCGACTGGCACGAGCAGGCCGAGGTGAACGGCATCCGCTTCACCGCCACCCCCTCGCAGCACTTCTCGGGCCGCGGGCTCACCAGCCGCAACCTCACCCTCTGGGCCTCCTGGATCATCGAGTCCGGGCGCCGCAAGATCTTCTTCTCCGGCGACACCGGCCTCACCCCGCAGTTCCAGGACGTCGGCCGGCGGCACGGCCCCTTCGACCTCGTGATGCTCGAGGTCGGCGCCTTCCATCCCGCCTGGGAGTCGATCCACCTCGGCCCCCGGAACGCGCTCACCGCCTTCGAGATGCTCGGCGGCGGCACGCTCTTGCCCGTGCACTGGGGCACCTTCAACCTGGCGCTCCACGACTGGGACGAGCCCGCCGAGACGCTCCTATCGCTGGCGACCGAGCGCGGCGCGCGCATCGTGACCCCGCGCATCGGCGCCGCCTTCGAGCCCGAGCACGTCGAGGGTCCGACGCCCTGGTGGCGAGAGGTCCCCGACCCCCGGCGCAGGCGAGCGTAGAACCCCGCGCGCTCGCGGATCGAGCCCTTCGATGGAGACGCGATCATCGCGTTCCTGCGGGAGCGGAAGGGGGGTGTGGGCCGGTGGAGTCCCGTTACGGCGCCGAGGGCGAAGGGCCGTCGATCTACATCCAGGACCCGGAAGGCAATACCATCGAACTGAAGGGCCCTCCCTGGCCGAGACAATGACCGCCAGGTCAGACGGCCAGGCAGCCGAGCGCGGTGCTGCGGCCGGCCACGGCTTCGAACGTGAACTCCACCGGCACGATCTTGCGGTCGGCCAACCGCATTGCGTAGACCACCACGATCGCTCGGCTGCCTCGCTGCTCAGGGGCGCGGACGACGAGCGTCGACTTGACCTGCAGATTCAGGAGCTCGGTATGCCATGCGGGGTTCGAACAGGAGAGGGACACCTCGTAACGATGGCCGTACGGAAGGAAGAGCCACAAGGCGACGCCCCGCCCCGCGGTGACCTGGATGCCTCGCGCCAGGTGGACTTCCACGGCGGAAGAAGGGTCATGGTCGAACCAGATGTTCACATTCCCGACCCACTCATTCGTGGCCATCAGCTTCTCGTCCGCTTCGAGCTGCGCTAGAGAGTCGGACGTTTCGAGATCTGGATCGCCGGCGAGACCCGGATCGGGGATGCCGCGGGCCCTCGCTGCCATCTGGTCGAGGAGGTCAGGAGGCACGACGCCTTTCAAGCGCTGCAGCATCTTCTGCAGCCGCTCGTCCTGCGGAGGGGCAGGCGGGCGGGTGCCCCCACCGCCGAGCGCCAGCTTCCGCCGCCAGTCCTCCTCTACCGGGAAGGCGGGGAGCGAGCCGTGTGCGACGCGCAGCGTGAAGAGCTGCTGCTCGCCGGGGAGCAGGCCCCGGACCGCCAGGCGGGCGATCGGGTATGGAGGGACGAACGCGCCGAGCGGTGCGACGCCGAACACGAGGGTCGCCGGCCTGGTCACCGCAGCATGGTGGTTACGGACGAGGACAGAAAACTCGACCTGGCCGGAAGCGAGCGAGCGCCATGAGATGTCCCCGGGAAAGAGGAGCGGAAGGGGCTCGACGCAGGTAGCAGCAAGAGCAGTACGCATGGGATTCCCTCCTTCGGGCAGGAAGGTATCTCCGCGGCACACTCGCACCAGCTCCCGTGCGACGAAGCAGGGTGGGCGACACGGAGCCGGCCCCCGCCGGGCGTGGGATTCTCCGGGCGAGTCTTTGGCAGTAGGCTCTCCCTGCCGCAACGCTTGCCTGGAGGTCCACGATGGGTCCGAGTCACCTTTCCTTGTTCCCGGGTCGTTCCATCCGCCGGCTCGGCGTGAGCCTCTTCGGGGCGCTGCTCGCCGGAGTGTCTGCCTGCGCCCCGTCGGAGCCGCCCGCCGCCCTCGCGAGGGCGATCACCGCCGCCTACCCCGCCAATCCCTGCCTCGTGAACGTCGAGTACAGCTTCGACCGGATCCCGGACAAGGTGCGGTCGAGCTCGCTGTTCGGCAGCACGTCCAAGTACCTCGGCGCCCGCAACACGCTCATCCCCTGGCCGCGATACACCTCACAATCCGAGAACAACTTCGGCCTGGAAGAGCACTTCCAGGGCATCCAGCGGCTCGGCGCCTGGGATCACACGACCGGGCGGCACTTCGTCCTGTCAGGCGGGATCAAGAACGGCACGCCGCAGAAGTCGCAGCTCATCGTGTTCGAGATGGGGACGCAACCGGCCACGGGGCCCTGGGCCTTGCCCGATTATGGCTACGATTATGAAAACCCGCCGGCCGCCGACCGGACCGTCGCGGTGGTGGACATCGACACGACCTACTGGCACGCGGGCGGGATCCAGGCGCTCAACAACCTCGTCGCCGTGCCGCTCTACGGCGACGGCACGGGCTCGGAGGTGCGGTACTTCGATCTCCAGGTCCCGACGGCGCCGGTCGAGCTCTCCGGCATCCGCCTGAGCCGTCCCCACACCACCTCGAACGCCGCGGCCCTCACGGTGTTGCCGAACGGCTACTACATGACCCTGGTGTGGGACGACCAGAACCTCGAGTTCCACCTCTCCAACTCGACCGACGTGCTGGCCGGGTTCCAGGGCGGCTTCCAGCGCGTGGCCCCGGCGGAGGTGGTGGGCGGTTTCGCCGGCGGCGGGTGCGGCTCCTCGGGTTGCGGCACGTACCAGAGCATCAACTTCGTCAACCAGTGCGACGGGACCGTGTATCTCGTGGCGGCGCGCAACACGCAGCTGGCGTCTCCCACCGTGACGGGGACGGACTATGCGTCGCTGTACCGGGTCACCTGGCCGGGCGGGGATTATGGCGCCAAGCCCACGGTGACGTGGGTCAAGCGCAGGCAGTTCTATTGCTACAACCAGCAGTGCAACTTCGGCGCGGCGGCGGGGGTGTACGCGAACGACGGGGACCACCTGTACCTCTACGGCGCGTCCCACTGGCTGCACAACGGCAACGCTCGGTACAACTACAACGAATACTCCTACTGATCCCCTCGGGTGAGGTCACCATCCGAGGGCCTGGACCTGGGCTTCCCGGCCATGCGCGCACCCGCTCGCCCGGCCTTGGATCATCAGTCTTCGATCAGTGTCTTGAGCCGGCTCGACCGTCCCGTGGCGCGAAGCCGCCCGAGGGCCTTGGCCTCGATCTGCCGGATGCGCTCGCGCGTCACGCCGTAGACCTTGCCCACATCTTCCAACGTATGCTCGCCCTTTTCGCCGATGCCAAAGCGCATCCGGAGAATCTTCTCCTCGCGCGGCGTCAGGGAGGCCAGCGAACGGCGAATCTCGCGCGAGAGATCGGCGGCCAGCGCGCTCTCCGAAGGAGAGACGGCTTCGGTATCCTCGATCAGGTCGCCCAGCGTTGCCGTGCTGTCGTCGCGGTTGACCGGCCGCTCGAGCGAAATCGGCTCGCGCACGATCCCCATCACCCGTTCCACCCGATCCGGCGGCAGCCGCATTGCGTCAGCCAACTCGTCGACGGTGGGCTCGCGGCCTAATGCGATCAACAGTTCGCGCGAAACACGCCGCAGCTGGTTGATGCTCTCGTTCATGTGAATCGGTACGCGGATGGTGCGCGATTGGTCGGCGATCGCACGTGTGATCGACTGCCGGATCCACCAAGTGGCATAAGTAGACAGCTTGTAGCCGCGCCGATAATCGAATTTCTCGATCCCTCTCATCAGGCCCAGGTTCCCCTCCTGGATGAGATCGAGAAACTGCAATCCCCGGTTGGTGTATTTCTTGGCGACCGAGACGACGAGCCTCAAGTTGGCGTGAATGAGGTGGCTGCGCGCCTGGCCGATCATCTGCTCGCCGCTCAGGAGGTCGTCATGGGCCTTGCGCTGAGAAGCGAGCGAATGCGTCCCCATGAGCAGGGACGCGATCTTCTTCCGGGCACGACCCATGGTCGCGTCGATCTCCTCGAGCTGGGAACGATCGAGGGTGAGCCCGGCAGGCAGAGGTCGCTTCCTGCCCGGCGTCCCGGCTCCGGATCGCACGAGCGCCCGGAGCGTGCGTAGCGGCATCCCAACGCGGCCCTCGCAGCGGGCGATCTCCGCCTCGGCCGCTTCGAGCTGCGCCATCTGTGCCTTGAAGCGTTGGACGATGAGGTCAATGACACGTTGGTTGAGGCGGAGGTCGACGAGGGCGATCAAGAGCGATTGGCGGCCGCGTTCGAGCCGTTCGAGCCGCCGCTTTCGTTCCGCCGCCGAGAGCCCCGTCCGTGCCAGCTCCCGCATCACCCGCTCGCTGGCGCGACGATAACGGCTCACCACGGCGAGGCTGCAAGCGGCATGGTCTGCCATCCGCTCCTCGTCGAAGGAGGGGTCGTCCTCATCAACGTCCGCGAGGACGTCACGCACCCGGACCTCGCGGTTGACCAGACGACGCCACAGGCTCTCCAGCTCCTCGATGGTCAGCGGGTTCGAGAGCGCGGCGTCGAGCACTCTGCGACGTCCCTCCTCGATTTGTTTGGCCAGCGCCAATTCTTCCTCGCGGGTGAGCAGCGCACTGGTGGCGATCTGGCGAAGATAAGTACGCACCGCATCGGCGCCCGTGTCGGGCGGCGTATCGTCGGCTCTTTTGGGGTCGCCATCGACCTCGTGCCGAGAGAGATCGTCGTCCTCGACGGGCTCCGACAGGTCGGCAGCCTCCTTGGCTGGTTGACGCATACAACCCTTCATTTACCACGAGACTGCCGGCACGGGGATTTATTGTTCGGCGTCTACGGCGGGAAAAACACAAACGAATTGTGGCGGCAGCAGTCCGCGAATGCAATGATGCAATCACGCGTCCCGCACGGGACGACGAGAGGCCAATCACATGCTATTTCGAATCGCCCAAGACGTGGTCGACCATCTGATGCATTCGATGGCCGCCGGCAACAATCGTGGCGTGACGCTGCGAGGCCTCGCTTGCCCCAAATGCAAGGGAACCGCCCTTCATGGAAACGCACGCTTCCTTCGCGCCGACGACAAGGCAGGCGTCAGGACCAAGGTCTACGAGATCCGCGCCGTGTGCGCCTGTGGCTTCGAAGCCAACACCGACAACACCTTCCGCCTCTAATCTGCTCCGGATTCTATCCGCCCCTGATTGATTCCGCCATCTATGAACCGCACAGAAGCTGCGCACACTCCAGGCAGTAAGACGAGTCGGTGGGCATCGAGCATGGAGGCCGGCGACACCGTCCGCCTACCGCTCATGGGAGAGTGCAGGCGAGGTCCGGGGAGCGAGCGGGGCTGGGCGGCGCCAGGCAGGATAGATGCTCTCCGGATGAGGGTGAGGATTGCGGATCGGCTTATAGTCCTTGCATCCGGCCTGCAGCCCTGGCGTAAGAAAAATCATTTGACTTTGGCGCGCCATAGAGCATCCTGAGATGGTCGTCCGGTTTGGCGAGTTGGTCTCGTCCAGCTGGGAAAAGAATAGGCTACGAACGGCAGTGGCCAATGGTAAGAGAAGAAGGTTCCAGTGGAAAAAGGCACAGTGAAGTGGTTCAACGATGCAAAGGGTTTTGGCTTTGTCACCCGTGAGAGTGGTCCGGACGTGTTTGTCCACCACACCGCGATTGTCTCCGAGGGCTTCCGCTCGCTGAGTGAGGGTGACCAGGTGGAGTTCGAGGTCACCAAGGGCCCCAAGGGGCTCCAAGCGGCCAACGTTCGCAAGATCTAAGCGACGGCACCCCCGTAGGGTGATTGTACTGTGAATGCAGGGCGGGTCTTCGGACCCGCCCTTTTCATTTCAGCGTCGGCGCGAGGCCGTGAGGCCGGCCGCATCGAAGAGCGCAAGGTCATCGTCGCTCTCGACCTCCAGGGTACCCGATGCGCCATACCTGAGTCGCGGCCTATGGGCTCCCCGCGCTGTCGCAAGGCCGCAGTTCAGTGCGCCGGCGATCACTTCGCGAGCTCTCGGCGTGCCCGGAACAGGTAAGAAAGATCGCCCTGCCGGGACTTACGCAACGCCGCGAGCGCCTCCACCACCCCCACCACCGCTACCCCTGCAGCGGACAGCGCCGCCGGCGCCGCCGCCGTCAGCAGGTCTTGCATCGAGTGGCCCCGTAGCACTGCCACCCCCGAGAAGAAGCCCGCGGTCGCTGCCGATACCGCCTTGCCGAACAGCGAGTAACCGAGCGCGCGCCAAGCCTCATGGGCGTGCCCATCGAGTTCCACCCGCTTGCGCAGCGCCTCGGTGCGCAAGCGTTCGAGGGCCGATTCGAACTCCGGGCCGGCGGGCAACCCAGCGAACGCCTGCGCGACCTCGATCATGTGGACCTGGTGGCGCTCAAGCAACTCGCTGTTCCGCTCCTTGAACCGCAAGAGTCGTGCAAAGTCGACGGCACACAACTCGGCGTCAGAGAGGAAGTCGAAGGAGAGGCCGGCAGAGAAGGAAGCGACGGTCACGCTCCGGGGGGGCGCGAGCGGCCCTGCTTGCCGCCCGCGCCGCGGCATCTGGGCCAGCTTTTCGAGCAGCATCTCGGCAGCATACTCCCGGCCCACGATCGGCACCGCGCCGGTCCTTGCCGCGTAAAGCAGCAGCTTGTGAAGGAGGAACGACACCGCAAAGACCGGGTCGGTGATCGCGATCATGGGCGCGCGATCGCGCGCCACCCGATCCGAGAACACGAGGAGCCCGGCGTAGTCCAGATCTCGCTGCGGGACATGGTTGGCGACACGGGCCCGAAAGGCGGCGTCGGCCGCGTCGTCGCGGGCCAGATCGATGATCTCATCGAGCTGGTCCGCGCTCAGGTCCGGCCGGACGAGCCGGAACTCGGGCCGCCGGTCGAGATCGTCGGGTATGGCGATGGGACCTGCGATCTCTGCCGGCAGCACATAGTGCACCTGGTGGAAGAACAGCCAACTGCGCCGGTAGTCAGCCTCCTCGAAGGAGCCAAAGCCGTCGATCATGCACGCTTCGAGGGACAGGCGATCGGCGCTCATGGTGTCCATCACGGTATCATGGCCCGCCAGCCCCTCGCGGGTGCCACTGCGGTTCCACCCCGATCCTCGAGGATCTTGCGGGAGCGTGGCGTGCAGGTCGAACGCGGCTTCATCGACCCAGCGCGAGTGGAGATAGAACAGCCGTGGATCGCGCGTGGAGCGAAACCCCCCGGCCGCTCGATGCCCACAGGTCAGGTAGGATGGCGTCATGGGCAAGCGCTCACGACGTCGGTGGCTGGTCCTCGGAGCTGGGCTCCTCTTCGCGGTAGCGCTCGCCGGCTTCTTCTTCGTCGCCCCGCCCATCGTCGAGGCGCAGCGCAACGCGGTGCTCCACCCGCCGCCCTACCGTGCATCGGCGCGAGCCGCCGCCCTGCACCGCCGGCTCCTCGTCGCCGACCTGCACGCCGACAGCCTGCTGTGGGGGCGTGACCTCGCCCGGCGTGGCCGGCGCGGCCACGTCGACCTGCCCCGCCTCGTCGAGGGGAACGTGGCGCTGCAGATGTTCACCATCGTCACCAAGACGCCGCGCAACCTCAACATCGAGCGCAACGACGATCGCACCGACAACATCCGCCTGCTCGCCCTCGCGCAGCGCTGGCCCGCTCGCACCTACGGGAGCCTCCTCGAACGGGCCCTCTACCAGGCCGAGCGGCTCGACGATCTCGCGTGGCGCTCGGAGGGGCGGTTGGTCCGGATCCGCTCGACGCCTGATCTCGCCACCTTCCTCGCGCGGCGCCAGACCGAGCCCGAGCTCGTCGGCGCGCTGCTCGGCGTCGAGGGAGCCCACGCGCTCGACGGCGACGTGGCCCACCTCGACCGGCTCTATGACGCGGGCGTCCGCATGATCGGGCTGGCTCACTTCTTCGACAACGCGTTCGCCGGATCGGCGCACGGCACGGGCAAGGGCGGCCTCACGGAGGCGGGGCGGGCCCTCGTGCGGCGCATGGAGGAAAAACGGATCCTGGTCGACCTCTCCCACGCCTCGGCGCGCACCATCGACGACGTGCTGGCCCTGGCCCGCCGCCCCGTGGTGGTCTCGCACACCGGCGTCAAGGGCACCTGCGACAACCAGCGCAACCTCTCCGACGACCAGCTCCGCCGCATCGCCCGCAACGGCGGGTTGATCGGCATCGGCTACTGGAACTTCGCCGTCTGCGGCGAGGGCGCACCCGCCATCGCCCGCGCCCTCCGCCACGCCGCCCGCATCGCCGGCATCGACCACGTCGCGCTGGGCTCCGACTACGACGGCGCCGTCACCGTCCCCTTCGATGCCTCCGGACTCGTCCTCGTCACCCAGGCGCTCCTCGACGTTGGCTTCAGCCCCGAGGACATCGCCCGGATCATGGGGGGCAACGCGGCCGCCTTCCTGGCCGCCAATCTGCCGGAGCGCTGAGGATCGCTGCGCCCTCGCTCCCCCTCAGGGCGCCTACTTGGCCGCGCCCTGGTTCAGCAGGCCGTCGATCTCCACGCCTGCGACGACCGCCTTGGTGAACTCGAACGTGCCCGAGGTCGCGAGCTCCCGGGCCGCATGGATGAGCCCCGTCATCGCCACGGCCTGCAAGAGGCTGCCGAGGCTCACGCGCTTGACGCCGAGCCCGGCCAGCTCGGCCACGGACAGCAACTGTTCGCGCGGGCCGCGCATCACGTTGACCGGCTTGTCGAGCGACTTGCACACCGTGCGGATCTCCTCCGCGGTGTGGAGGCCAGGAGCGAACAGCACGTCGGCGCCGGCCTCCTGGTAGGCCTGCAGCCGCTGGATCGTGTCGGCCAGATCGGGGCGGCCGTGGAGATAGTTCTCCGCGCGGGCGCAGAGCATGAACTTGTAGGGCAGCCTCTTCGCCGCCTCCGCCGCCGCCCGCACCCGCTCGGCCGCCACGCCGAGCCCGTAGATCGGGTCGGAGCGCTCGCCGGTGAAGTCCTCGATCGAGCCGCCGACGAGGCCGGCCTCCGCGCCCAGGCGGATGGTGTCCGCGCAATCCTCCGGCCGGGGGCCGAAGCCATTCTCGAGGTCGGCGGCGAGCGGGACATCCACCGCGGGCGCCATGAGGCGGATGTGCTCGAGCACGTGCTCGCGCCCCGCCTTGTAGTCGGTGACACCGATCGAACGGGCATAGCCGGCGCTGGTGGTGGTGAGCGCCTTGAAGCCGAGGCCCGCCAGGATCCGCGCCGAGCCGGGATCCCACGGGTTCGGGATGACGAAGCAGCCGGGCGCGGCATGGAGCGCGGCGAAGTCGGCGGCCTTCTGAGCCTGGGTCTTCATGGGGGAACCTCCATTGTTCGCGGGGAGACTAGCGTCAGCGCGCCGCCCTGGCGACGATTTTCCGACACCACCCCTTCCTTCGCTACTATCGCTCCTCGCCATCGATGGGGATCGAACTCGCACGGGAATATCGCTACGAAGAACTCCTCGCCGCCTGCCTCGCGGGGCGCTACCCCTACACGCCCATCCACGCCGCCTCGGGCCGGCCCAACGTCCTGTTCGGCGTGTCTCCCGACGGGGCGGCGGCGCTCTCGAGGATCGCCCAAGAGCACGAGGTGGGCCTCATCATCGCGGGAAGCCGCGTATCCGGACCGCGGGCACGGCAACGGACGCTGCACCCCGCGCTCGCCGCCATGCCGCTGCACGAGACCAAGCGCAGCCCCTCGGCGCTGTTCGAGGGCGCCACCGGCCTCGCCATCGACAAGTCGGTCCTCAAGGATCATGGCCCGCAGGATCCGCGGAGCTCCGACCTGACCCTGTCGTGGTGGACACCCACCACCCCGCCGAGGCAGTGGCCCTCGTGGCCGAGGCGCTGGAGCGGCAGATCTCCGCGCTCGGCTGCGGTTTTCCCGTGCGTGTCTTCGGCCTCCCGCGCGGCTACTGCTTCCGCAGCGAACAGGAGTACCTCGACGGCGACGCGGAGTGGTTCCGCTCCTTTCAACCCCCAGGCGCTCCGTTCTCGGACGCGGAGCTGAAGGAGGCGATGAAGGAGACCTACCTCACCATCAACCTCCAGGCGGCGGAGCGGTGATGGTATGAAAGACCCCAACATTCCAGTTGGGGACCCCGCGCGCCCGCGACGTGGAGCAGGGACGGCAAGTTCACCGCCATCGGCGCCAGGGGGAGAGCCGCTTCAAGCGCCCCTCGGCGGTCGTGCGTCCTCCCCGAAACCCGCATTTCAGGACAGGAGGCGTGCGTGACCACGAACTACAACATCCTTTGTTGTGACGGCGGAGGCATCCGCGGACTGCTGACGGCGATGCTGCTCGATCAGCTGCCGCAGAGCATCCTCACGAATACGACCGTGTTCGCCGGCACGTCGACGGGCGGCATCATCTCCATCGCCCTTGCGGCAGGGCTGCAACCGTCGCAGCTCGTGACGCTCTACTCCTCGCAGTGCAGCGCGATCTTCAACACCGCCGATTCGCCCGCCGCGTCGTACGAGCAGATCAAAGGCTACCTCACAAACCTCATGGGCTCCGACTGGTCGTGGGTCGCGGACGGCATCGCGCTGGCGTCGGAGGCGGGTGTGCTGCCAAAGAATCTCTTCGCCGCGAAGTACAACAACACATCGCTCGTCTCACAACTGCAGTCGACGCTCGGCGAGCAGGCCTCGACACTGTTCAGCCAGCTCTCGCAGAAACTCTTCGTCACGACGTATCAGCTCGACAATGGCAGCGGCCAATGGCTGCCGATCTCGATCGACAACCTCTCATCGTCGTCGAACGACAGCACGCTGCTGGATGCCGCGCTCGCGACCTCCGCCGCGCCGACGTTCTTCCCACCATACAACCACCCGCAGCTCGGCTACTGCATCGACGGCGGCACGTTCGCGAACAACCCATCGATGTTCGTCCTCTCGCGCGTGCTGCAAGCCGGCGTCAGTGCGTCGAGCATCCGCATGCTCTCGCTCGGCACCGGCGCGACACAAAACTCGGTGCCATCGTCATACTTCGGCTCGATCGATCCGAACCTCTGGGGGACGTATCAATACATGTTCCCGCTCAACGCACCGTCGAGCGTGCCATCCGAGCTGCTCATCAACCTGATGATGGACGGCTCGTCGGACATCGACGATGAACAGTCGGGCAGGATCCTCCCACCGGCGAACTACGTGCGCGTCGAGGTGCCGCTCACGCAGGCCATCACGCTCGACGACTGCAGCCAGGTGCCGGCGTTGCAGACGATGGCCGACAACTTCATGCAGGGAGATACGTGGACATCAATCGTGGATTGGGTGACGGGCAACTTCGTGTAAGGAAGGGAGATCTCCTTCCAGTGGCCTTGCGTGACCCCTGATCTCCTCGGTGGCGAGGAGCACGACGCTGTTGGCCCCCGCTCAACCAGAGCACGAGCCGGCACCGCCCCCGATCCGGTCGACCCGGTCGCCGCGGATCCGGTGGAGGGCGCCGGCTTTGCGGTGTCGTCGAGGATCCTCAGGGCACGGCGGCGAGGCGCTTGCGCAGCCGCTTCGCCATGTACTCGCCGCCCTGACCCGGGGGGAGCGCCTCTGCGGCGGCCAGGGCGTCGGCCAGCCGGCGGCGCACGGCGGCTCGATCGCCACGCTTCTCCTCGATCTCCGCGCACATCTCGAAGATGCGGACGCGCCTTGGGCCGTGGGCGAGGGCGGCGGCGCGATCGAACGCGGCGAGCGCGAGATCATCATGACCGAGGGCCCGCTCGAGGACGGCCCGCCGATAGGGCGGATCGTAGTCATCGGGCAGCTCCTCCTCCGACTCCTTCACGGCCGCGAGCGCGCGCCCGGGATCGCCGAGGGCGATGGCCGCGGTCGCCCGGTAGTGGTTGAACGCCGCCCGGGCCGCCGCCGTCGGCGCCCGCGCGGCCTCGGTCTCGACGAACGTGAGCCAGCGGCCGGCGAGCTCCTGCGCCCCGGCCGCGTCATTGCGCTCGCGCCGCAGCATCACGAGCTCCTCGTAGAGGCCCGAGCGGTCGTCGGCCAGGATGTTGGGCAAGGCCAGGGCCTCCTCGACCAGCGCGGCCAGCCGATCGAGCGCCTCCGGCCGCCACGCCGTCGCGGCCGGCAACGCCTTGGCGCAGAGGAGACCGAACGCCGCCGCGTTGGCGAACGAGGGGCCACGCTCGAGCTTGGGGATCTCGGCCAGGGCCGTGTGGGCACAATCCTCCGCCGCCCCGGCGTTGAGATCGGCGATGAGCAGCGACTCGATCACCCGCGGCCGGCGGCTCGGACTCACCACGTCGAGCGCCACCCGATAGGCCTTGGCCGCCTCCTCGTAGCGCTCCGCCGCTGCCAGCCGATCCGCCTGCGCCAGCGCGGCGATACCGGTCTCTCCTTGCACCACGCGGGTGGCGCGCTCGCCGTCCTCGAGCAGCCGCTCGAGCTGCGGCACCGTCGCCGACCCCGGCCAGCGCAGCACCGCGTCGCCGGTCGTGGAGTCGATGACGAACAAGGTGGGCAGCACCCCGCTCGCGTAGCGCGCGACGAACTTCGCGTTCTGACTCTTCTCGGTGTCGATCGACAGCCAGACAAACTGTCCGGCGTGCTTCGCCAGCGCCCGGTCGGTGAAGACGTAGGCGCGGAGGAAGCGGCAGGTGTGTCACCACGGCGCCCAGGTGTCCACGAAGATGGGCACCTTGCGGCGCTTGGCCTCGGCCACGGCGCGGTCGTAGTCGTCCTCGATGAACGGCAGCGCCTTGGCCGTCTCGGTCCGAGGCGCGGCGGCCGGACGCACCGCCGTCTGCGAGGCGCAGGCCACCAGGGAGAGGAGCAAAGCGAACGGGAGGGTGCGCATGAGCGCAGCATACGATGGCCCGCCCGTTTGTGCTCCGATCGTTAGACTGGCATGGCCTGCCAGGAGCGGGTCAGGCTCTCAGGGCAGGCGACTCCTGAGCAGGCCGGGGCAGCCGGATCCTGCGCAGCGCGTCGAGATCGACGCCCGTCTCGATGCTCCGCCCCTGCAGCATGTCCACGAGGTCCTCGGTGGCCAGGTTCCCCGGGGCGCCGGGCGCATAGGGGCAGCCGCCCAGGCCGCCGAGCGCGCTGTCCACCGTGGAGATGCCGAGGTCCAGCCCCACCAGCACGTTGGTCAGCACCTGCTCCCGAGTGCCATGGAAATGGAGCGCCAGCGTCTCGGGAGGGACCTCCTCCAGCAGCGACTCGAGCACGCGGTGCACCCAGGGCGGCCTGCCCATCCCCGTGGTGTCGCCGAGCGAGACCTGATAGGCGCCGAGCCCGCGCAGCTCCCCCACGAGGCGCATCACCGCCCGGGGATCCACCCGTCCCTCGTAAGGGCAGCCGAAGACCGTCGACAGATACGCACGCACCCGCACCCCGGCGGCCTGCGCCGGCCCCATCACCCCCTCGAACGCCTGGAGCGTCTGGGCGATGGTCTTGTTGACGTTCTTCTGGTTGTGCGTCTCGGAGGCGGACATGAACACCGCCACCTCCTCCATGCCCGCCGCGAGCGCCGCGTCGAGCCCGCGGCGATTGGGCACCAGGCAAGAGTAGGTCACCCCCGGCCGGCGATGGATGCCCGCCGCCACCGCCGCCGCATCGACCATCTGCGGGATCCACCGCGGATCGACGAAGCTCGTGACCTCGATGTAGCGCAGCCCCGTGTCCGACAGCGCATCGACGAACGCGATCTTGTCGGCGGTCGGCACCATCCGCTGCTCGCTCTGCAGCCCATCGCGCGGCCCCACCTCATAGACGGTCACCCGCTCCGGCAACCGATCGAAACCCTCCAGGTCCATAGGCCTCCTTCATCCATCCGATGTCTTGCCCCTCTCCAAGAACCGAGCCATGCGACGCCGTGGCCGTGCCGACATGGGCCTGGCAGGCATGGCGGCCATCGCGCCCACGCCGCACTCGGGTACGAAGAGGTCGAGCGCATCGTGTGCTTCCGAAAGAAAATCAGCTGACCTCGCCGCTCCCCTGGGTGAACCTGCCTTCGAGATGGAGGACGCACTCGGTGAATAGTGATCCCGCGCCGCCTCCTGGCTCTGTAACCCCGGGGGACGCGCGCGCGAATACATCTCCAATCACGTCGGGCATCCGACATCCCTCATCCCGAACCTGACGAGGCTCCTATGAAAAATTATGGGTTCTTCGCATTGGCAGGCGCACTCGGTGTCTTCGGTGTCCATCCCGCTCTAGCGCAAACATGCACCCTGCCTCCCAACTTCCAAGCCACGCCGCTCACCGACTTCGCCCCCGGCCAGCTGTATCTCAACCAGTTTCCCGGCTTCCTCTACACCGGCTCCAACACCATGCCCACGGATCATGATGCCGACGGCAAGACCGCGGCCGCCAGCATCCAGCCGCGGGCGCAGAGCGGGAACCCGAGCGCCAATGGCAAGATCGTCTTCCTCGCCATGGGCCTGTCGAACACCACCATCGAGTTCTGTGGCGGCGCCTCGTTTGACTCCAACGGCGACCCGCTCGCCACCCAATGCCTGCTCCCCTACAACCAGCCCCAGTCGTTCATGGCCCAGGCAGCGGCCGATCCCGGTGTGAATCATACGCAGATGGTGATCATGGATGGAGCCAAGGGCGGCGAGACGCTCGACCGGTGGGACCCCACCGGGCCCAATGGCTACAGCAACTACGATCGCGTCCGCGACCAGGTGCTGCTACCGAACGGGCTCTCGGAGAATCAGGTCCAGGCGATCTGGGTCAAGGGCGCCGAGGCCAGCCCGACGATCTCGCTCCCCGCGAGCAACGCCGATGCCTACGCTTCGGAGCGGTATCTCGGCAACATCATGCGCGCCATCAAGCAGCGCTATCCCTTTGCTCGGCAGGTCTTCTTGAGCAGCCGCATCTATGGCGGCTATGCCACGGACTGCCTCAACCCCGAGCCCTATGCCTATGAAGGTGGTTTCGCGGTCAAGTGGCTGATCGCGGCGCAGATCAACCAGCAGCGCGGAGGCGGCGTCGATCCCGTGGCCGGGGATCTCAGCTATGGCCGCTCCCCCTGGCTCGCCTGGGGGCCCTATCTCTGGGCGAGCGGCACCACCCCCCGCTCAGACGGCCTGGTATGGCTGCGGACCGAGATGCGGCAAAGCGATGGGACCCACCCGAGCACGGCGGGCGAGCAGAAGGTGGCGCGGCTGATCCTCAACTTCATGAAGACCTCCTCCTACACCGCGTGGTTCCGGCCGTAGCCCACAGTGCGACTCCACCGAGCACGCGGTGCACCCGTCCCTCGTA